>CAYQAJ010000068.1:0-19701 GCA_964415245.1 uncultured Pirellulaceae bacterium | reverse complement strand
TGGTCGGCGTGCATCGGTTCGGCCAGGTCTTCGACGACGAAGCCCGAGCGGCACAGTCCGCCCACGAGCTGTTCCCAGCGGTGCAGGTATTCGAGCGATCCCTCTTCGCGGTGGCGACTGCCGGTGACCGGCGGCAGCGGGCCGGTGCGGTAGTACGTCTCGATCAGCTCGTAGCCGCGGGGGCTGGGGCGGATGTCGGCCTGTAAGCTTGCCGGCTGTTTGTGCTGGCTGATGTACAAGCCGCCGGCACGGACCACGCGGGCCACCTCGGTGTAGACCCTGGCGACGTCAGGCACGTAGCAGGTGCTCACCGGTTGTACGACGAGGTCGAACTCGCCGGGGGCGAACATCGACAGGTCGTCCATCGAAGTCTCGACAGTGCGCAGCTCGAGATTCCGCTCGGCGGCGACCTGATGGTCGAGAGCCAGCATGCGGGGGCTGATGTCGACCACGGTGACGACGGCGCCGGCGGCGGCGTAGAGCGGGCCGGCGGAGCCTCCGCCCGCAGCAAGGCACAGCACGCGCCAACCGCGGATGCTGCCCCCCAGCCAATGGGGCGGGTCGATGGTTTGTAAAGGGTTGGCGAACTGCTCGTCGGTGGCAGGCCGGGTGAAGGTGCGGTTCTCGCTCACGCGCGCGTCCCAGGCGCGGCGGTTGTGCTGCTGCGACGGCGGAAACGGCGGTTCGCCTGGCAACATGTTCATGAATGCAGAGACTTTGGAATTGCCGCCGCGCCAGGACGAACGACTCCGACCCGCCATGTCGCGAAAGAACGTGCTCGTGAGCGTGGAGAGCCGGCTGGTTCGCGCGGCTCCGGGGTTCTACGTCGCGCGAAAGCGCCGGGCCCATTTTAACCGCCGCCCGCACCCGACACCAAACGGCGGGCGGTTGAGGAATTATGGAGCCGCACGGCAACAGGTCTTGGTTCGCGGTCGGCGGGCACTGGCCGATCTGCGGTGGCATGGGTAGACTGATGCCGGCGCCGGGCGACTCCGCGCCGATTTCGGCGTCGCCCCCGTGTCGCGGTCCAGTCGTCGCCGGTGCCGACTCGTCGCACGGTTCACCGCTTCCCGGATTCCTCGTCTTTGGGAGAAACGATCATGTCCGAGCAGCAAGGCCAACCGCCGTCGGCAAAGAGCCGCAATCCTACCATGCTCGCCCTGCGCGGTTTGTTGTTGGTGATTCTGGTCGTGCTGTTGGCCGCGCTTGTCTACGATCGTTTCGTGGCTGCGCCGCGACTGAACCAGGCCTACGATGCCGTCGATGCGCTGCTGACGGATGCCGAGCAGCCCAGCATGGGCGAGATCAAGAAACCCGTGACCGACGTGGACGTGAAGAGTGCAATCGGCGAGCCCGAGCACCCGCGCGAGGATGCGGGGCAATTCGCCATCGATCGCTACAGTTGGCGGCGCGGGCTGCTGTTCACCAGTTACGATCTGTACGTCGTTTACCACAAAGACGCGGGCGGCCTGTTCGTGCTGTTCAAAATCTATAAGAATGAGCGCCCGGCGGCCGCCGACCTGGAGCTGGAATGAGCGAGTGAGCCGCCGTGGCGCGCGAGGCGAGCGCGAATCAGGGAGGAGAATCTCCTCTGTTCAATTAGCGGAACGGGGAATGCCGAAGGAGGAACGTTCCCTGCCGTCACGGCGTCGACGCGCCGGAAACCTTGGTCACGTTGTCGATGCGCCAGTGTCCTTCGTCCGAGTCTGGCTGCAGTACGCGAACCACCAGAACGTGGATCTGAAAGCTGTGCGGCTGGCCACCTTCTTCATAGTCGACGCGGTACCGCGTTTGCACCGCGTCGGCGTGCCGGGATTTGTCACTCGTGACGCGGTCCGTTCTCAGGAAATGATACTGGGCGCGCTCTCCCAGCTCGGCGAGGCGCTTGGGGGTTTCCTGGGCGAAGAACGTGTCGTAGGCATCGCCTAGCTTTACGGGAGGGTAATAGCCACCCGGACTGTGGCGCGCCGCAACGTCGTCGGGAGTGTCGCGGTTGGCGTACTCCTCCTCGAGCGACGCGGTGGCCGGGCTGCGATTTTTCAGCGACAGGTGGAGCTGATGCGCATCGTAGAGCCTTCCTTGTCGCAGCAACTCCAGCCACTCGCGCGAGAACTGCGCGGCTTGCCGGGAGAGGTAGTGCTGGCGGCTGAAATGTCGCGTCGGCGCCCAGAAGCCCATTATCAATGCTATGGCGAGGGCCGCGAGGGCCACGGCGCGGCCCGATAGTTCGGAGCTTCGTCGGGAAATCGACGCCAAAGCACACACGGCCAGCGCGGCCGCCGTGGGCGGCACGATCCAGAGCAGCGGGCGCAACAAGGCCAAGCTCGACAGAATCGCCAGGACCAGCGACACCATCGCCAGCCGGCTGACGATTCGGTAGCGCCGCTGGTCGGTCTCCGGGTCGGGTGCCGAACGCCACTGGGCTTTACTTGCCATCGTTTCGTCCTAAAGCGGGCCACCCTCAAGGCGGGCCCTACTGTCATGCTTCCCAGGCAGCCCGCCCTAAGCGCTATCAGGGCCGAAGGCGAGTGGTCGACGATGGATGATCGGCTCGCGGCGGCGCGGCGGGTGCTTCTTGAGTCTACGAAGGGTAGGCGGCAGCGGTTCGACGCGGAAGGCCGTTGGCCTATTGCTTCATCACGCGCTGCAGCTCGGTGATCGAGGTCACGCCCCGCGCCACCAACACGATGCCCTCCTCTTGCACGGTGCGATGTCCGCCGGCGCGGGCAGTTTGCCGCAGCACTTCCAGCCGCGGCTGCGATTGTAGAGCCTTTCGCAGGTTGTCGTCGACGGTAAGCAGCTCGAAGATGGCGGTCTGTCCGAAAAAGCCGAGCCCCCCACACTTCGGACAAATGGGAATCTCGACCGGCCGGCCCCGTTCGTCGACCTGCTGCTCGGGGGGAGGCGGCCGGTATTCCTGGTACATGACCTTCAGGCGTCCCGGCGGAATTCCGAGCTTTTGCAAAAGCTGCGGGGGAGGCTGGAACGGCTGCCGGCACGTTTCGCACAGCTTGCGAATCAGCCGCTGATTCACGACCGCGGTGAGGCACTGTGCCAGCTCTTTGGCCGGACCCTGGTACGCCACGATCCGCAGCAGCGCCTCGGCGGCATCGCGGGCTCGCGTGCGTACAATCGCCAGCTTTTTCTCGTCGATCACGTAGCGACAAACCAGCTCGACCGTCTTGGCGTTGGTCAGCTCGGGCACCAGCACCACGTCGGGCTGCTTGAGGAGCACCGTGGGAAGACGCGTATCGGGCGATTCCCCCTCGGCGGGCTTGAAGCAGACCGACTCGACGTTGATGATTTCCTCGTCGTCGCTACCTTCCGCCTCGACCAACACGAAGTCGCGCGTGAACCGGTCGGTGGAGCTGAGGGCCACGTTCCAGGTGGTGGTCAGTCCTCCCTCGGGCGTCGCGGAGAAGACGATCAATCCCTGCCGCGCTCCCAATGCCTCCAGAAGCTGCTCTCGCATTTTGTCGCGCATGCCGAGCTGCTCGAGCGACTCGAAGCGGTGCCTCTTGTCCGCCATTTTCAGCACGACGCGTTCGCCCGTCTTGGTCCCCTGGCTGGTGATGGTGCACTTGAATTTCTTGCGAAGGAATCCCGCCTCGAACTTGCCTTGCTGGCGAGCGCGTCGCTCGTTGAAGTTGAGGTCGGCCAGCTTCTTGAGAACGGCCAACATGGCGTCGCCGCTCTGGCGGTCGCGGGGGGGAAGGTTGTGCCACATCCCGTCGACTTGGTATCGCACGGCGACCGAGTCGCGGGTGTAATCGAGAAGGATGGCTCCGGCGCGCTTGAGCAGAGCGTCGGCCATCAATTCGCAGGCAAACGGAAAGCCGGGCGCTTGCCGCGATTGGATAAGGTTGGTCTGCCGCTGCTGATCGTCGGCGCCGCCGGCCTCGAACGCGATGGGGGGAGGCAGGTTCTGCTGTTGCTTCTTGCGTGCCATGTTGCCGGGCTCGATAGGTTAAGGGAGGGGCCGCTGGCGAGGACTTTCGATCGGCGATTCTGCACAACACCGGCGCCGGCGAGGGGAACCGCGGCGCCGCAAAGCTCATAGGATTCCCGGCTCCGACACGTTAATGCCCTTGAGCGCCATCTTGAGCGCGTCGGGGTTGGGAGCCACGGCAAACGCGGTGGGCCGGTCGATCAGTCTGTCGTCGATTAGTTGCTTGAGGCTCATGGTGAAGTCCTGCATACCATCGGCAACGCCGATGCGAATGGCGTCGGCCAGTTTGTGGTCCTGCCCTTCCAGCACCAGTTTGCGAATCATGGGAGTGAACAGCATGATCTCGACGGTGGGCACGCGCTGCACGCCGGGCTTGATGGAAGGGAGCAGCTTCTGGGCCACGATGCCCTTCATGTTCGAGGCGATAGCGCTGCGCAGGGCCCCGTGCATCTCCTCGGAGAACAGGTCGAGGATGCGGCCGATCGTCGTGGGGCCGCTGGAGGCGTGGATGGTGCCGAACACGAGGTGCCCCGTCTCCGCCGCGTGAATGGCGGTCATGAACGTTTCCTCGTCGCGCATTTCGCCGACGAGCATCACGTCGGGATCTTCGCGGACGGCGTGCTTCATGCCGATGCTGAAATCCTTCACGTCGATGCCCACTTCGCGCTGGTTGATCACCGCCTTGTCTTCGGTGAACACGAATTCGATGGGGTCTTCCAACGTGAGGATGTGCACGCGTTCGCGTTGGTTGATGTAGTTGAGCATCGAGGCGATGGTCGTACTCTTGCCCGAGCCGGTCACGCCCGCCAACAGGATCATTCCCTGGTCGTACAGGCACAGCTTCTCCATCGACGGAGGGAGAAACAGGCCGCGAAAGTCGGGAATGAAGTTGTTCACCCTTCGCGCCACCAGGCCCATGTTGCCCATCTGCATCAGCATGTTGACGCGGAACCGCCAACTGACGCCGTCGACGTCGCACACGTGGGCGAAGTCGGCGCCACCGGTGTCGTCGAAAATGGCGCGGTTGCGGTCGTCCATCATGGGGAACAGCAGGCGGACCATTTCCTCGGCGTCGACCGGCCCGCGGTTCAAGGGACGAAGCTCGTTGCGGACGCGGACCATGGGAGGTCGGCCGACCTTCATGTGCAGGTCGCTTCCTTCCAGCTTCACCAGAGCGCGAAAATACTTGTCGACCTCGAGCTCTTCCCGGCGGCGCAAGTACTTCTTCATCTGCTCGTCGAGAGCAGCATCTCCGCCGGTCGGTTGTTTCGTTACTTCCGTCTCGAGATCGGACGTGGCCATGGCTGATTTGCTCCCGTGAATCAATCTTTCGCGGCTTGCCGCCGCGCAGGTTCGTCAAAACTGCGTGATGAGTCAGGCTGTCAGATCGGTCTTCACAGCCGCACGGGAATGCCCCGCTTGGCCATGATCTCTTTCGTCTCGTGGATCGTGTACTGCCCAAAGTGAAAAATGCTCGCCGCCAACGCCGCGCTCGCTCCGCCGATCTCGATGGCGTCGGCAAGGTGCTCAGGCCGGCCGGCTCCTCCGCTGGCGACCACCGGAATGGAAACCGCGTCGCTCACGGCGCGGGTCAGCTCCAGGTCGTAGCCGTCGCAGGTGCCGTCGCGATCCATGCTGGTGAGCACGATTTCACCGGCTCCCAGTTCCTCGACCTGCCGGGCCCACGCCACCGCTTCGAGTCCGGTGGGAATGCGGCCGCCGTTGACGTGCACCTCCCACACGGTATCGCCGTTATGGCGAACTCGCTTGGGGTCGATGTTGACGACGATGCACTGGCTGCCGAAGCGTCGCGCAGCCTTGCGGACGAACTCAGGGTCGCGGCAGGCGGCCGAATTGATCGAAACCTTGTCGCTTCCCGCGTTCAACAGGTCGCGGATGTCGTCGATATCGCGCACCCCGCCGCCCACGGTAAGCGGCATGAACGCGACTTCCGCCGTGCGGCGGACGACGTCGATCATGATGTCCCGCTCCTCATGGCTGGCGGTGATGTCGAGGAACACCAGCTCGTCGGCTCCCTCCTCCTCGTACCGCGCGGCAACCTGCACGGGATCGCCCGCGTCGCGCAGGTTCACAAAATTGGTGCCTTTGACGACCCGCCCGCAGTCGACGTCGAGACAGGGAATAATGCGAGTAGCTAACATCGGCGGCCAAAAAAAGCACAGCGCCCCACACCGGTCGCGAAGACGTGACAGACCGCGTCGGCCGGCGGGCTGAACGCAAACATTCACTTTACGCTTGGCGCGCCACGCGGTCAACCGAGCGGTCCGCCCGCGCAATCGTAACCCGACGCGTGGGCAAGGGGGACCGCCTAAAGGAGACCGTGGCCCCCGCACATACGCTGACGCTTCGGGTTACATCGAAGAGTCCGATCGTTGCTGACTCGTCGGGCCACGTTGGAAAGTATGACCCACTTTGACGCATCGAGTTACCTGGCTGCCCGCTAACTCGCCGCTTCCTTGATCGCCTCACGCGCCACGGCCAGGCACTGCTTCATGTCGTCGATGGGGTTGTCGGGGTTGGCCTCGTACTCCAGCGAGAGCGAGCCGTCGGCGGGGAATTTTATTCTGCGCAGCGCGCGGAACATTCCCACTACGTCTAAGTGCCCCGTGCCGATGACCACGTTGTGCGAGTCGGCTTCCTGCTTTGCTTCGTCCTTCACGTGCAGCGCAAACACGCGCGGGCCCAATTCATGCACCGCCTTCACCGGGTCCTCCTTGCTGCGGATGAAGTGGCCCGTGTCGATGCACGCGCCGATCCACTTGTGGTGCCCGTCGACGGCCCGTTTCACATCGTCGATTTTGTCGTACAGCGCCCCCGGGCCGTGGTTGTGAATGGCGATGCGGATGTCGTACTCGGCCACGAGCTTGTCCAGGCTGTCGAACGAATCGGGCTCGGGGTTGGCGGTGATGTTGCGGATGCCCGCCCGACGGGCAAATTCGAACAAGCGGCGGTTGGCGTCGTGGTCTTTGGTGAAACCATTCACGCCGTGGGCATTGAGGGCGATCTTCGCCTCGGCCAGCAGCTTTTTGGTCGATGCAATCTGCTCGTCGGTCGCCGCCGGATCGAGATGTTTGCTATAAAACTCCACGAAGTGCAGGCCCATTCCCTGAATGTGCCGCACCGCTTCGAGCGTGTTGAAATTGCGGAGCGAGTAGCTCTGCACTCCCATGGGAAACCCCCCATAAGGGTCGTCGTCGGCCAGCCCACTGGCGCGCAGCACCGCGGGAACGTCGAACAGAGTGGCGCCGGCGGTGGCGGCGGCACTGAGAACGAGAAAGCGTCGGCGGGAGCAGGTGGCGTGCATGGAGGATCCTCTTGGTTAGCGGCGTAATGAAATCGCAACCCGAAGCGTCAGCGAGGGATCATCGACCGAATGCGCGAAGCGAAAGCGTAGGATCGTGTAGGATGAACGCCGAACCAGCGGCCCGCCCTCGCTGACACTTCGGGTTACATTGGATGCTCATTATGCCTGCCGGTCGTTCGGGGCACAACGCACGCCGTCAGGGCGAAATCCGCCGTCGCAGGGCTGGACCGGGCCCGACATAGAAGGCGCCGCTGGGGGAAGCTACTATATAACAGGATCCACAACCGGAATCGGTCTGCTGGGCGGTGCCCATGCGGCATCGGCAACTGAGCAGGAAGGTGGGCGATGCCCACCCTGCTGGCATCGTCGGTCCGCCGATCGCGTCGCCCGCCAAGACTTTCATCAACGCTTCGTGATTTGCTGCTGGATAGCCAGCCATGCCGATTGAAGTCGTCTGTTCCAGTTGCAACCGTCGCTTGCGCGTGCCAGACAAGGCCGCGGGCAAGCGGATCAAGTGCCCCCAATGCCAGGCGGCCGTGAGCGTGCCGGCGAGCGGGTCGGCTGGCTCCTCGAATCCGGCAGCTTCGAAACCAGCCCCGTCGAGTCCGGCCCCGTCGAAACCAGCCCCGTCGGCTCCGGCTGCATCCACTCCTGCGGCGTCGGCTCCCGCAGCCTCGACTCCGACACCGGCTCCGGCCGGCGCGGCCGCGCCGGTGGATAAGTGGTATCTGAAGACCGAGGACCAGACCCAATACGGGCCCGTCCCCAAGGCCGAGCTCGATTCCTGGGTCGCCGAGGGTCGGTTGACCGCCCGCTGTCAGGTGCTGCGCGAAGGGGACCCGCAGTGGCAATGGGCCAGCGACGTGTACCCGCAATTAGCGGGACAGACGGCGTCGGTCGGCGCTTCGTCGGGCGACGACGAGCAGCAGGCGGCCAGCGATAACCCGTTTGATTTCGCGGCAGCCGACACCAGTCCCTTGGCGCGCTACGGCGGTCGGCGCCGCAGCCGCGCGAGCGGGTCGTATGCGACCGCGACGAGCGCTCCGTCAGGCGCGGACCAGGTCGCCGGGAATACGAACGCGGGCGGTGCCGTCAAGTCGAAGCTCGTGGCCGGGCTGTTGGGCATTTTCCTCGGCGCGTGGGGAGTGCACCGCTTTTATCTCGGCTACACGGGCATCGGAGTGACGCAGATTTTCGTCACAATTTTCACGTGCTGCGTCGGCGGATGGTGGGGACTCATCGAAGGAATCTTGATCCTCACCGGTTCGTTCAACCGCGACGCCATGGGCCGACCGCTGAAGCAGTGAGCGCGCCGTCGCCGTTGGCTCCGGGCTAAACGAGATACCGTCGGGGACTGGCTCATTTTGCGGAGTCTGCGGAGCAAAGTGTGCCTGTCCCCTTTTCCGGACGGTTTTTTGGATCAACATCAAACGGGCCGTCGCCGCCCGCTCCGGGCTAAACGACGTTACGACTTTTCCGTCGGGCGGCCGCGTGGCGATTCGGCACTCCGCGCTCTGGATTCTGCACTCTGCATTCTGCGCTCTGCACTTTCCTCGACATTCTCCTCGACCCGCTCGCAATCGGGGAGCGAATCGAGAAACAGCCGCCCGTACTGGCGCGTCGTCACACGCGGATCAAGCACGACCACAATGCCGTGGTCTTGCTGCGTGCGGATCAGCCGCCCAAAGCCCTGCCGCAGCTTGATCACCGCCTCGGGCAACTGGTAATCGCGGAACGGGTTGCCGCCGGCGGCGCGAATCGCTTCCAGCCGCGCTTCCAACAGCGGTTGGTCGGGCACGCTGAACGGGAGCTTGGTAATAATGACGTTCTGCAGCGCGTCGCCCGGCACGTCGACTCCTTGCCAGAAGCTGTCGGTGCCCAACAGCACCGAGCGCGGTTGGGCCTTGAACCGCTCGAGCATCTCGTGCCGCGGCAGTTCGCCCGCCTGCGTGAACAGGCCCATGTTGCGCGCGGCCAGCCAGGGCGTCAGCTCGGCTTCGATCCGCCGCAACAGGTCGTAACTGGTGAACAGCACGAAGGCCCGGCCATCGGTCCGCTCCACGTAGCGGCGGACCATGGCGCCGACGGCCCGTTCGTACGCTTCCTTGTCTTGCGTGGGGTCGGGCATGCCCCGCACCACGATCAGCTTCACTTGGCGGCGGTAATCGAACGGGCTTCCCAGGCGGAGCGTCTGGGCGTGCGTGAGGCCGACGCGCGACTGGAAGAACTGGAATGACGCGGGGCGCCCCACCGAAAGCGTCGCGCTGGTCATGATGACGGTGGGCGTCTTCTCGAACAGATGCTCTCTCAAGGCGGGACCGACGTCGATCGGCGCGGCCGCCAGCCGCACCCGCTGCGCGCCGCGACGCGAGCGGCTCGCTTCGGCCCAGTACACAGCCCCTTCTATTGTGTGGGTCCGCCAGGCATCGAGCCCCTCCGCCAGCGCCATCAGCCGATCGCCGGCCGACGTGAAATTGAGTCGCTCGCTCTCGTCGCGGATGGTCGAGGCATGCTGTTTCACGCTACGAGCCAACGAAACCAACTCCGGCCCCAGCGCGTCGGCCACCGGCTCCGGCTCGCGCACCCGACCGCTGGCGCCGCTGTCTTGCAGCCAGTCGACTACGTCGCCGAAAAAGTGCTGGGCGGCGTCGCGGCAGCGCAGCACTTGCCGCTGCGCGTCGCCCAGGTTCGCCTGCACCAGCAGCCCCCTGTTCGTGCGATCGTTGTAGAGCTTGTTGAGCAGGTAGTCGACCTGTCCCGACGCGACCGAGATGCCGAAGTGGTCGCCGGCCACCGACTCCAGCGTGTGCGCCTCGTCGAGCACCACGACGTCGTAGGCAGGCAAGATGCTTGCCCCCTCGCGGCGCAGAGCCAGATCGCTGAAAAAGAGCGCGTGGTTGACCACCAGGAGCTGCGCGTTCTGGGCACGGCGTCGGGCAGCAAAGAAAAAGCACTTGCTGTACGTGGGACACTCGCGCCCCAGGCAGTTGCCGCTGTCGCTCACCGCTTCGTCCCACACGCCGGGCAGGGGGCGAAACGGCAGATCGCCCAGCGAGCCGTCGGTCGTCTTCTTTGACCAGGCAACAATGCTCCGCAACTGGCTGAACTCGGCGTCGTCGTGGAACAGGCCCATCGCCCGGCGGGCTGCCATGTCCATCCGCCGCAAGCTGAGGTAGTTGCCGCGCCCTTTGACCAGCACGGCCGTGAACTCCCGGCCGATGACGCTTCGCAAAAGCGGCAGGTCCTTGAACAGAAGCTGCTCTTGCAGGCTGATGGTGTGCGTGGAAATGACGACGCGAGGCGGCGGCGACTTCGCCCCGTCCGACTCGTGCGACTCCTGCGTGGCCGCCAGAACCGCGGGCACCAGATAGGCGAAGCTCTTGCCGACGCCCGTGCCTGCCTCCACGATCAAGTGCTCGCGTCGGGCGATGGCCTGCTCGACCGCGGCGGCCATCTCCAACTGCTGCGGCCGGTGCTCGTAGCCGGGCAGCCGTGCCGCGATACGTCCGCCGGGAGCCAGGATTTCGGCGCTGGAGAGCATGTGGCGATTCAACATAGCAAGGGCCGCCCGCGAGCGATAGTCTGCGCGGTTTTTCGACCCCTGGGTGAGTGTACCTGCCCAGCGCCGCTTGGTATCCTCTTGAGCACGCCTCAAGAAGCCACCCCGAGCGGCGAATACGCTCGTGGTCATTCGGCCTCGCACTGACCACATCGATGTCCGACCGCCCGTGATCAGGACCGTCCCATGCCCATCGAATTCAAGTGCCAACACTGCGGCAAGCAGTTGCGCACACCCGACAATAGCGCCGGCAAGCAGGGTCGCTGCCCGCACTGCCAAAACTTGATGCAGATTCCCACCGCCTCGACGAAGCAAGCGGAGCAGGCGGCGACCGACCCGTTTCACGACGTGCTGGGACCGACACAGAAACCCGCGGCCGCCCCGCTGCAGGACGACCTGTTCGGCAACCTGCCGCCGCACGAAACGCCAGGCGCGGCGCCGTCGACGCCGCAGGCTTCCGGCTTTGCGGCGGGTCCTAGCAATGCGGCCAATCCCTATTCCGCCCCGGCCTACAGCGGTGGAGCTGGGTACGGCGGCGGTTCGTATCGGCCTCATCGCGGTGGGATGGTGCTGACGCTGGGAATCATCAGCTTGGTGTTGGCATTCTTCGGAGGCTTCTTTAGCTTCTGCTGCTGTCCCTTCATTGGTTGGGGTGCCGATGTGATTGCGCTCGCCCTGGCGGTGCCGGGTGCGATTCTAGGGCAAATGGATCTCAAGGCCATGAAGAACGGCCAGATGGATCCGTCGGGTCGGGGTATGACGCAATCGGGCATGATTATGGCCATCATCGGTGGTGCCCTCGTTCTGCTGGTGCTGATCCTTTCGGTGCTGTTCTTCTTCCTCAATATCGGTCTTCAAGGAATGCAGATGCAAAACCGGCCGAAGTTCTGAGGCACCCGGGACGCTAACGTTTGTCGCCGCCGCTATTCGCGTCGACGGCGCCCTTGCCAGTGCACATTGCGATAACGATCGCCGCGCTCCGGTCATTCGTTCCTCGATCCGGCGGAACTCACGATGCCCATCGAACTTCGCTGTAGCCGGTGCGACAAGCTGCTGCGCGTGCCCGACGAAAGCCGCGGCAAGACGGCCCGATGCCCCCAGTGCGGCGGGCTGACTTCCGTACCCGCCGCCAAAGAAGGGACGAGCGCGGCTTCGGCGCCGAATCCGTTTGCCGATGCTTCGCCCGCGTCGGCGGGCGCAGTGCCGCGATTGGGCGACCCAACCAACCCCTACGCCAAGGCCGTCTCGCCCGACCAGCCGGCGTACCAGTGGAAAACGGTAGGGCCCGGCGACCTGGTTCATTCCCGAATCGACCTGGGTGAGTTGTTCAGCCATAGCTGGAAGATCTTCACCGGGCAGGTGGGAATGGGCGTGCTATTCACGCTAATCTGTTTTGGCATTGGCATGGCCACGCAGATTGTGGGCTTCCCACTCAGTATGGCTCAGCAGGCCGCGGGGAATGACCTGGGAATGAGGGTCGGGCTGTTCATGGCGCAGCAGGTATGGGGCCTCGTCGTCAATGCAGGCTTCGTGTGCCTACTTATCAATTTCGGGGTGCAGGTGGCGCGCGGCAACCCATCGCCCTTGGGAAAGGTATTCGACATCGGGCACTGCTATTTGAAAGTTCTTGGGTTGCTCGTTTTGATTCAATTAATCAATTTCGCCATAGGAATCGTGTGCGCGATTCCCGGCGGCGCGCTTTTCTTGGTGCCGGACAATACGATCCAAATGGTGGCCCTGGCACTATTCGTAGTGGCGATGATCGTGGCTGTAATCGCGATGATGGTGATCTACATGATATTCTTCTTGTCGTCGTACTTGATCGTCGATCGCCGCATGGGGGTCATCGAATCGATGATTGCTTCGAAGCAGTTCATGCGGGGCAACAAGCTTGTTGTCTTTGCAGGCTTCCTGCTGGTCAGTATTGGCGGAAGCCTATTCAGTCTCGTCACCTGTTGCGTCGGATACCTGTTCTTCGTGCCCTATATCGCAGTGTGGGGATCCGTCGTCTACCTCATGGCCACCGGACAGCCGATGGCCGGCGGCTCAACGCCGGGCGATACATTGCCGGGCGCTGCGTGGCGGAGCACCGAGTATCCCATCGTCGCGCCGGGCGAACCGATGAAGTGGTCGGCCGGCGACCGTTAGCCGCGCGATGCGATGGCAGTCGAGAGTACAGAGTGTAGAGTGCAGAATGCGGACTGAGCATCCGACGTCGCGATCTCGGCGACGATTCCATTGACCGCTGCCCGTACCCACTCCCTCATTCTGCACTCTGCACTCTGCACTCTGCATTTCCCGCTGCCAGCCGCCGCTCGGCCATCGCGCAGTACTTGGGCACGCAATCGATCCCCACGTAGTGCCGCGTGAGCCGCCGCGCCACCACGGCCGTTGTCCCGCTCCCCAGAAACGGGTCGAGCACCAGCCCGCCGCGCGGACAGCCGGCGAGAATGCACGTTTCGACCAGTGGTTCGGGGAAAACGGCGAAGTGCGCCTCGCGGAACTTCGACAAGGGAATCGACCACACCGTGCGACGGTTCCGCCCCAGCGGATGGAACGCCTGGTCCCACCGGCCGTCGTGCAGGTTGTTGTTGCCGCGGTTCTTGCCGTTCTCGGGCGTGCCGCCGCGCTGTTGAAAGTGCCGCCGACCGCCCCGCATGCGGCTAGCGTCGGTAAACGTGACGTGCGGCTCGCGCACCGCGTCCGCGTCGTAGTAGTAGCGGCCCGAGCGAGTGAAGAAAAACACATACTCGTGGTCGGTGGTGGGGCGGGTCTTCACTGACGAAGGCATGGCGTTGGGCTTGTGCCAGATGATGTCGCTGCGGAGGATCCAACCGTCCGATTCGAGCGCCAGCGCCACCCGCCAGGGAATGCCCAATTGCCGCCCGCCCTCGTACTTGTCCCCCAACACCAGCCACAGCGTGCCGGTCGACTTGAGCACGCGGCGAGCCTGGGCGAACACGGCGACCAACTTCTCGACGTATTCCTCTGGCGTTGCTTCCCGCCCAAGCTGCGAACCGCGACGATAATCCCGCTGCCGATAGTACGGCGGACTGGTGACGATACAGTCGACCACCTCGTCGGGCCAACCGGTCAGCACCTCGAGCGCATCGCCGCAAACAACCGAATCGCGCTGCGCGAATGAGCAATGACCAAATCCAAATGACCAATGTTGATCCGCACTTTTGGTCTTTGGGATTTGAGGATTGGAAGTTGTTTGTGAGTTGTTGTTTGTGATTTGTGATTTCGTCATCGAACGTCCCACGACCTACATTTTGTCAATTACACAGATTCCCAACAACTCCAATCCCTGCCGCAACACGCGCCCCGTCAAGTCGCACAGCATGAGCCGGCTCGCTCGCAGGTCGTCGCTCTCCGCCTTGAGCACGGGGCAATTCTCGAAAAAGCTCGAGTAACACTTGCTCAGCTCGAACAGGTAGCTGGTCAGGATATTGGGCCGGTAATCGGCCAGCGCTTCGTCGAGCGCCTCGGGCAGCCGCACGATCTGCATCGCCAGTGCCCGTTCGGGCGGGTGCGAGAGCACGACCGGCGGCAAATCGGCCCGCAATCGTTCGACGTCGACGCCCCCCTTGGCGAAGATGCTCTGCACCCGCGCGTACGAGTATTGCAGGTACGTGGCCGTATTGCCGTTCATGGCCAGCATCTTGTCGAAGCTGAAGACGTAGTCGCTGGTGCGGTTCTGCGACAGGTCGGCGTACTTGAGCGCGGCGATGCCCACCGCCTCGGCCACGCTTTTGCGCTGCGATTCACTCATCTCGGGCCCGCCCGGTTTGGCGTCGTCGCTGGCGGCCACCACGGCGTGCGCGCGGCGGACCGATTCGTCCAACAGCGATTCGAGCCCCACGTTGTCGCCCGCGCGGGTGCGAAAAGGCCGGCCATCGTCGCCCAGGATCGTGCCGAAGCTGATATGAGCCAGCTCGACGTCCTGGTACCCCCACAGCCGCGCGACGGCGAACAGTTTCGAAAAGTGCTCGCTCTGGCGATGATCGACGACGTACAGCACCGCATCGGGGTGGAACGTCTGCATGCGGTAGCGGATCGTGGCCAGGTCGGTGGTGGCGTACAGAAACGCGCCGTCGCGCTTGCGAACGATCATGGGGGCGTCGAACCCATCGAGAAAGATGCACTCCGCTCCGTCGCTCTCGACCGCCATGCCCCGCTGCTTGAGCTCGGCCACCACGTCGGCGAGCATGTCCTGATAAAAACTCTCGCCGTACTCGTGGTCGAACGATACGCCCAGCCGCTGGTAGATGCGCTGAATCTCGTCGCGGCAATAGGGGAGTATTTGGTGCCACAGGCGGCGGTTTTCAGGGTCGCCCTCGTGCAGACGGGCTGTCTCCCGCAGCACCGCCTGGCCGATATCGGCGTGTTCGCTTGCCAGCGCCGCGAGCTTCTGGTCGGAGTCGACTGTTGTGATTCGGGCGGACAGCGCGTCGCGCTCGCGCTGGGCTTCGTCGAGCTGCGCTTCGAGCCGCTTGATGACCTTGTCGGGCTTGGCGCCTTTCTTGCCGTTGCCCGCATCCTTTTCCTGCTTTGTGGGCGGTGCGGCTTTCGCCGCTTCCAGGTTTTCGCGAGCGTGTACGATCTTTCGCTCCGCGGCAGAAAGCTGCTCCCGCGCGTCGTGATACTCGGCGATTCTGTTGACCAGCCGGTAGAGCCGGCCCAGCTCTTCGACGGGTCGCCGCTGGTAGGCCGACTCGTTGCGAAAGTTCTTGTAGCCGTAGATAATCATGCCGAACTGCGTGCCCCAATCGCCGAGGTGGTTGTCGCTCGTCACCTTGTGGCCGGCCAGTCGCAGCATGCGGCACAGGGCATCGCCGATCACCGTCGAGCGAATGTGCCCCACGTGCATCGGCTTGGCCACGTTGGGCGAAGAGAAGTCGAGCACGAACGTCCGCGGCCTGGCGACGCGCGGCACGCCCAACCGTTCATCGGCGGCAATGGCGGCTAGCTGGCCGATGAGCCACCCGTCGTCGAGCCGCAGATTGATGAAGCCCGGCCCGGCGATCTCGGGCGGGCCGCACACGTCGGCCACGTTCAGCCGGTCGACCAGCAGGGCCGCCACGTCGCGCGGCGGTTTGCCCAGCCGCTTGCCCAGCGGCATGGCGCAGTTGGCCTGGTAGTCGCCGAAGCGGGGATCCTGCGAAGGGCGGATCGCATCGAGAAGAGCTGCGACGTCGAGCGGTTCGCCCGCGTCGTCGCCCAACGAGGCCAGCGCGACTCGGAACCTCTCGCGAATCTGAGCCAGTACATTCATCGGGGCAGCCGTGCCTCGCGGTGAGTGAGAGCGTTCAACGTGACGCCGCCGCCCATCATAACACGCACTGCGCGACCGCTCCTGCCAGCGACCCCGCTTGCGGTTTAGCGCTCCGCAGCGCCACCTCGTCGCGTCCCACCAACCGCGCCGAGAGTTCCGTCACGCTACGTCACTGAGGATCTCCGATAAATCGACGCGACGCGACTCGGCCCACAGGTCTTCCAGCCCATAGTAGATGCGCGTCTCCGCGTCGAACAGGTGCACCACCACGCTGCCATAGTCGAGCACGATCCACCGCGACTCCCGGTAGCCGGCGATGCCCATGCGGCGGTCGCCCAGATCGTGCTTGAGCACGTGCTCGATCTGCTGGCTGATCGCCCGAAGCTGCCGGCTGCTGGTGCCGGTGGCGATGACGAAGTAGTCGAAGAGAGCGGTCAGATCGGTCGTGTCCAGCACCACGATATCCTGACCACGGTTTTCGGCGGCCACCCGCGCTGCCGCCAGGGCCAGTTCCAGGCTGCGCTCGGGATTGGCCCGATACGGCGCCGCCGGCCCCGCTGTCATTTGCGCCACGAAACCTCCCTTTCTCCGGGCACTCGTGCCCGGACGTAGCAGGCACGCGAGAACTAACAGCCTCTCCGCGTGCCGTCCGCTATGTTGCCGTTCCTGAATTCAGCGGCCCAAACTACGGGGCAGGTTCGGCCGTCCGGACCTGCCCGGTCGCAATCGGCCACGTACAACGTTCAATTCTACTCTGCAAAGAGGCAACTGTCACCAGTCAGGTTCGCCCAAGTAGGTCCCGCTTGCCGAGCGGGACCTTCGCGCGTGGCGCGACGTCGGTTTTCACTCAGGTCCCGTCCGGCAGACGGGACCTACTTTTCGCGCACAATCCGCAGGGCGATGTCTTCTTTGAACCCGGGTGAGCGTAACGTGCGCACGCCGCCCTTGTGCTGAAAGTCCTCGCTGCCTGTCACCTCGCCCGATTTCGTGTCGACCCATTCGGCCTGGTACGACCCTTCGGGTAATTCGACCGACAGCTCGATCGGCCCTTTGCCCGCGAGATGCACGGCATACGCGCGACCTGGTTCGACCAGCGCCCAGATCGCCGTCTCGCTTGGCGCAACCTTTTTGAACGGTAAAGTGTCAGGCTTCATGCTCACGAAGTCGAACCCTTCGACGAACCGCTTGAGAATCGAAAGCTGCTTTTGCAAGTCCGGTCCACCGCCGCCGGGTGCATCGGTCGTGGCGGAGCCGTCTTCGTGCCCGCAGGTGAGCGAGTAGTCGAGGTTGTCATAGATCGCCCCGCCCGCCATCAGGAACTGCCAGCCTTCGATACGGTACGGCTTGTCGTCGCGACCTTTGAAGCCCGTCTCGTCGTCGCCCAGCGGACGGTTGAGGCCGTAGTTCTCGGCCACGGTCACCGGCGGCGTAGCGTAATGGAAGTTGAAGATCGACACGTGCTCCAATGGCCGCTCGACCTTTTGTCCGCCGTTGGCGATGTTCTGGGCGATGAGGTGCTCGACACCCAGCTCTTTCTCCGTTTCGGCGATGACCCGGGCCATGTGCTGCTGCCAATCGAGGGTCACGCCGCCGAAGTACGGCTCGTTGCAAATCTCGTAGTAAAGATTGTCCGCATCCTTCAACTCGCGGACGATCTTGCGGATCATCTCCTCCTGCACGCGGGTCAGTTTGTCGTCCTTGAGCGTGTACACTTCCTCGCGCTTCACCTTGCCCACGCCACCCGTGTTGTTGGCGGCGTTCATGGGGCTGATGTTCCACTGTTCGTCTCCGTAGAACGGGCAGAACAGCACCAGCTCGACCACGATGCCACGCTTGCCCGCCTGGGCCACAAAGTCGCGCAGCCGGTGGAAGTACGCGTCGTCCCACCGCGACAGGTCGAACTTGTTGCCGCCGCGAGCATAGCCGGGCTCGTCGCTGCGGGCCCAGGGACACAGCAGCTTCCCCTCGGCCGGTGCCAGCGTGTTGTCGACGATGCCAAACGCGGTCGGCGGCTCGCAATAGGCGCCCGTGAACGTGCGGGTGAGATTGAACCCGTACGAGTGCAGCGTGTCGAGATACTTCTCGTAGTTGAAATCGCTATTGAGAACCGCGCCGTAATGCTCGCCCGAGGTAATGAGCACCGCCGGCTTGCCGCGAAACAGCAAGTAGTGCGGATTATCAGGATGCAGCCCCAGCGGCTTTTCGGCGGCATGCACGGTGGCACGACACGGCATGGCCAGCGCCATTGCCAGGCAAAGCCCGAGAAGCGTCATGTTCCGCGTATCGCTCTTGTACATTGCCTGACGCATGATGATGCCCCCCTTATTTGCCCGTGCGCACACAGCCCTGTGCTTCGATCACTCGCCACGAGCAGTATAATGACCTCCTTGCTGCGACGTCGAGAAATGGGGGGAGAAGTCGTGTCTTGCTTCGAGCGCCGCAACTCGGTATTGCGACTGCACATTCTGCTCGCCTTGGGACCTGCGCTGATGGCATCGTGCGCGGCACAGCCCGTGACCCAGACTCGGCAAGTCCCGGAGCCCCGAAGAATCCAGTCGGCCCGCATCGTCGGCGAACCGGTCTTCCTGCCGCATTTCGGCGATCTGTGGATGCCTACCTGGGCAGACGACGGGAATCTGTATGTAACTTTTGGCGACGGTACCGGCCTGGGAGAGTACATTCCGTCGCTGGGCCGACCTGCTGGGCACGTCGTCGTGGTGCGTCCGCCGCCGCGCAACCCCGACGACGATATTTTCCATTTTATTTTCACCCAGACTTTCGACGTCGTAGGGAAAGAACTGCCGACTGCGCGACTCACCGACGCCGGGCTGTTGCGGCTGGCAGGGCCGGTCCCGCACTTCGATCGCCCCGCCGATCCAACCGAATCCATCATTGCCCGCAATATCCCAAGCGGAATCGAATGGTTCGACGACACCGCCAGTACGATGGTCGACCGCAACGACAAGCCATCGAGCCTGCTTTGCGTCGATGGCCGCTTCTATCTGGCGGGGCACTCTCCCGCCGGTCACGTGGAGCTCGGCTGGCTAGCTTACTCCGACGATCACGGCCGCACTTGGACCGAGGTTCCGAACTCTCCCTGGGCTGCGCCGAGTGTGTTTCGCGTATTGATGTTCATCAACATGGGGCGGGATTACCAGTTGAACCAGGACGGATACGTCTACGCTTTTGGAATCGGCAGCGAGGCCGGCTGGACCACGGATCCGGCGCGAGACGGCCGCCCCGACTACGAGGAGGGCACGGTATACCTGGCTCGCGTTTTCCGCGACCGCGTGGCCGACTACGGCAGTTATGAATACTACGCCGGGTTCGACCAGAAAAACTCGCCCAAATGGTCGGCGGTTGAGTCGGATGCCCGCCCGCTCGCTGGCTTGCAATCGTTTATGACCGCTTCCTCGATGTACCACGAACCAACGCAGCGTTATTTGTTTCTTACCGCGGCGCCGGGGGCCCTGTACGTGGCGGCCAACCCCTGGGGCCCCTGGCGGAAAGTAGCGGGGCTGTTCGACGACGGCGAAAATCCACAATGGAAGGTCGGTGGATACATTCCCGGATTGATTCCCAAGGATGCC
>CAYQAJ010000067.1:0-19708 GCA_964415245.1 uncultured Pirellulaceae bacterium | reverse complement strand
GGGCGTCGTCGATCTTGAGCACTTCGCACTGCACGGTGCGGCCGATGTAGTCGCCGATGTCCCCCGGGCGACGGATGTCGACCTGGCTCGCCGGCAGGAACACGTTGACGCCGATATCGACCAACAGGCCGCCTTTGATCTTTCGCGTCGCGGTGCCGGTGACGACCTGGCCCTCCTCCACCTTGCGCATCATCTCCTGCCAGGTGATGATCTTTTCGGCTTTGCGCTTGCTGAGGCTGACCATTCCGTGGGGGTCGTCGGCGAGGCCCGACTCATCCTCGACCTCTTCGATCAGCACCTGCACCTTCTGACCCACGGTGGGGGGCTCTTCGCCATCCTCCCATTCGTTGAGAGGGATGGTGCCGGCGCTCTTGAAACCGATGTCGACCAGAACCGAATCGCCTTCGATTCGCATCACACGCCCTTCGACGATCTTGTTGACGTCGAAGTCGCCCCCTTCCTCGAGCGTTGCCAGTACCGCCTGTTCGATGCCGTCCAGGTCGAGTTCCAGCTCGTCGGGGGTATCGAGATTACGAATCAGGGTGCGATTGACCATTGCGTTTTCCTGTGCCCGCTCCGCCGTTGTGCCCGCCAGTGGCCGCTGTGACAGCCAGGGGCCGCTGTGACAGCCAGTGGCCGCTGTGCCCGCCAGGGGCCGTTGTACCCCGATCGGATGGTGACCGGGGTTCTTGCTGTCAGGGGATCCATGTACCCGAACCGCAACCAGCCGGTGCGCCGGGCCAGACGCCGCGAATCGCCCAGGAGGAGTTTCCCTGCACTCGCGGGCTTTGGCGAACCGTCTAGTAGTAGCAAAACCGGCGCAATTGGGCAACACGCCGTGTGGCCGGGGATCATTGCGGCCGCGTCGGCGCGCTGACGGTGGGCGATCCGAGAAGCATGTTCTTGGCCGCCGCATGCACGAGCCACTATTGCCGCGGCCCCGTGCGGCGCGCTCTTGTACGCAACGAGGCAAACGAGCTGTGGCGCCGCGGCTGGCGGCGCGATTTGGCGGGTCGAGCGCTCTTGTGACACGTCCTCATGGCACGCGCCGGGCGCGCCGACACTTATTTGTCCTCGGGCGACATTATGCGACTACGCGGGACCTGGGGAACTGGGAGACTTGGCAGAGCCTGACAGGCGATATGGGGATGCTACCGATCAGCATGAGTCCGGGGCGTTTGTCGTCTCAAAACGGGACGATTATCTCACATTGAGACGGCGAACGGCAGAATCAATTGGATTGTGAAATCAAAATGAGCGAATAAGTCTTTGTGTAATAGACACTTGCGTTCTAAATGGTCTGAACCTGCCATGCTGGCACGGCGCTTGCCTATCTTGCAACCCATATTTGTGCGCAAGTCGACCCCAGCAACCAGGCGATCTCCATGCAATTTGACCCCATGGCACGGCTCCACCAGGAGAGGCAGATGACAATGGAATACGAACCCGCCACGGATCCATCGCCCCAGGTGCCGAGCGATTTCTGCGCAGACGACGAATTCGAGCCGGGCCGGCGTGTGCGTGTCGTTCGAGGTGCCCTTGCGGGGCTCGAAGGGATTGTGCGGGAGCGGTGCGACGATTATCGCTTGCTCGTAAAGCTCGACGCGCAGCAGCGCGGCGTCCTGGTGAAGATCGAAGACGACGTGGTGCAATTCACCGACTGAGTGCCACGGGGCCAACTGTGTCACTGGGCCAGCGGCCGGCTGGCTGCGAGTCACGACGATAGGAAAGCCCATCGAATTCATTCGGTGGGTTCTTTTATGCGCGGTCGTCGTCGCCGGACATCGCGGCGCTTCACGGGTCGCTCTTCGTTTTCTCGCCAACCAGCCTGGCGAGGCGATCGACAACTTCGTCCTGGGTCAGGCCGTCGGTCGAGACGTCGACGGCATCTGGTGCCGCAGCGAGTCCCCCGAAAGGTCGCTGGCCGTCGCGGCGATCCCGCTCGTTCTGCTCGTCGAGCACCTGTTGCAGGCTGACCTGCTCGCCGCGGGCGCGGAGCTGGCGCAAACGGCGCTCGGCTCGTTCCTGGGGGCTGGCGGTTAGAAATATCTTGCAGGCGGCGTCGGGAAAGGCCAATGTCCCCTGGTCGCGCCCCTCGGTTACAACGTTCTGCCCCTCGGCCTCACCGCGCTGTAGCTCGATCATTCGCCGACGGACATGTTGGTTGTCTGCCGCGTAGCGCACCGCCGCAGTCACCGCCAGCGTGCGGATTTCGTCGGAAACGTCCTCCCCGTCGAGCAGGATTCGGTCGCCGCGCAACTCGATCGAAGTGCGGTTGCACAATTCGGCCAGCGCCGCGGGATCGTTCCAGTCGAGGCCGCGACGAAGTGCGGCCAGCGCTACCGCGCGGTACATGGCGCCAGTGTCGAGAAAGCGGAATCCCAGGCGCTCGGCCAGCGCACGTGCCGTACTGCTTTTGCCGGCCCCGGCGGGACCGTCGATGGTGATGACGACTTGGGGCATCTATCGAACGGCAATCAAATCCCAAATCTCAAATGACAAATCACAAACAAGCTCCAATATCCAACTGCCAAACCCTACCCTTCCGTGCCGTTTCGGGGCATTGGTCATTTGGATTTGGTCATTGGTCATTTTTTCCCGGTCGGATTCCGCCACCCCGCTGACCGATCCTCACCTCCTCACCAACGTGCTTCGACTTCGGTCCATTCGCCGGCGGACATTTCCAGTTGCACCTTGCCTTCGGCCACTTGGCACTCCGCCAGCGGCTGACCTTGGAAATCGAGCTGTCGAGCGCTTGCCAAGTCGCGAAAGCAGCTCAGCGTGAAGCGGGCTGGGCGACCCTCGGCCTCCAGTAGTCGGACTCGAAATCCCGTTACGCTGCCCTGCTCGATCAGCGGCTCCCAGCTTGTGGCCACGACGTTTCTGGCATCGATATGCAGCAGCCAGCCGGAGTCGCCGGTGGCGGGGGGAGCGTTCTCGAAAGAAAACGTGTCGGGCGCGAGCAGTTGCACGGCGTCGTGGATGGGATGCGTCAGGTCGATGCCGACCCCCAGGCGGAACTTCCGCTGCCGTTCGCCGCGGACGATGAGCAGGCAATCGAGCATGCGATCGTCCGAGCGGCGGTGAAAGGGAAGCCCGCCGGTCAGGATGGTGGTGCGCTGCGTGGCAGGGGTGCCGCGAAATCGCTCGACGACGGCCGGTAGTTCGGGCGTCGACTCGATTTCGATGTAATGGGGCGCCTCGAAACGTTTGCTCTCGGCAGCCTGCCGCGTCTGGTGAACGCCGCGCCACAGCGAGGCTGCTTCGTCGCTCCAGGCGAATCGGGCGGCGTAGTAGCTGTTCCACGCTTCGTGCCGCGGCTCTTGTTTGGGCTCCAGCTCCATGTCGATCAGCAGCACGCGACTGCCGCGCCACAAGCGATACGTCTGCCGGAACGTGGCCAGGGTCTGGTCCTCGCCGTCGAGCAATCGGCCGCGTGCGACGATCTCTCCCATCGCTTCGGTCGCGATGGTGGTCTCGACCGCGTCGGCCGCCATCGTCGAATACTCCGACGGCTCGTCCGACTCGTCCGCATCCGGCCGGCGACCTTTCGCCGACGAACCGAATCGGTAGGCCAACTGCTGCGAAATGCGGTTGCCGCGAGCCCGGTACTCGTGAATCGACTGCAGGCCGCCGGTGGTGGCGTTGATGAGCACCTCGAACAAATCGTTGCGCAACAGGCACTCCTCGGCCATCACGGTGGCTGGCCGCTTTTCACGCGTGGCCTTCGACGTGCCCGGGCCGATCCACGTGAAGCCCATCGCCGGTACGTCGGCCACAACCACCTTGCTCTCGCTGGTGTGCGCGGCGGCGTAAACGGGCCGCTCCAGGGACGGAAGCCGGTTCAGTTGGGGCAGTTCCAGGCCGATTCGCCGCACGCGCGCCAAGGGATTGAGAATGAGATAACCCGGTTCGCCCGCCTCCTTGCGCCGCGGCAGGCAATCGACGAGGCGGCGTTGCGCTTGCTGCAGCGCCTCGTCCAAGCGCCGGTCGAGCGCCGCACCGCCGGTTTCGTCCGATTCCGCCAGGGCATCGATCTCGCCCGGCAAGTCACTGGAAAGCGGGGTGCCGTCGCCCGAGATCACACAGGCCAGCAGGTGCATGGCCTGCGCGGCTTCCCAAGCGGCGCGACGTCGCCAGTAGCGCATCGGGGTCGAGAGAGGGTCAGCCTGACGGCGCTCGACGGCGAGCGAGAGATGTGGGGTGCGGTATTGATCGGCCGCGAATCGGTCGTGGTGCCCGGGCGATTCGGTGGTTTGAAAGTACGTTTCGACGTCGACGAACTTGCCCAGTGCCGAGGTGTATCGCGCGACGCGGCGTAAGTCGTGGTACCAGGGGGACACGTGGCCGGGCCAATGCGCGAGGCAGATGGTGGCGACATGGTCGGAGTCCATCGATTCGCCCAGCTTCACCGCCAGTTTGAGAAACGTCTCCGGCACCGCGGCGTCGAGCGGCGTGCGGGCCAGGGCGTCGATGGCCGTACCGTCAGTTCCCTCCCAGCGGGTCTTAACCTGAGTCCCCTCCGGAACGCGTCCCCGGTCCAAGCTGACATGCAAGGCGCCGAGGAATCCGAGCTTGTGCAGAATCTGCGGCAGGGCGGGGCTCAGACCGAAACGGCGGCGTCCATACACCACAGGGCGCTTTCCCAAATGCGAGCGATAGACTTCGAGCCCGCGCCGCAGTTCGGCCAGGATCGACTCGCAAGACAAGAGCGGAAGCGTTCGCTCGACGGCTTCCCCCCCGATGATCGCAGCCCGACCCTCGCTCACCGCCTGTTGCAACCGACGTAGCGTCTCGGGCTCGTGTTGCTGCATGGTGGCCAATGCGCCGCCCGAAAGGAGCAGATTGACCGGCGTCGTACCGCGAACCGTGTCGGCTAGCGCCGAACCCATTGTGTTGTCTGCCACGAGATTGATATCGAGCAGGAACACGTCGACGGGGTAATAGTGGTCGCGTTCGGCCGCCAGAACGTCGAAGCAGGCGGCGAGCCTTTCGCGAGCCGTTTTCTCGTCGCCCTGCATCGCGGCTTCAGCGGCGGCAACGACCCGGCCGCGGAAATACGCTTCGTCGAGGTTGCTGGCGTAGCGCATTTGCCGGGTGAGCAACTGCACTTGCAGGTAGCAGTACCCCAGGGCAAAAAAGTCAGCAACCAGCTCGTCATCGACGCGCCTCGATTCCGTGGGACCGGACTGCGTGGACCCTGATCCCGCTTCGAGCGGCTCCAGCGCCTCGGCCGCGATTTCACTTCGCAGATGCTTACCACGCACCACGATTGCGCCGGCATCTTCGGCCCGTTGAAGAAACCCGGTGGGCAGCGTCGACAGGCTGACCGTGGGCGCGACCACGAGTCGATTCTCAAGCTGATCGGGGGGCGAATCCGCTCGATACCAGGTAGGCGCCGCTGCAGCCGAGGCGAGCAGGGCGGGGTGCCACATCGCCGTCCAGCTTGCCAGCAGGCTGTCGGCGTCCTTTCCCTCGTGATACAGCGGAAAGTCTTCCAGGCTGTGGCACGGGATGAGGATGATCAGCTCTTCGTATTTCATCGTCGGGGGTGTAGCAGCGAGGGCGAAGGAACGAGTGCGTAGCAGCGAGGGCGAACGATCCGTGGCGGCGGGATTCGGGGCGACGGCGGGTTGTTCCGCTGCTGGCTCCGCAGCAGCCAATCCCACAATAACCGCGTCTCCGCGGTCCGTCGACCGTGCGCGACCGTCAGAATCGGAAGGTCTGACAATCTGGCCCGTTTTACCCTGCGCGCCGTTTTTGCTACGCGGGAAGTCTGAGGGCGCGGCCGGTATGTCGACGCGATTCCTGGGTGCCGCGCCGGTT
Source organism: uncultured Pirellulaceae bacterium (assembly GCA_964415245.1). Lineage (GTDB taxonomy): Bacteria > Planctomycetota > Planctomycetia > Pirellulales > Pirellulaceae > CAYQAJ01. Next base: position 13,882 of record CAYQAJ010000067.1, on the reverse strand, counting down.
CCCCCGCCGTCGTTTGCCACGTACCCGGCACCGCCGTTGGGGCACTGCCACCGAAGCAGAACACGTTTGCCAAGGCGTTCCCGGCGTCTGCGAGGGCATGGCGTCCCATCGGACACGGCGCCCGGAGGGGGCCTGGCGTGCGCGGGAAGACTTCGTCGGCTGGCACACGCCGCACCCGCGCGAAAGTTAGCCGCGGGCCATGGTATCCCCTGACTTGGATTGCTTTTAGCGCACTTTGGCGCGGATCGCGAGAGTTGACAATGGTGCCAGAACCTCGGTACATTGTTACATGAGAGTCCGGTGCTCCCTTCTCTGCCTGCTTGTCCTGATTCGCATATCCATTTTTTCGTGGCGGAGTGACCGGAACAAGCGGCCGTGGAACCACCGCTTGTGGAGGCCCAACGGGACGCAGGGGATCATTCATGGCCAAAAGACGAAGCGGCGTCTGGGGTATCGACATTGGACAGTGCGCGTTGAAGGCGCTGCGCTGTACGCTCGACGACGACGGGAAGACGGTCGTTGCCGAATCCTACGATTACATCGAGTACCCTAAGGTGCTCAGCCAGCCCGAGGCAAACGCCGAAGAGCTGGTCCGCGACGCCGTGAAGCAATTCCTTTCCCGCAACGAAATCGAAGGCGACAAGATCGCCATTTCCGTTTCGGGTCAGGCGGGTCTGGCGCGGTTCTTCAAGCCGCCTCCGGTCGATGCCAAGGTGATTCCCGACATCGTCCGGTATGAGGCCCGGCAGCAGATTCCCTTCGCGCTGGAAGACGTAATCTGGGACTACCAGCAAATGGGGGGGATGGTGGTCGACGGCATCACGCTCGACGCCGAGGTGGGCCTGTTCGCCATGAAGCGGGATCAGGTGTTCCACGCGATCGAGCCGTTTACCGATGCGGACGTCGAGCTGCACATCGTTCAGCTTGCGCCCCTTTCGATCTTCAACTTCGTTGTCTACGACGTATTACAGGTCCCGGAAGATCAGGACTTCGACCCCGACAACCCGCCCGAGTCGCTCGTCGTGCTGTCGATGGGCACCGAGACGACCGACCTGGTGATCACCAACGGGTCCCGCGTCTGGCAGCGGAGCATTCCGCTGGGGGGCAACCACTTCACCAAGCAGCTCACCAAGGAGCTGAAGCTGACCTACGCCAAGGCCGAGCATCTGAAGCGCAACGCCCGACAAGCCGAAGATCCGAAGAAGATCTTCCAGGTGATGCGGCCGGTGTTCAGCGACCTGGTGACGGAAATCCAACGATCGGTGGGCTACTTCCGCAACATCGACCGGCAGGCCAAGGTCGGCCGGCTCTTGGTATTGGGCAACGGCGCCAAGTTGCCCGGCCTGGAACAATACTTGGCCAAGCATCTGAACCAGACGGCCATCGAGGTTAAATCGTTCGCGCGGCTGAAGGGGGGCAACGTCACGAAGGCACCGGCGTTCCACGACAATCTCCTGTCTTTCCCCGTGTGTTACGGGCTGTGCATGCAGGGGCTGGGCGTCGCAAAGCTGCGGACCAACCTCTTGCCGCCCGAGTTCCTCACCGAGCGGATGGTCCGCGAAAAGAAGCCGTGGGCGGTGGCGGCGTTGGGCGTATTGCTTTTGGGCGTGGCATTCAATGCAGTTTTCTACTTCCTCGGTGCGTTCGCCGTGAACGACAATCGGTACACGGGTAGCGGCCAGGATCGCGTCAGTTGGGCCGGCGCCTCGAAGATGGTCGCCAGCGTCGACACCACGAGCAAGAATTATCTCGACACCTTCGAGGCACAGCAGCAGCGGCTCGAAGTCTACCGTTCGATTGGCGAAGAAGTGGTCGGCAACGTCGATCGCAAGCGGTCGTGGCTGGAGCTGTTGGCCGCCATCGATGCCGCCCAACCGCGCGATCCTCGCTACGAGGCGGGAACCATCCCCGATCCGATGGAAGTCCCATTCAAGGATCGCATGGATCTGTACATCGAATCGGTCGAGTCGGAGTACTATCCTGATCTGTCCGTCTGGTTCACCGACGAAATCAAGAAAAAGCTCGTGGAAGAGCAGACGCGCCTGAAGGCGCTCGAGGAACAGGCGAACGCCGAAAGCGCGGCTTCGGCCGACGGTTCGTCCGAGGCGCCTCCCACCAGCGGCAATGGAACAACGGCTCCCGCCGCGCCGCCGAGCAATGCGCCTGTCGCCACAAACCCACCGAGTGTTGGCGCGGCGGGCGCGCAGGGGCAAGCCGCGGGCGAGATTCAGGGCCCGACTGGAGCGGGATGGGTCATCGAGATTCGCGGCCATCACTTTCACAATGGTGACCCGCGAATCGAGCGGGGCACCGCCGGCACGTACGTTCGCAATACGCTCGTGCGGCAGCTCAGCGAGGGTAAGGTGCCTTTGCCTATCGAGCCCGGTGCCGATCCCACTCTGTTCGACATGAAGGAGCTTGGCATCGGATACGTCGTCCTGTCGTACGAAAAGCTCGACCGGAAATACCGGATACGCAACCCGGCGTATGTGGATGCAGCGCCGCGAAGCGGCTTCTCCTCCGAAAAAGAGACAGAGCCTACCGAAGCGGCCACGGGCGAGAAAGGCGAGATTCCTGCCTCGTTCGAGGCGCCGAAATGCGATTTTGTCGTGCAGTTCTGCTGGCAGGAAACGACCATGAGCGAACGGCTCAAGCAGCGTGAGCAAACGTCACCGCTGCCCGCTCCCGGCGGACAATCGGTTGCCCTTCAGCCAAAGTAGGGGATGTACTTGTGAACGACCAGATTAGGAACGTCCTGGCGACGTCGATCAAGCACGGCTTCTGGATCCTGTGCGGGACCGTCGCCGTGGTCTGTCTGGGAACGTGGTTGTACGTAACTGCGTCGCTACGCAGCGACATTAAGGACCGTCGCACTGTCATCGAAGGCGAATTCTCCAAGGCTCAGGAAATCCAGTCTCGCGGCGTCGAGGCGCACGGCGAGACGATCCACCCAAACGACGTGACGCGCCAAAATGTGGAATTTCTGTTGATCGACCTCAACCAGAGCGTGCAGGATGCCTGGGTGCTGCAATACGAGCGGCAGGGCGACATCTTCGTGTGGCCCGATTCCCTCGGAGAGAGTTTCCTGGCGAAGGTGCAAGACATGCGGCCGATCGAGGCCAAAGTCGAGTTTCCCACGCCAACCGTCCGCGAGTTGAGCATCGAATACCGACAAGACTATAAGAACTTCATGATCAACGAGTTGCCCAAGCTAGCCGACACCATCGGCGCCGTTTGGGATACGCAGCAAGGCCGCACGACTTCCAGAGCGGGAACCGAGGGAGGGTTCCGCGGGGCGCTATCGGCCTCGTCGAGCGGCAGGGGGCTGCGATCGAACACAACAGCCTCCGAAGCCCAACTCCGTCGCGAGCGGGCGGTCGTCGACTGGGTTGCGTCCAGTCAGTCGGAGCTGCTCGACAGCCGTTTTGCCTGGACGCAGGATGATACGGAGCTCACCACCCTCGACATGCTTTATGCCCAGGAGGACCTCTGGGTATTGACGTCGGTCTTTCAGATCATCAAGGACACCAACGGCGACGCCGACGCGCGGCACAATGCCGCCGTGAAACAAATCGAGTACATCAAGCTCGGTCGCGAAGCGCTTTCCCCCGCCGGCCGCATCTCTCGAGGGGGCTCACCGGGCGGTTCGAGCTCTTCGGGTTCGCCGTCTTCGGATTCGCGATCTTCGGGTTCGTCGTCTTCGGGTTCGTCTTCTTCGGGTTCGTCTTCATTCGGTCCGTCGGGCAGCTCGTCGGGCTCGGTCCCCTCTTCCTTGCAGGGCCCCATGAGTCCTTCCTCGTTGAGCGGCAGCACCGGTAGGCAGGTTGATCCTGCCGAGGGTCGCTACGTCGACAAGGACTACATGCCGTTGCCGGCGCAACGGCTCCGCGCGGCGATCAGCACCGACAGCCCGAAACCGGAGGACGCTTACTTACGGGTCGCCAAGCGGATGCCGATTCGGTTGGGGCTGGTCATCGACCAGCGAAAGTTGCCCACGCTATTGGCCGCTTGCGCCAATGCGCCGCTGACGTTGGAGGTGCGGCAGGTACGCGTCAATCCGGGCGGCGTCAGCGCGTCGGGCGGTTCCAGCGGCAGCGGCGGCGGGTCTTCCGGCGGCAGCGGGTCTTCCGGCGGCAGCGGGTTTACGGGAGAGGCTCGCGGCAGCGAAGGATTCAGCGGTGCTCCCAGCAGCAGCGGGCCTTCCGCGGGGTCGTCCGGCTCCAGCGCAGCGTCGCCCGACAGAAGCCTGGGACCTTTCACCGTCGAAGTCGAGGTGTACGGAATCGTTTACATTTACAATCCGGTCGCCGATTTGGAGAAGCTCCTGAAAGGCGATAAATCTGACAAGATGGCCGCCGCGGGTTCGGCCACGCCCGTGCGATCGTCGGCGCCGACGCCGCCTGCGGCAACGGCTGGCGCTCGTGTGCCGTAGCGTGTTTTCCGGCTCGCGTGCCTCGTCAATCGGCTCGCGAGTCGTCGAAGGGAGTTGGGGGAGTTTAGGGGCCGTGGAACCAGCGAGGGAGTCAGACTCATGGCAAAAATGAAGCTCAACCTCAGCGGCGATGAAGTGAAGGCCTTCCTCGTGCAGCACGTCGAGAAGATCGTGCTGGGTGTGATGGGCCTGTTGCTGGTGATATTCTTTTGCACCGGTTACACCGTCCAGGGCATCGACTCGAAGAAGACCCCCACGTCCCTGCAAGAGTTGGCCCGACAGTGTACGTCGCGCATCGAGGATCCCGCCGTCCCCCTGCCCCTGGACGACGTTCCCCAACTGGATCATCAGGCGCGCGTCCGCGATAGCATCGCGCCCACCGATCCGTCGCAGTATGCCATCGCCCCTCTGGTGAAGAACAAGTTTCGCGCCCAGCAGAAACGCGAAGACCCCGAGATGCTCGCGCCGATTAAGCCAGAGGTTTACGCGCGCGAGGTGTTTCTTGCCATGCGGTCTGGCCCGGACGATGTCGATCCGCTGGCGCCCCGAGCGCCCGTCGTGGGGCGCGGCGGCGGTGCTGCCGGCCGCGACGACGAGGACACTAGCAGCTTGCTCACCGGTTACGCGGGTGGGGCCAGTTCCAGTGAACCTTTCGCGTCGACGGGCGGTTCCGCCGGCCGTGGCCGGCAATTGTTGCCCTACCTCGTCGAACGCTTGGGCGGAGTGCAACCGCCCCGGGACTCCATTGCCAAGGGCTACTATCTGGTCTCCGTGCTCGCTTTGGCGCCTTACGAAAAGCAATGGCAGGAGTTCGAGCGGGCCCTCGGCACGACCGACGATTCGCGCGACAGGCCCGCCTATGAGTACATGTGGGTCGAGCGGCAGGACGTGACGGATCCGGACAACCCGGGTCCGTGGACGAAGGCGACGTATAATTATCATGAGCTCGTTGGGTTCACAAACGATTGGGCCATGGTCGCCCCCGAGGTCATCGATCCGCTGTACTTCGACCCGAAGATCACGATGCCCGTGCCGCCGATCGTGTACCGCCAGATCGACGAGCTGGTGGCCCACTCGGACGTTCCGCTTCAGAGCGCGTTGGCGGTAACCGAGGTCGACGAGGCGGACAAGACCGACGCTGACGAACCCGACGAGAGCGCCCCCGATGTCCCCGGTGGCGACGTGCCCGGCGCGGGGCTTCCCGCATCGGGCGGGCGACCGGCCAGTGGCTACTCGCCACGATCGCGCGGCGGCAGTAGCTCCTCATCCGGCGGCAGCTCGGGATCGGGATCCTATCGACCGGGGTCCGGTTCGGGGTCGCCGAGTTCCTCGGGATCGGGATCCTATCGACCGGGGTCCGGTTCGGGGTCGCCGAGTTCCTCGGGATCGGGATCCTACGGTCAGGGTTCGTCGACGCGAAGTTCCGGCAGCTCCGGGAGCGGTGGGTCGCTGAGTTCATCCAGCGGTACCGGTCCAGGTAGCTGGTACTTGGGTGACTTGAACCCCGGCTCCGTCCGAGGCAGCGTCGCCGGGCCATTGGTGCCCTACAAAATGGTTCGGTTTTACGACGTATTCGGCGACGACGAATTGAAAGCGCTGGGAGGGCACAAGTTCCGATACCGAATCAAGCTGGCCGTGCACGATCCGAACAACCCCAGGCGGGCGCTTGGGTTGATTGCTCCGCCGGACGCGATGCTCACCAACGAAGTGCTGCTGCGCCTCAAGGCCCTCAAAGACCGCGACACGGTTTTCTATCGCAAAACCGAGTGGAGCGCGCCCAGCGAACCGATCACCGTCATGGCCAGTTCGAGTCGGGTGCTCGCCGGCGCCGTTAAGCCGGCGAAGGAGGTAACGCTGCGCAGTGACAACCAGCGCGTGTGGCTCAGCGAGCCGATGGGGACCGTCGGTACGGTGATTTTTGATCGGGCGCGTGCCGTCGATGCCGCGGCCGCACAGGAAGTGTATCGCGGTTCGCTTGTCAATTTCACAAAACAGATTGACGTCTTGCACCCCGTCTACCGCGAGTTCGTCACGCTGAAGGACTACGAATTCCGCACCAATGTGCTCGTGTTGGACATTCGCGGCGGCGAGTCGCTCCCGACGGACAGCAAGGATTCCAAGGACCTCGTTGCGCCGGGTGAGTTCCTGCTCATGGACGAGAACGGCAACCTGATCGTGCAGAACGAGTTTGAGGATGACAGCTCGTACCGTGCGGCCTTGTTTATCGACGATACGGCTCCCCCGCCAAGCACCACGACCACGCAAAGCCCGTCCTCGGACGGCGGCTTCGAGCAATACCGTCCCCAGGGGTCGTCCGATTCCGGCAAAGGAGGCAGCAAGAAAGGAAGCTCGTCCGGGTCCCCGCCGGCTTATGGAGGCAGTGGCGGACGTCGCTAAGTGCGGTGAACGTCACCCGCCCTTCAGCAGCGTCTTCATCGCCGCCCAGGTGCGCGTGTTGGCCACGTCTTTCTTGGTCAGGCCTCCTCGCCGCGCCTGCAGCACGCCGTAGCGCATCACTCCCAACTGGTCCGTGCTGTGCGCATCGGTGTTGATGACGATCGGTATGCCGTGGCTCTTGGCCGCGGCGCAGTGAACGTCGTTCAGGTCGAGCCGTAGCGGGTTGGCGTTCAGCTCCAGCAGCTTGCCGTGCTTCTTGGCCGCGGCGAACACAGCTTCCAGGTCGACCTCGTATGCCGGGCGGCGATTGATGAGCCGCCCCGTCGGATGGGCGATCGCGGATACGTGCGGGTTTTCGATCGCTTGCAGAATCCGCTCGGTGATCTGCTCACGCGGCTGCTTTTGCCCGTAGTGCACGCTGGCCAGCACCCAATCGGCTTCGGCCAGCACGTCGTCGGGCAGGTCCATGCCCCCTTTCTCCAGGATGTCGCACTCGATTCCCTTGAGCACGATCATGCCGTCGTCCAGCTCGTCCCGAAGGCGGTCGATGGCCCGCCACTGGGCCCGCAGCCGCTTGGGATCGAGCCCTCGCGCCATGCTCACGCGGCGGGAATGGTCGGTGATGGCGATGTAGCGGAGCCCGCACTTGCGGGCCGCTTCGACCATTTCCTTGAGCGTGGCCTTTCCATCCGTCTGATTGGTGTGCATGTGCAGGTCGCCGCGGATGTCGTCCAGCTCGATCAGCTTGGGCAGGTCCCCTTCGTCGGCCCATTGGAACTCGCGTCGCGCCTCGCGCAGCTCGGGAGGAAACAGCGGCAGGTCGAGCGTGGCATAGATGTCCTTCTCCTCGGCCCCTGCCAGGTACTCCTCCTTTTTTCCCCGCACGCGGAAGACGCCGTACTCGTTGATCTTCAGGCCGCGATCCTTGGCCATCCCCCGCAGCACGACGTTGTGTTCCTTCGAGCCGGTGAAGTATTGCAGGGCGGCGCCGAACGCTTGGGCCTCCACCACCCGCAGGTCGACTTGCAGCCCTCCTTGCAGCTTCACCGACATCTTGGTTCCGCCGCGTGCGATCACCTCCTGCACGTCGTCCAATCGAGCCAAATGGTCCATCACCTCGTCGGCGTGCGGCGAGACGACGAGCACGTCGAGATCGCCGATCGTCTCGCGAGCGCGTCGGTAACTGCCCGCCAGTTCGAGGCGCTTTACCGCCTTGCACTGCCGCAAATAGTTGCACAGCGGCTGGGCGATCGCATCGGCGTCGGCCCAAAGGATTCGCACTTCGATCGACTTGGCTGCGTCGATGCCGTGGAGGATGGCCTGCTCGGTCTTCTCGCCGAAACCCTTCAGCTCGCGGACCTTGCCCGCCTGGCAGGCCTTGCGCAGCTCGTCGAGCGTGGCAACGCCCAGCTCTTTGTGCAGTGCCGCCGCCTTTTTGGGTCCCACGCCTTCGATCCGCATCAGGGCCAGCACCGACTCGGGCACCTCGCCTTGCAGCTTTTCCAGCATCGGCAGCTTGCCGGTCTCGACGAGCGTGGCGATCTTCTCGGCCAGGTCGTCGCCGATGCCCTCGATGTCGGTGAGCTTTCGTTCCGAATCGGCGGCAATCGCCGCCACCGGCTCCGACAGATCGCGCACGGTGCGCGCCGCGTTGCGGTAGGCCCGCACGCGAAAGGGGTTGGCCCCCTGGAATTCGAGAATGTCGGCCACGAGGTCGAACACCTCGGCGACTTGCACGTTGGTCATGGGGCGAGCGATGAACGGAGGATGCGATCGATTGAAATCGCGTCAAGCTGCGGCGCGTTCAGACTACCGCGCGCTTCGCATACACGCCACGGGTCGATATTGCTGCGACACGGAGCGCTTCAAGCATCGCGCGGAATGAGGTGAACGGCCGGCGCCTTGAGCATGGCCGTCACGCTTTGACCGGGCTTTAGCCCCAATTCTTCACACGCCAGCCGCGTGACCAGGGCGGCCAGCGAGAAGCCGCAGTCGAGCGTCACTCGCACCATGGCTCCCTGCGGTTCCAGCGAGCGAACCTGCCCGTCAAGTCGGTTGCGCACGCTCGTTGCGCCGCTTTCGCCGCGCTGCAGAACTACGTCCTCGGCCCGAATACAGACAAACACTTCGCGGCATTCCTCATCAGGCGGCAGGGCCAATAGTTCGACGCCGCCTGCCGTAACGCGGGCCAACCCTTCCTGCACGTCGACGATGCGGCCCGGCACTACGGATTCGACTCCCGTCACTGTCGCGACGGCGACGTCGCTTGGCCGGGCGAACACTTCCTGCACGCTGCCGCTTTGCAGCGTTTTGCCGCCGGCCATCACCACCAGCCCGTCACCCACTGCCAGAGCGTCGGTGCGGTCGTGGGTGACGAGGATCACCGGCACCTCGAACTCCGCCAGCCATCGCCGCAAGTCGCGGCGCAGTCGTTCGCGCAAGGGGGCGTCGAGCGCCGAGAGCGGTTCGTCGAGCAAGAGCAATCGCGGTCGCCGCGCCAGCGCTCGCGCCAGCGCCACGCGCTGGCCCTCGCCGCCGGAAAGCTGGTACGGGTAGCGTCGCTCCAAGCTCGTCAGGCCGAAGCGATCCAGCATTTCTGCCACGCGGTGGCGACGCCCGTCCGCATTCATTCCTCGCAGTCCGTACGCGACGTTCGCCGAGACGCTCAAGTGTGGAAAGAGCGCATAGTCTTGCGCGAGGTAGCCGATGCCGCGCTGCTGCGGCGCAAGGTTCACGCCGCGGGCTGCATCGCACCATGTCTGGTCGCCGTACCGAATGACGCCGCTCTGCGGGCGCTGGAGCCCCGCCAGACAACGCAGCACCGTAGTCTTGCCGGAGCCCGAAGGCCCCAAGAGGACCGTGGCCGAAAACCCGTCGGCTGGCAGCTCGAAATCGGCTTGAATTGCCGCACCCGCCGGATAGCGCATTTCGAACCGCGCCACGAGTGTCGCATGGTTCGTCTTGGCCGTGCTGACCGTCATCGCGTTAACCTCGGTGTCCCATTCACAGCGGCCACCTCCGCGGCGAAAGTGCGTACGTGACACACAGCACGGCGAACGAAAAGAGCACCAGCACCAGCGCCGTCTGCCCGGCCGACGCGTAGTCGAGCGCCTGCACGTCGTCGTAAATCGAAAGCGATAGCGTTCGTGTCACGCCCGGAATGTTGCCCCCCACCATCAGCACCACGCCGAACTCGCCCACCGTGTGCGCAAACGCGAGCACGATTCCGCTCAATACGCCGGCCCATGCCAAGGGCAGCTCCACGCGAAAGAACGTCGCCGGCCGTGATACGCCCAGGCACCACGAGGCCTCGACCAGCTTGCGATCCACTCCCGCCAGCGCAGCGGTGAACGGCCGAACCGCAAAAGGCAGGTTGAAAATCACCGACGCGATCAGGATGCCGGAAAACGAAAACGTTAGCCGCTCGCCGATGGTCGCGTGATACAACCGGCCGATCGGGCTTTTCGGGCCCATGGCCACCAGCAGGTAAAAGCCCAGCACGGTTGGCGGTAGCACCAGCGGCAGCGTGACCGCCGCTTCCAGCAGGAAACGCCCCCGAAACCGCGTCGTGGCCAGCCAGTACGCCAGCGGCAGGCCGATAACGAGCAGCACCAGGGTCGTGCAGCCGGCGAGCTGCAACGTGAGCCAGAAGGCCTTCCAGTCCAAGGCTTAGCCTCCCGGCGGCAGGAACCCGTGCGCGAGGAAGATGGCCTGCCCTTCTTCACTGAAAAGAAACTCGCGAAACCGCCGCGCCGTCTCCAGGTTTTTGGCCCACCGCGGAATTACACCCCGTTGCTCGATGGGCGGATAGACATCGATCGGCACGTCCCAGGACCGGCACGTTTCGCGTCCGCCGGGACTCGTGACGAGACTATGGCTGACCAGCCCCACGTCGGCGCCGCCCGACTGCACGAACTGCGCCGCCTGTGCGACGTTTTCGCCCAGCACCAGGCGGTCCTTCACTTGCTCGTACAGGGCGGCGCGTTGGAGTGCCGCGACGGCTGCGCGTCCGTACGGTGCGTGTCGCGGATTCGCGATCGCGATGCGCTGGGCCGCCGGGTCGAGCAGGGCTGCGAGTCCCTTGTTCTCCACGTCCAGCGGCGAATCCTTGGGAAGCATCACCGCCAGACGCCCTCGCGCGTAAGCGAACTCGGTATCCGCCAGGCCGTTGCCGTCATCGATCAGTCGTTTCACATACCGATCGTCGGCAGACAGGAACAAATCGATCGGCGCCTGCTGCGACAACTGGGCGTACAGCGATCCGCTGGAGCCGAACGTCACGACAACGTTGGCATCCGGGTCGCGCTGCCGAAAGGCCGCCAGAAGATCGTCCATCACAAACCGCAGGTCTGCCGCAGCTCCCACCGTCAGGGTCGGTTCGGTCGCGGCAGCGTTGTCCTCACCGGCCCTACAGCCGCACAGCGCAGCGCAGGCAATCAGCACTAACACGCGTACGTCCGAACGTCTGGGCATGGCCGTAGTCTAACGCCAATCGCCGCAAGACACAGCCGGACTTACGCGCTCTGCTCGCTCGCCGTTTGCGCGAGCAATTCCATAAACGGCCGGCCCTGGAACTCCACGTACTCCTCGACCTCCTCCGTTGCAAGGTCGGTGAAATAGCGGTCGTACACCGTGTCCCGTTCGTGCTCCAGCGGCGTCGGGCAGTAGCAGACCTCGCTCCAACGCACGATGCCGCGGTCGTCGACGACGGCCCGCCGCATGGAAGCGACGATCTCCTTGCCGTCCGGCCTCTGTCTCGCGATCGTGCCGTCGCTGAGTTTGCGCAACAGCTCCGCGGCCGATTCCGGGATCAATCGGGCCGTGACGGTGTAGTGCATGTGGCCGTTCCCCCGACAAAGAGCCTACGGCACCGCATGCCGCTTCGCGATGAACTGCACGCGGTGCGAAACGTTCCCCTCTCAACCAGGCAGCACGATCGTCAGCAGGAACGACGCATTCTCGTTGCACTTGACCGAATGCGGCTCCCCGGCAGCGAGGTAGAGCAGCTTGCCGGCCTCAAGCTCCGCGGTCTTGCCGAGTGCCGTAAAGGCGATCTTCCCTTCCAGGCATTGCACGATGATCTCGCCGGGCGCTCGATGTTCGTGGATCTCCTTGCCGGTTTGCATCACGACCCGGACGACCTCGACGTTCTTGGTCTTGAACAGCGTCTGAGTTTTCGTGCTGTCCAGCCCTGCTCCGAGCGGACGGACATTTACGACTTCGCCGGGTTGTGCGTGGGGAATGGCCATGGGTTTTCTCCTGGGGGTAGCGACTCTGGCTTATACGTTACCGCAATTGGGCCGCGGCGCCATATTGCTCGATCAGGGCGTGAGCCAGTCTTCCACACGTAGGCCGGGGACGTTCCGAAAGTCCGTTGTGTTGTGTGTCACCAGCGTGAGATCGTGAACCAGCGCGACCGATGCGATCATCAGGTCCACCGAATTGACCGAGATACCCTGTTGAAGCAGTTGTCCTCGCACCTGCCCAAACTGCTTAGCGCAGGCGGAATCGAAATCCAACACATGCACCTCTTGCAGCAAGTCGCCGATCAGTGCTACCAGCCGGTTTGGCGTCGAATGGTGGTATGCGCCGGCGTATAACTCTGCCAGTACGATCGTCGGAAACGCCAACTGGCCTACGTACTGGATGAACCGATGGGCAAGTTGCGTGGGGCGCCTCATGTGAGCCGAGCAGATGTTCGTGTCCATCAGAAATTTCATGATCCGTCCCACTGCGGACGCCGTTCCTGCTTTCGCGACTGTTGGACTTGCTCCATGATCGCGTCCCATTCCGTGTCATCGGCCAGCGCGCCCTCGGTCCGCAATAGCCCCTCTCCGGACTGCTTGCCATCCGCAAACAGGGGCCGCACGACGACTTCGACGTGCTGCCCATCGGACATGCCGGTGCTGTTTTCTAACTCGATGACGTTTCCGTGAACGACACCCCGGAGCACTTTGATGGTCACTCGATTACCCTCCCTTGCCGTCTCTGAATCGCGCCGGTACGCGGGGCAATAACTTTCGTACGAAGGCTGCTGCCCGAAATCCATTGTACGCCGCACATCGGTTGGAGCGGTACGAGGCATGGGCAATAGGGCCGAGGGGGAATGGCAATGCTCATGTCGGGCGAGCGCACGAGCCGAATCCGCGAGTGTATTCACCGAGCCCGCACACGACCGGCACCTACCCCCTCAGCGGTCGATCTCGCCCATCACGATATCCAGCGAGCCGACGATGGCCGGCACGTCGGCGATCAGGCAGCCCTTGCACAGCTCGTGCGTCACCGACAGGTTGCAGAACGAACTGCTGCGGGCCCTCGCGCGGCGCGGAATCGACGAGCCGTCGCTCACGATATAGAAGCCCATCTGCCCGCGGGGGCACTCCGTCTCCAGGTAGGCCTCGCCCTTGGGAAGCTTCTGCGTGAGCTTGATGGGAATGCCCCAGTCGCCCGAGGCGGTGCTGTAGCGGTCGATGGCTTGCCGCACCAGGTCGACCGACTGCACCACCTCCAGCATCCGCACGTAGAATCGGTGCCACGAGTCGCCCAGCACGGCCTCCCTGGGCACCGGGGGATAGTCGTGATCTTTCGGGTAGTGGCCGTCGCGCTGCACGATGATTTCGAACGCATAGCCGTCGTACATCTGGGTGTAGCACGCTTCGCCGTCGCGGCGCAGATCGTGGTCGACGCCGCTTCCCCGCAACACCGGACCGGTGCAGCCGTAGTCGATCGCCTGTGCAGCGGGCATGGTGCCGATGTTGCACGCGCGCTTGATAAAGATGGCATTGGTGGTCAAGAGCGCGTGGTATTCGTCGATCACCGGCACGAACTGGTCGAGGAACGCCGAGCACTTTTGCAGCCAGCCGTGGGGCAAATCGGCCGTGGCGCCGCCGGGCGTGAGATAGCTGTATGTGAGCCGGGCCCCGCAAGCTTCCTCGAACAAATCGAGAATCTTCTCCCGCTCGCGAAACGCATACAGGAACGGGCTGAACGTGCCCAAATCGAGCCCGTAGGCCCCCATGCCCACCAGGTGGCTGGCGATGCGGTTCATCTCGG
>CAYQAJ010000066.1:3599-19936 GCA_964415245.1 uncultured Pirellulaceae bacterium | reverse complement strand
TGCTCACGGTGACAGCCATCCTGGTGAGCTGGAAGGCGGTGACCGACCGCGCCCCGTTGTTCTACGGCATGCTGCTCGCGTTGGAGTTCGGCTGCCTGGGGGTGTTCACGGCCCGCGACATCATCCTGTTTTACGTGTTCTTCGAGTTCACGCTGGTGCCGTTGTTCTTCCTCATCGGCATTTGGGGGAGTTCCGAGCGCCGCTACGCCGCCATCAAGTTCTTTCTGTTCACGTTGGCCGGCAGCGTGTTCACGTTCCTGGGCCTATTGGCGCTGGTCGCTTGGAGTGCCCGTTACACGGGGCAGTGGTCGTTCTCGATTCCCGCGCTCACGGACTCGCTGCGGGAGATTCGCGCGGCCGGCAACCTCCCGCTCGAGTTCCAGCTTGTGGTGTTCGCGGCCCTGCTGGCCGGGTTCGCCATCAAGGTGCCGCTGGTGCCGCTGCACACGTGGCTTCCGCTGGCCCACGTCGAGGCGCCGACCGCGGGCAGCGTGTTTCTGGCCGGCATCCTGCTCAAGATCGGCAGCTACGGGTTCCTGCGGTTCAGCCTGCCAATGCTCCCCGATGCGACGCGGTTCCTGGGGCCGGTTCTGCTCTGGATTGCGCTCGCCGGCATTCTCTATGGGGCGCTGTTGGCGCTGGCCCAACGCGACATCAAGCGCTTAATCGCCTATTCGAGCGTGAGCCACCTGGGCTTCTGCATGCTGGGGCTGTTCGCGCTGAACTCGCTCGGCTTCTTCGGCGGCACGTTGCAGATGATCAATCACGGCATCTCGACGGGTGCCCTGTTCGCCCTGGTGGGAATGATGTACGAGCGGTACCACACCCGCCGCATCGAGCACCTGGGGGGCCTGGCCCGGCGAATGCCCTTCCTCGCGTTCTTTTTCGTGCTGTTTGCTTTGTCGAGCATCGGACTACCGGGCACGAACGGCTTCTCAGGCGAGTTTCTGCTCTTGCTTGGCATGTTCCGGCGGGCGTGGGTCGAAATGGCCTCGCCGCAGCACATGGTCATTGCCGTGCTGGCTCTGTCGGGCGTGGTGCTCGGTGCCTGGTACATGCTGTGGTTAGTGCAGCGACTGTTGTTCGGCCCGCTCAAGGAGCCGTCGGAAGCGGTGCAGCGGGAACATACCGGCGGAGCGGAGCAGAGGGCAGCAGCGTCGCCTCTCGCTCCGCGAGAGGGCGATCTGTCGCGGAGCGAAAGTCGACCCGGAACGGGAACTGGGGAAGCGCGTCATTCCCGCGAAGGCGCCAGTCCGGCAGATCTCTGCTGGCGAGAGCGAATCGCGCTCGTGCCGCTGGCCGTGATGGTGCTGTGGATCGGAGTCTACCCGCAGTTCTTCCTGAGCCGCATGAGCAGCACGCTCGAAGGATTGCTCGAACGATCGGTCTCGGCGGCCGCGCCCGACCCAGGCCCATCACGCCAAACTGCAGCCGATACCTCGCGCGACAAGTCGACCGCCTCTCCCCTTAGCGCTCTTCGAGCCTTCGCGGTAGAAAACCCGGCGGTAGAGAACGTAGCGGTAGAAACCTCCGCAGTAGCAAGAGCACCGGTTAACGATCCATCCCTCCCGGAGGCCCCCACCCCGTGATCGTTGACCGAACGACCCTGCTCTGGCTGGCTCCGGAAATGATGCTTGTGGCGGCTGCCACGTGGCTCTTTCTCGGCGGCACCTGGGCCAAGGGGCGCCTCGGCTGGACCCTGTTCGCGTCGGCCGCCTACGCAATGGCCGGCTGGTTCCTGCTCCGCAAGGAGTGGCCGCTCCTGGAGCAAACGCTGGCCCTGGGCGCCACCGGACCACTGATGCTCGATCTGCTGGGGCACCTGGTCCGCTGGCTGGCCTTGGCGCTCGGCCTGTTGATGACGTGGCTCGCGGTGCGTCGCACCACCGACGAGCTTTCGACCGAGTGGCTGGGCACGCTGATGCTGATGGTGGTGGGCGTGATGCTGGTGGCCCGCGCCAACGAGTTGGTATTCCTGTTCGTGTCGCTCGAGCTGGTATCGATTCCCACCTACGTGCTGCTGTTTCTGGGGCGTCGCGACCGCGCCACGTCGGAAGCGACTGCCAAGTACTTCTTCCTGAGCATCCTGTCGTCGGCAGTGCTGCTGTATGGGATGAGCTTCTTGTACGGCGTCTCGGGCACGACGCTGTTGGCCGGCACAGCCGACGCGCCCGGCATGCGCGAGCTGCTGGCCGCCGAGGCCGATTCGGCCGGCGCGCATGCGGGCGTCGCCGGATCGGGCCCCCTGGTCATTGTCGGGTTGGTGCTGGTGGTCGGCGGACTGGGGTTCAAGATCGCTGCGGTCCCGTTCCACTTTTACGCCCCCGACGTGTACCAGGGTACCACCAACGCCAACGCCGGTTTGCTCGCACTGGCACCCAAGATCGCCGGCATGGTGGCCTTGGTGCGTGTGTTGGGAACGGCCGGGTTGGGGGCGGGCCCGGTGGTGTGGCAGCTTGTGCTCGTAGTATCCGTGCTCACCATGACGCTGGGGAACGTGTGCGCGCTGTGGCAGAACAATGTGCGGCGGCTGCTGGCGTACTCGTCGATCGCCCACGGCGGATACATGCTGGTCGGTCTTAGCGCGGCGCTCGCCGGGGGAGCGGCCGACATTTCGGCGTACGGCGGCGTGGCGGCGCTGCTTCTCTATCTGCTGGTCTATGGTGTGGCCGCCTTGGGCGCATTCGCCACGCTCGCAGCCCTCAGCAGCAATCGCCGCGAAGTGAGCCGGCTCGACGAACTTTCGGGCCTGGCCCGCACGCGCCCGTTGGCCGCCACCGCCATGGCGGTATTCATGTTCTCACTGGCCGGCATCCCGCCACTGGCCGGATTCTGGGGCAAGCTGGCGTTGTTCAAATCGGCGATCGACGTGGCGGCGTCGGCAGCACCGGGTTCGACGCTCACACCGTGGTTTATCGCGCTGGCGGTGTTTGGCGTCATCAACGCCGCGGTGGCGGCCGCTTATTACCTGCGGATCGTGGCGACGATGTTCCTGGGCTCGCCCGAGGGGCAAGTCCCCGCGAAGGGAGGCGCCGGAGCCTGGGCCACCGTTGTGGCGTGCGCGATGCTCGTGGGTATCCTGGGGGCCATGCCCGGCGGAGCCGCGCGACTGGCGCGACAGGCGGAGCGTTCGCTGGGCTGGCAGTCGGCAGCGAGGCCAAGTGAAGCTGCCACCGCCGAGTTATCGGACTCCTCTCCGCCGGTGCCGTCCCCGTGAAAGCGCCGGCCGGGTGAAAGCGCTACATGCCAACCGCGATTCCTCCCGCGCGCCGTATTACCGCCGGGATATAATGATTGCTGGCGGGGCACCTATCCCCCTCGGGCACTTCTCCATGACGCGACGAGGCAGCAGCAGCGAATTGGCGCGAGTCCTGTCGTCCAGTGCGCTGCCGATGTACGTGCTCGACGAACGGCGCCGCATTGTTTTCTGTAACTCCGCCTGTGCCGAATGGGTCGGCCTCGCGGCCGAGGAACTGATCGGCACGACGTGCCAATACCACGCGGGCGACGGCGAATCAGCCACAAATGACGCGGCCGCAATGCTCTGCCCTCCGCCTGAGGCACTGGCTGGCCGGCGCACTTGCGGCCAGGTGGCGTGCCGCCGGCCCGACGGAGAGCTCGCGCGGCGCCGTGCCGAGTTCCTGCCGCTTGGCGCGGACGCTGTCGATTGCCCGGGCCTGCTGGTGGTGATCCAATCGGCCGACCTCGCGGACATCCCCCAGCCCGAAGAATCTCCTTGTTCCCCGCACGATGAACCGACCGCCGCGGAGTTGCACGATCGGCTGATCGAGCTGCGTACTGCGGCGGGGCGGCATTACGCCTTCGACCATCTTGTGGGCGAAAGTGCGGCCATGGCCCGTGTTCGCGCGCAGGTTGCACTAGCGGCGAAGGGCGACGCGCATGTGCTCATCGTCGGTCCGCCCGGGAGCGGCCGGGAGCACGTCGCCCGAACCATTCACTTCGGCTGCGTCGGGGCGCCCTGTGGAGCGCTCGAAACGGCGTCGTCGCTGTTGCCGGTGCAAGCCGCGCTCATGGATGCGGAGTTGATGCAGGCAGCGGTGAAGGAGGTGACGCTGTTCGCCCCGCAGTCCGACGGTGGGCCCAACGCACGCATGCTGCTGCTGGAAGCCGACGAGCTCCCCCTCGAGGCGCAAAACGAGCTGGGAGGCTTTCTTTCCCTGCCGAGATTCCACATGCAGATTCTGGCGACGGCCCGGCGTCCGCTGGTCGAGCTGGCAGCGCGAGGGACGTATCTTCGCGACCTGGCGACCGCGCTCAGCACGCTGGTCGTCGAGCTGCCGCCGCTGGCCGAGCGAATCGACGACGTGCCGCTGTTGGTGCAGCACTTTGTCGAACAGTTCAACGCCGAGGGGGGAGGGCAGCTATCCGGCGCCACGCCCGAGGCGCTCGATCAGCTTGCCGCTTACGGCTGGCCCGGCAACATCGACGAGCTGGAAGCGGTGACTCGCGAGGCGTGCCGCGCGGCGGACGGCCCCTTCGTCACGCCGACCGACGTGCCTAAGCGGCTGCGTCAGGCGACTTTGGCTGCTGCGCATCCGCGTGCCGAGGATGAAACCATCGTGCTCGACGAGTTGCTGGCTCAAGTCGAGGCCGAGCTGATCGGCCGTGCCATGCGCCGCGCCAAGGGAAACAAGACCAAGGCGGCGCAGCTCTTGGGTATCACCCGAGCGCGGCTGCACCGCCGGCTGGCGGAGATGGAGCACGGCGACGGTGGAAACGAAAACTAACCCGCTCCACTACATCGCTTGCGGTTTCGCCGGGCGGTTGTCACCGTACGCACCCCCCTCTACCATGGCGATTAGTCGAGAATCTCACGGTTAACCGCGACGCGCCGCGGAGCGCGCCTCCATGCAGAACCCCGGAATAGTCGTCTGCGAGAAAACCGGCCGTTGGGCCGACGCATTGCGGCTGGCGCTAACCCGTCCAATGCCCGACATGCGGCTGCGTGTTGCCGACGTGCGCGAAACCCGCAGCCTCGACGAGTGCGGCGAAGCGGTCGAGTCAAGTCCCGAGAGCGTGGTCGTCGTTGAAGCGAGGGGGAGCAACCTGTCGATGTTGCCGTCGTGGATCGCGAACCTGTGCCGCCGCTTCCCCCGGGCATTGGTCGTCGCCGTGGCGGATCGTGAACTTGGCGCAATTCGCCCGCTTTTGCGAGAGGCCGGAGCGGCACACGTGGTGTTTTCGCCGCGGATGCTCCGGCCGGCGCTGCGTATGGCCGACCGGCATCTAGCGACCGCGCAACCTTCCGAATCGAACCTCTACACCGAGATCTACGCAAGCCTTCCCTGGGCCGAGTGAGCACCGATGACCGTTTCCGTCGACAAGGCAGCCGTCGAAAAAGCACTGGCCGGTTTCAAGGACCCGGAAACCGGGCGCGACGCCGTGCAAATGGGCCAGGTGCGCGACGTGCGCGTCGACGGCGCCCACGTCTCCCTCACGCTCGAGCTGACAACCCACTCCGCCCCCCTGTGGAACGATGTGCGCGACGCGCTCGTCGACCATTTACGTTCCCGTCTGCCGTCGGTCGAATCGGTCGAAGTGAAACTCGCCGAGCACAAGCGCCCGCCTGGCAAACTGGGCGAAATCGGCCTCACCGCCAAAAGCGTCATCGCGGTCGGTTCGGGCAAGGGGGGCGTGGGTAAGAGCACGATCGCCGCCGCAGTCGCCCTGGGACTGAAACGCGCCGGCGCCAAGATCGGGCTGCTCGACGCCGACGTCTACGGACCCAGCATCCCGCACCTGTTGGGCATCTCGGGCCGCCCTTCGACGAGCGAGAACAAGCTGCTCCCCATCATGCTCGATGGCATGCCGGTGATGTCGATGGGCTTTTTGGTGCCCAAGGGGGAGGCGGTCGTGTGGCGCGGGCCGATGCTGCACGGGGCCATTACCCAATTCCTGCGCGATACGCTGTGGGGCGAACTCGATTACCTCTTAATCGACATGCCGCCGGGCACGGGTGACATTGCCCTCACACTTTCGCAGTTGCTCCCGCTGACGGGGGCGGTGGTCACGTGCACGCCGCAGGATGTGGCCCTGCTCGACGCGGAAAAGGCGATCGCCATGTTCCGCCGCGTGAACATTCCCGTATTGGGCATGGTTGAGAACATGAGCGGCTTCGTCTGTCCCGACTGCCACAAGCGGCACGATATCTTCGGAAGCGGAGGCGCCCGACAGCGGGCCGAGGAGCTGAACGTGCCGTTTCTGGGCGAGGTGCCCATCAACATGCACATCCGCGAGCGCGGCGACGCGGGCCAAACGGACGCGGTGTTCGACGACCCGACAGTCGGTCCTTACTTATCGCGTATCGTGTACCGGCTGGTGAAGAACCTGTCCGACAGCGCATCGCAGCGGCCGCCGACGCCGAGTCTGCCGGTGCTGGGATGACGCGTCGCGATTCGTCGCTCAGGCGAGCCCTGGAAACTGCTGCGCGACAACTTCGCGCGGAGACAAGCAAGCGCCGGCATGAGTCGGCAGCGCGGTGGCCAAAGAGGGGGGCTGAGCTGCGAGAGGCGGTTCAGCAGAGGCAGAAAAGGGACGAGCGCAAATACTAGAGCCGCCGAGACTTGCGTGCCTCGGCGGCTCTTTCTCGTCGTGTCGAATTCGTGACGGCGCTAGGCCCCACGAATGGCTACCTGGAGCCGCTCACTACTTCTTCTTCTTTGCGGATTTCTTCTTTCCGCCCTTCTTCGCTGCCTTCTTGGCTTTCTTCTTGGCTTTCTTCTTGGCCACAGTACGTCCTCCGTAAAACAGGGTCCGCGGCGAGATCCGTCTCCATGGCTTTCGGGTTTCCTACAGCCTTCGAGCCAACCCCGCCGACACCTAAAAAAACCACTCCTCCACTTCGTGTGGAGCACTTGTCGGCCACAACTTTCGTTGCGTCGAGAGCGACAAGTTCTCGTGGTAACCGCTACTCGATAGCTTTAGTTGTACGAATTGTCGTGATTTGTGCAACACCTTTTCCACAAAAAAATTCCAATTTCTCGGCGAGGGTGTCAAGAGGTAATTACGCGCGGTTCCCCGTTGCGCGGTGTCGCACCGGCGCGGGCACGCTCGCTCGTGAGTCGTCGCGCCGATTCCATCCGTGTAACGACTCGCCACAGCAAAAAGTGCGCCGACGTTGCGCGGCGAGCACATCATGCGTCCGCGACACGGCCGCGCGAACCTTCGCATGCACTGCGTAGGTCCCCCGCGCCGATGGAGAGCTTAGCCGAAAACCGTCGGGGACTGGCTCATTTTGCGGAGCTACTGGATATTGCGCCGCTTGCATGCGGTCCGCGAAGTAAGATGTGCCTGTCCCCTTCTCTGGGACGGTCTTCGGATAGGCTCTTAATAGAACGACACCCGCGTGCCACCGGGAAGCGTCGCCGTCGGCTGGCGGCCGCGCTGCTCGATACCGAAGAGCCTTCGCCACTCGGGCCGCCTCGATTGCAGATAAACGAGTCGACCGGGTCCGCCACTCGACGAGTCGAGCGGATTTCCGCCGTGCCACGGCGCGAGAAGTTGGCCCCATGCCCGGCGCCGCATCCGCGATTGGATGTGGATCGAGTCGATTCCGTACCAGTCCTTGGGCGGATCGACGAGCTCGGCCCCGTATCGCCTGGCAAGGTCGATCAGGCGGTCGTTCAACTCCGCGGCCTGTTTCATGGCATCGGAAAACGCCAGCCGCGAGCGAGGGAACTGAATCGTTCGCAGCAGCACGAATCGACGGGAATCGAGCCGCGAAATGCTGGCCAGCGGAAGCAGCGTCACCGCCATTCGCTCGGCCACCGCCGCTAACCGGGCCAGGCACGCTTCGACGCACTGCGAGATTTTTCCCACCGGCACGCCGTATAAGAGGTCATTGCCCACGTCGGTGATGAGCGCAGCCGTGGGGAGCAGAGGCCGCGCCGATAATTCGCGCCATAGCCCGCACGTGACGAGCGCCGGCAATTCGCGCCCCAGCACCCAGGAATCGGCGGCGTAGCCGCGTCCGAATCCGTGGGCGGCCATCACGTCGAGGGGCCGACCCCAAGCCGCCTCGGCGGCGGCGACTGCGGTGTGGATGCCGCCGAACAGATTGCTGGCTCCCAGCAGGACGACGCGACGCTCGGGCAGCTCGCCGGCGGTGGAATCGCGCGGCTCGCGCGTCGCCCGTGCGACCTGGGAATCGCCGGCGTGTGCGGCGCTGGTGGTCGCATCGTAGAGCACGCGCGTCACCAGGGTCCCCCTCCCCCTCCAAAACCTCCCCCTCCAAAACCTCCGCCGCGACCTGAGTATGCCTGTAGCAACTGGTAACTCGAAAAAGCAAGCATGCCGAACATGATGCCCATGAAGGGCTGGCCGCCCATCAGCCCCCACGCTGCCGCCAGCGCGCCGGCCACGATCGACAGCATCAACGAGTTGCGGATGCCACGATTCGGGTCGAGCAGCACGCACACCTCACGGCTGATCTGCCCGCCGTCGAGCGGATAAACCGGAATCAGATTCAGCAGGGCCCAAAAGACGCTCGGCAGCGCAAGGTAAAACAGCAGGTCGTTCAGGATATCGTTGGGGAGGGGCGCATACGGAGGACTACCCCACAACGCCTCGTACGGAAGGAACGCGAACAACCCAGGGACAACGTACCCTGACGCACGCACCGCCGCCAGAATAATCGCAGCGAGGGAAAGCTGAGCCAAAGGACCGGCCGCGGAGATGAAGATCTGCTGCCGAGGTGCCATGCGACCGGCGCCTACCCACCAGCTTGTTCCTTCGGGGATGGCCAGGCCGCCAAAGTGGTACAGCACTACGCGGGCCGAAATGCCGCAGGCGCGAAAAGCCAAAGCGTGGCCGAACTCGTGAACCATCAGAGAAACGAACACCGCAACAATCCACATCACAATCCGCAGCGGTTCGCCACCTGTCAGGTTAAAACCGAGGACGAGCGCCGCCACCCAGAAGAACGGCGACACCCGCACCGGGATGCCCAGCAGCGAAAAGTGCAGGTCGAATCGCGTTTGCTGCGGTTCGGCAAGGAACACGGGGTGTCTCGATCAGGAAACAGGGGCTCGTTCGGGACGGTTTCGAAAACGGAAGCGCGCCATCCGCACGAATTGTAACATATCGCGCGGGGCGGATGCGGCGATGATCCGACCTATCCAAGCCGGAAGCGCAAGCGAAGCAGAGCGCGAAACCGCAAGCGGCGGGGCGCCCTGCGGAGCAGTGGCTCGTCGCACGCGAGTGTTCGACGGAAAGCGAAATTTTACGCGGCCGCGGGAAGATCGAGGTCCGTGTCCGATAGCGCGCTCAGCTCGCGCTGGATGTACAGCGCCGCCGTCTGCGATGCGCCCGACACCGCCAGGGAATCGCGCAGGGCGGACAGTTGCGCGGTCTTGCGGGCGTACTCTTGCTCGTCGGTGAGCCACTCGATCACATGATTGGCCAGCCGCGCCGATTCATCGCGGCAGGTGGGGTACTCGGGGTAGGGAACGTTCTCGGCCCCGGCGGATTTCGGATCGAACGGTACCGGATGATCGGTGAAGGGATTCTCATCGGCCAGCAGATTCACCAGCGTGATGTACTTGACCGTGATGAGCAAGCGCAGCACCAGAAAGGCCATGAGCGGATTGGCGTAGTACAAAATGGCCGCCGGCCGGACATGGTACAACAGCTCGAGCGACACCGAGCCCGAACAGGCCAGGCAACACCGACTGGCGTGAATCAATTCCGCCGTGCGGCCCACGTGTACTTCGGCCGCGATGCCGCTGCCGGCGGCCATCTTCCGCGCTTTTTCCGCTTGCGGCTCATTGAAGCTGGCAATGGCAAACCGCGCCGATGGCACCTCGCGGCGCACGCGCTCGGCCGCTTTGAGAAACCACGGCAGGTTGTTCGCCACCTCCTGAGAGCGCGAGCCGGGCAGAATCGTCACCAGCGGCTCGCCGGCCGACTTCTGCTTCGCCAAGAAGTCGGCATCGAGCCGGTGCGACCGTAGATGATCGAAGTACGGATGCCCCACGTACGTGGCGCGGCAACCGCGATTGGTATACCACTCGGCCTCGAAGGGGAGCTGGCACAGTGCGTGGTCGACCAGCCGCCGCATCTTGCCGACGCGCCACGCGCCCCACGCCCAAAGCTGCGGCACGCCGTAATAGAACACGGGGATGTTGTGCCGCCGCGCCGCCCGGGCAACCCACCAGTTGAACCCGGGAAAGTCGATCAGCACCACGGCGTCGGGGCGCTCGGTGCGGAGGTACTCGTCGGCCTGACGATACAGCCGCCAGAACCGGTGTACGTTGGCGATGGCCCGACCCAGCAGCATGACCGACAGCGCGGTCATATCGTGCAATAGTTCGCAGCCGGCCTCGCGCATCCGCGGTCCGCCCAAACCGGCGCACTCCACGTCGGGTTGCAGACGGCGCAACTGGCCGATGAGGCTGGCGGCGTGCAAATCGCCGCTCGGCTCTCCGGCGGAGAAGAAGATGTTCACCCGTGCGTCCTTGCATCGGTGTGCGGCGAAGGCGTATCAAAGCCTGAAGCGGAAGCGAAGGGGACTTGCCTTTCGTGTCCTTCGCTTGCGCTTCAGGCTTCGCGTGGACCGAACGAGGCGATGCCTTCTTCGCAAACAGCCGGGAATTATGGCAAATTGGCGAGCCTGGCCAAACCCCAGTTTTCGCGAAGTCCAGAGTCGAGAGTCCAAACCCGGAAAGGCGACAGCGCGCAAAAAAGGCACCCGCTGATTTAGCGGGCGCCTTGGGCAGTTCGTTGCTCACCCGCGTCGCGCAACAGATGCTCGTTGCGGGCTTCGATCCAGGCGGGTTAGGAGGTTCCTTACTCCTTGTCTTCTTTCTTCTCTTCGCCGACCTTGAAGGCTTTGTCGAACACCTTGTCGCTGAAAATCGCGGTCAGCGCTTCCTCGCCTTCGAGCTTCGAGGCCTTGCCCTTGCAATTGCCGCAGCAGAACGCGACCGTGACCCCGCCGACCTTGATGGTCTGCTCGGGGTTCAGTTCTTTACCCGTGAACGGGCACTTGACCTCTTTGGCCTGGCCGGTCTGGGCGAGTTGATGGTTTGCCTGCACGGCAAATTTTTCCGGCGACGCGGTGAAAGCCTTGGGGCAATTCGTGCAGCAGAAAAAGACCTTGCCACCCTTGTAGTCGACCTCGGTCCCGTCCTTGGCGGCCTTGCCCGATACGGGGCAGGTGATTCCTTCTAGCTTGATCTTGTCGGCTGCGTAAATCGTTGCGGTCAACATTACCAACGAGGCGGCAGCAACCAGCCAAACGCGTGATTTCATTGCCTGGATCCTTTCGTCGCGGAAGAAAATGGAGTACGTACTTGTGCGGCACCTAGGTGTCGGTTATTGCTTTCCCCCTCTCATTCGGGCATGGCAGGTGCCAAGCAGAATCTGGGGGAGGGAGGAAAGATCAACGGATGCTTATTATTGACCCGGCTCGGGGGAGTAGTCAACCGATCGGACAACAATTGCGATTCAACTCGCAACCAGCATCACCGCCCGACTGTTCAAGCATAGTAAATCAGGCCTTCGGGTGATGTGTGCCGTTTCACAAAAGCTGACGCGTTAAAGCGACTGGTAGGCGAAGAGACCCGTAACTGGCCCGGCAGAAGCAACTTACTGCGTTTCCACTTCAACGGTCGGCTCGGAACATGATCCAGCGGTGGCTTCTTCTGTGGCTCGTGGCTCTGAGCGGCGTGGCCTGGTGCTGGCCAGCCGTTGAACGTGCGTGGCCCGGCTGGCTACCGGGGCCCATCGATCCGTTCCTGGCCAGTTCGGCTTTGTTGTCGTGGATGATTGCCCTGGCAATGTTTGCCGTGGGCACGCTGCTCCCGCACGATGAGCTGCGGCAGGTTGTCCGACGCTGGCCAGCGGTCTTGGGCGGAACGGCATTGCAGTACACTTCGATGCCGCTCTTAGCCTGGGTTGCGGCGAAGCTGATGGGCTACGAGGGGGATCAACTGATCGGGCTGGTGGTGGTGGGCTGCGTTCCGGGGGCCATGGCGTCGAACGTGCTGACGCACAATGCGCGAGGAAACACCAGCTACTCAGTCAGTCTGACGACGATTGCCACGCTCATCTCGCCGCTGACGGTGCCGCTGGCGCTATGGCTGATACTGGGACGAAGCGATGTGCGCTTCAACCCGGCGGAGACAAGTCTGGGCCTGCTGTTGACCGTGGTGCTGCCCGTGGCGGCGGGATACGCCGTGATGCGGCTGTTGCCCCGATTGCGCAAGGCCCTGGTACGCGTGGGCCCGATCGTGGCCAACGTGGTGATCTTGTGGATCATCGCCATCGTGGTGGCCAAGAACCGAGACGAGCTTGGCAGCGCGGCGCTGGCGGTCGTGCCGCCGCTGTTGGCGGTGAATCTGGCCGGCTATCTGGCGGGCAATCTGGGTGCCCGCGCCATGCGGCTGCCCGTCGACATGCGGCGAGCGCTCACGCTGGAGATCGGCATGCAAAACGCGGGCGTGGGGACGTTTCTGGTGCTCACGTACTTTCCCGAGCGACCAGCCGCCGCAGTTGCTCCGGCCGTGTACACGTTCGGCTGCATGTTCACGGGCACGGCGCTGGCGCACTGGTGGGCATGGCTCGCGCGGCGGGAAGCGCTGTTTGCGCCGCAGCCCGAGACGAAGTCAAGTGCGAACAAAGGTTCCACCTGACGCGGAGACACGGAGACACGGGGACACGGGGAAATCGAAATGCAGAATGCAAAGTGCAGAATGCGGCGAAACCGCAAGCGAAGGTGGTAGCATTGTCCGGCCCAAGCTCCCGGACTGTGTCGCGCTGCCCGTCATCGTTTACTTTGCACTCTTCGTTCTGCACTCTGCATTCTGCACTTCCTACCCGTGCCGCGGTTCCACGAGTCCGAAACTCAATACCCACCCCGCGAGCACCAGCACCGCGACGGTCACGAAGACGCTGGTCACGCCCGCCACGTCGATCATCAAACCAGCCAGCGGCGACAGGAACGCCGGGCCCGCCATGCACAGGCCCAGAATGCTCAAATAGCGCACGTGGTCGGCAGGCTCGGAAATCTCGAGCACGTAGTTGTTGAACGTGCGCATGGCGACCGGCATCAGGCCCAACAGCACGAACACCAGGTGAAACAGATGTCGGCTGCTCGCGCCGGCGTGCATCAGAACGACCGCCGCCAGCGGCGCGGCGGCAATGCCCAGCATGTTGAGCTGCATTACGAGCCGGTTGCCGAAGCGGTCGGCCATCGGACCGGCGGGTATGCTGAATACGGCCGTGCCCACGTTTTGTACGACGACCCACCACATGAGGCTCTTCATGCCCATGTCCAAATCGACGAGCCCCACGTTTTGGTAGTGCGGCACCAGCACGATCGAGGTGCCGAACAGGAGCGTCACAACGGCGAGCCGCCGCAGGTTGGCATCGGCACGCAGCGTTCGCCCAATGTTGGCGATCAACCGCCAGAGGCTAGCGCGGGGCTCGTGGTAATGGTCGGAGGGCTCGCCGAGAAACAGAGCCGAGGCTGCTGCCACCGCAAATAGGGCGGCCGAGAAACCAAAAATCTTGCCGAACTCGCCGCTCGTTTCGTGCAGCCAATACGAAAGCAGCAACAGCGCACACAGGACGGCCGTTGTGCCTCCCGCGACGTTCGAGACCAACAGCAGCCGACCGCGGCGCGTCGGGCGGATCAGCTTTCCCTGCAATGCGCCCAGGGCAAGCTGGTTCCCACCGAGAAATACAAAGAACAAGGCGTATACGATCAAGTACGCCGGCGCCGCCCACGACATCGAAGCAATGTCCTGCCGGCCGCAGAGGAAAGCCATCGCCACCAGCAGGACCGCCATCGCGGTCGTCGTCGTCATCAAGCTCCATTTCTTTCGCGGCACAAGCTTGATGCGACGCGCCAGCAGCACCGGCAGGACGTTCTGCCCCAGCCGGTTCAACAGCGGCAGCCACCCACGCACCCACCCGGCGCCGGCCAACGTGTCGAGCACGGCCGGCATGATGATGCTCTCGGTCTTGAAGATCCAGCCGGTCCGCAGGATGACCTGGTAGAGCGCGAGCACCAGGAAATTGCGCGGTTCAGCCGCTTCGGCCCCCTCGTCGGTTGTGCTGGATTGGCCCTCGATTCGGGCCGCCTCGTGGAGAGTCTCCGAGGCAATCGGGTCAGGCGGGTCGCGGCGCATCGCCGCAGTATAGAGGAGGGGGCGGCGGCGCGGTTAGGCGAATCAGCGGCGGCGATCCGTGCTGTGGGGCGGACATTCCTGTCTGCCAAAAGTGCGCCAACGCACTGGCTGTGCCATGGCAGGCTGGAAAGCCTGCCCCACGTAGACGACGCGACCATTTCTAAGCGCGCGCAAAAAGATGCCCGGCAGGGCGGAAGCAAAGCCTCGCGCCATGCCGGGACATCTGATGGGGGCTCGATTCAACTATCGTTTCGCGGGACGGCGGGCTGCCTTGCCTCGCGGCGTCCTGCGGCAAACTGCTTCGCTTTAGGCGTCCGAGGGACGCTGACCACCGGGGCGCTGACCCTGGCCCGGTCCACCACGCCGCTGGCCACCAGGTCCTTGGCCCTGCCCGCCACCGCGGCGGCGCTGGCCGAGCTCCTGCCGCATGGCGGCACGTTCCTCGTCGCTCAACTCGCCATTGCCGTCCTTGTCGAACCGCTTGAGCATTTGTTCGCGGCTCGGGCGCTGGCCACCCGGGCCTTGGCGGCCGGGTCCTTGTCCACGGGGAGCTTGTCGACGGAAGTCTTCTGCTCGGAATCCTTGGCCACTCGGCCCCTGCGGACGCGGTCCTTGTGGACGATAGCTTTGACCGCCCGGACCTTGCCCACGGAAGCCCTGCCCTCGGAAACCCTGTCCGCCAGCGCCCTGTGGACGAAAGCCTTGTCCCCTCGCACCTTGTCCACGAAAGGCTTGACCCTGGAAACCTTGCCAGCCGGGACCTTGTGGTCGGGGACCTCGTCCTCGGTAACCTTGTCCTTGAAAACCTTGCCAGCCGGGGCCTTGTCCACGAAAGCCTTGTCCGCGCGGACCTTGCCCACGGAAGACTTGACCTTGAAAACCTCGGCCGCCGGGACCTTGTGGTCGGGGACCTCGTCCTCGGTAACCTTGTCCGCCAGGGGCCTGTGGCCGAGGACCTCGTCCACGGAAGGCTTGACCTTGAAAGCCACGGCCGCCGGGACCTTGTGGACGAAAGCCTTGTCCACGGGGACCTTGTCCACGGAAGGCTTGTCCTTGAAAACCTCGGCTGCGGGGACCTTGTGGACGAAAGCCTTGTCCACGGGGACCTTGTCCACGGAATGCTTGTCCTTGGAAACCTTGCCAATCGGGACCTTGTGGTCGGGGACCTCGTTGACGGTACGCTTGACCGCCTGGGCCTTGTCCTTGAAAACCTCGTCCGCCCGGGCCTTGTGGACGAAAGCCTTGTTCGCCTGGACCTTGTCCGCGGGGACCTTGTCCTTGGAAACCGGGTCTGCCGGGTCGTTGCCCCGGGCCGCGACCTTGCTGACCGCGCGCTTCGCGCATCGCGGCGCGCTCCTCTTCGTTGAGCTGGCCATCGCCGTTCTTATCGAACCGTTCGATCATCTGCTGTCGGCGGGCAGCCCGGTCGTTTTGTTGCTCATTCTGCGCCGTAGCGCGACTACACAACATGCAGACGCCCAATAGCAGCGTCACCCCACCGACAACCATCGATCTCATTGACGTCCTCCTTGATAGAATCGCTGCGCGCCGCAACGACACAGGCGCAAGCCGGCGCTGCTTGTTCGCCCGCTCCGGCAGGCAACAGAACACTTGGCCTGTGCAGATAGTTAACCCCGCGCCAGGTGGCTCGGTTCCGTCGGCACTCGTTGGTTTTCTCGACGGAGCTGAGCCTCGGGCGAATGTCACGCCGCGCGTCACCAGAACGCGAAAAAACGGCGCGAAAACTCTTGACAGCAGCGGTCGGCGGTTGAAGATCCGCGACGGGTCGCCAGCATGATCGCGCAGGCGGCAACGTGGCACGTTACGTCGGCAATCGCGCCAGCGGCTAGCGACGCGCGTCGGGGACAACCGGCACTTCCCAGAAAGGGGCCGGCGCGTGCTCGCTGGTTAGATAGAGAGTCTTTCCGTCACGGCCGTAGCAGATGGCCTCTCCCTGCCGCCGCTTGGGCATCGGCAGATTGCGACTGTCGCGGGCAAAGGCCTCTCGCCAGTCTTCTCCCTCGCGACGGACATATTCGTACGCGTCGCCGTAGGTGATGATGATTGCTCGAACGCCGTCGGGCGAAATGTCCATCCCGGTCGCCAGCGACAAGTCGAGCGTACCGATCGCCACGGCCACCGGCAGTTTTTCGGAAGGCGGCGGCTCGTCGGCAGCGTCGCGCT
>CAYQAJ010000066.1:1757-3499 GCA_964415245.1 uncultured Pirellulaceae bacterium | reverse complement strand
GGCGATCGGCGCCGTTGCCCTCCGCGACGGGAAGCGCCGGCCACGGCAACTCGAATACCTGGCATCCGGGTTCCACCAGCTTGGCAACCAGCAGCACAACGCGACGGCCGACATCGAAGGCGACCGCTTCGCAGTTTTGCGAGCCCCCCTCATACGTGAAGTCGACCTTTTGCACCAGCTTCGCCGCGGCCCCTCTGTCGGCCGGCTCCTCGACCAGGTAGAGCGTGCCATGACTCCGCCCCAAGGCGTTGTCGCCCGTGTCGGCCAGCAGCAGATACGCCTTGCCGTCGAGCGTAAAGGAAGCCATGTCTTCCCAATCGTGGGCCGTCGCGCCTTCGACGTTCCACGTTCCCAGGTCGGCGCCCTTACGATCGAAGGCATAGATGCGCGGAGAATCACCCGAGTCGTTATGGGTCCAGAATACGTCGTCGCGCCAGCGGCTCACCGCCAGCCCGCTGCTTTCGTTCACCTTTTCGTTGGCGAATTTAGCCAGCTCGCGGGGTTTGCCGTACGCGATTCGTTCGGGCTCCGGCCGAGGGTCGACGCCTCGCGTTTGTGCTCCATCGCATGCCACGAAAAGCGCGGCAATGGCGACAACCGATAGCCACGCAACGATCTGAGGGACGATGCGGCATGGGACCTTGTTCATTGGTACGCTGCGTCCTCAGCAAATGGTGCGGCCCAGCGGTTCCGCCAGCCGCTTGAGTGAATCGAGCAACTTGTCGAACTGCGCGAAGTCGAGCGACTGCGGCCCGTCCGAGAGGGCCTTGAGCGGATCGGGGTGCACCTCGACCATCAGACCATCGGCCCCGGCCGACAGTGCCGCCAGCGACATCGGCGGCACATACTCGCGCCGCCCCGTGCCGTGGCTGGGATCTACGATCACCGGCAGGTGCGAGTGCTTCTTGACCGGCGGAATGACCGACAAGTCGAGCGTGTTGCGGGTGTGGTCGGCGAACGTGCGCACGCCCCGTTCGCACAGCACCACATTCCGGTTGCCGCCCGACAGCAGGTACTCGGCCGCCATGAGCCACTCTTCCAGCGTGGCCGAGATGCCGCGCTTGAGCAGCACCGGTTTCGTCGACTTCGCGATCCGCTTGAGCAATATAAAGTTCTGCATGTTGCGGGTACCGATCTGTAGCATGTCGGCGGCGGCCTCGACCAGCTCGACGTGTCCCGCGTCCATGACCTCGGTCACCACGCCGATACCGGTCTCGCGGCGGACGCGGTCGAGGATGTCGAGCCCGGCTTCTTCGAGGCCTTGAAAGGAATAGGGGCTCGTGCGGGGTTTGTAGGCGCCGGCCCGCATCAGCCGCACGCCGCGCTGCATCAGGAACTCTGCCGTGCGGAGGGCCATCTCCTCGTTTTCGACCGAGCAGGGGCCCGCCACGACGGTAAACGTTCCCGGGCCGAACGACGTTTGCGGCAGCCGCACGACCGTGTCGTCGAGGTGCATCTCGCGGCTGGCCAGTTTGTACGGCTTGGTGACCCGCAACAACTCCCGCACGCCGGGGAGCCCTTCCAGGCTGGTCGGATCAACCGCACTGGTGTTGCCGGTGATGCCGATGGCGGTGCGGGTCGGGCCGCGCATGGGATGCGGCGAAAGGCCCAGCTCACGAATGTGGCGCTCGACGGCGGCAACCTGCTGGTCGGTGGCCTGGCTCTGCATGACGACGAGCATAAACGATGTTTCCTGGCAGTTCCGGCAAGACGTTAACCGCATAATACACGGCGCCGTCACC
>CAYQAJ010000066.1:0-1657 GCA_964415245.1 uncultured Pirellulaceae bacterium | reverse complement strand
CAGCTCGGTTCCCGCCAGGCGGTCGTGCGGCTTCGTGGTGGAAGAGAAGACCGGCCCCACACCGATGTAGTTCGCTCCGTCGCTCACCGCCTGTTTTGCCTGCTCAAGCGAGTGGGTCGACACACCCACTAATGCGTGCGGTCCCACGATGCGGCGGGCGTCGCGCACCGAAAGGTCGTCCTGCCCCACGTGGACCCCGTTGGCCGAGACGGCCCGTGCCACGTCGGCGCGGTCGTTTACGACCAAGAGCGTGCCCGTTCCGTGTGTCAACTGGCGGAGGATTCGGGCGCGCTCGACAAGCTGGCGATCGGGCAGCGTCTTGTCCCGAAGTTGCAGCATGTGCACGCCTGCCGCGACCAGCGACCGGCCAAGCTGTGTGAGCGCTTCGACAGACTGGCCGCCGTCTAACAGGACGCACAGCGCCGGCAAGGGAATGCGTCGCAGACTGTCGTCGGTGAGCGTGATAGCTCGTTCGAGCGTGTAGAGTCGGTAGCGAAGCCGCTCGAACGTTTCGACGGGCGAATGGGCGGCCGAATCGGCAGGCGACTCATTGAGCAGCTTGCCGTATTCCTCCAGCACCCGCAGAGCCTGCTTGGCTCGTTGCAAGCTGGCAGCAACCACGTCTTTTGTCTCGATGCGCTGCTGGGAACCAACGGACGACGCCGACGGACTGCCCACGTCGGCTTCCGAATCGCGAGCGGCGTGCCGCGCTAGCGGGGGAATGGCGGAAACCGCGTCGGCCAGATCGTGCCGCAGCGACTTGCACAGTGTGGTCAAATGCTGGTCGTCGAGCGCGAATCGAAGATACTCCTCGACCACGCGAAGCCCCTCGGCCGCCCGATTCGCGTTGGCGTCGAGAATGCGCAAGACGTCAGACTGTCCGACTTTGCCGGACGCTCGCTCGGTCGGTTCTTGGGCGAACCCTTCGGACGGTGGCGTGGTCACAATTTGGAGCGCGCTTTTGCCAAGTGCGAACATCAAGGTGTGCGGTTTTCGTTCACTGTGGCACATTGCCTGCGAGGTAACAATCGCGGCAAGTAGGTCCCGCCCGGCAGGCGGGATCTGAATGACGAGCGACGCCAGTAGCGGGATCAGGGTCCCGCCTGCCGGGCGGGAACTGAATGACGAGCGACGCCAGTAGCGGCATCAGGGTCCCGCTCGGCAAGCGGGACCTACTTCGGAAGCGCTCGGTGTGATACGAACTGTCCGCGCCGACGGCGCAGTTTGCGAGCTTTGGCCGATACGTAACATCAAGGCGGACTTTACCTTGCCTTGCTCGTAGGCAAACTGCGGGCTAGAATTCCATGGCGCTGTGCCGGACAAGCCCCACGGAAATGCCCCGTAAAGTCCGGGCTTGTTTCAGAGAGCGTCCGCCCAATACTTATGACGGTGCGCAAGCCGGCCGCCTCGGAAGCGCATCTAAGCACATAGATCGACGAATCCAGAGATCAACCCACTTCGGGGGAATAAGTCCATGTACGAGCGATTCACGGACCGTGCTCGCAAGGTGATGCAGCTTGCCAATCAGGAGGCGCAGCGGTTCAACCACGAATACATCGGAACCGAGCACATCCTGTTGGGCCTGGTGAAAGAGGGCACCGGCGTGGGCGCCAACGTGCTCAAGAATCTCGAGGTGGACCTTCAGAAGGTTCGGATG
>CAYQAJ010000065.1:15139-19994 GCA_964415245.1 uncultured Pirellulaceae bacterium | reverse complement strand
GCCTTCCGGCCCGGGGCTGTTGTAATCAGCGCCTTCCGGCCCAGGGCTGTTGTAATCAGCGCCTTCCGGCCGACGCTGTTGTCTTGCCGCCCACCGGCTGGGGCTATTCCGACGCGCGCCGTCGGCGGCGCGCGTCGCAAGCCTCGCCATCGATAGCGTCGGTGGGCACTACAGACGGTCGAGCGAGTCGATCCAACGGACCAGCTCGTCCAGCTCCGCGGCGTCTAGGTAGCGCGGCTCCTTACCCAGATCTCGCTGGGTGACCGGGAACTTGCGGTCCGTGAGCAGCTTGATCGTGGCGGCAATCTGTTCGCCCAGCCTCGACTCCTCGGCCGCGGCGCTGTACACGGCCAACCGCTGAACCGCGTCGTTTTCGGGCGGCTGGGCACGCGCCGGTATCGGGGCATCGATCACCGCCACGCCCCGCACGACGTCGCGATTGGCAAGCGCCACCAGGTACGCCATCGCGCCGCCCGCCCGGTGCCCATGAACCACGACGCGCGTGGAATCAACGTGGTAGCCGGCCAGCACGTTGTCGAGCACCTTGCGCACGAAGGCGACCTCGGTGGGAAGCCAGCGGGAAGGATCGGATGGACGCGGCACGAGCAGGATCAGGTCGGACGCATCGCACCGGTCCTTCCAACGGGCCAGCAGTGCGTCTTTGTCGAAATCCCCCGGCGGCGCAAGCCACACCACCACGCCACAGGGCACGTCGCCGTGATAGGTCGCGGGCACGTAGGCGAAACAGTCGTTGCTCTCCTCGGGCAGCTTGACTTCGATCCAGCCGACGGCGGGGCGGGCCGCGTCCTCGGCTGCGGGCTTGGGATGGGCCGGCGGCAGCAAAGCGGGAATGTCGACCGGCAGTGCCGCCAGGGTCAGCTTCATCGGCAAGCTTTCCTCGC
Organism: uncultured Pirellulaceae bacterium; assembly: GCA_964415245.1. Taxonomy (GTDB): domain Bacteria; phylum Planctomycetota; class Planctomycetia; order Pirellulales; family Pirellulaceae; genus CAYQAJ01. Next base: position 19,092 of record CAYQAJ010000065.1, on the reverse strand, counting down.
CGCGTCGTACGTCGAGCACAGCGGGAGCACCGGCTTCGTAGGCAGCCATCGCTTCCAACAGCGAGGCGGCGTCGGCGATTTCGCGGCCGTCGATCGCTACCAACCGGTCGCCGACAGCGATGCCCGCGTCGTCCGCCGGACTGCCGGGATACACGTAACGAATCACGACACCGGGCTCGTTACCGGGCGGCACCCGCAACGGAAGCACGCCCAGGAACCCCTGTTGGTAAGGCTCCAGCTTTTCCGCCAGCTCGATATTGAGTTCCAGCCGTTCTTCGCCACGGCGGACGACGACGCTCAGCACCTCGCCGGCGTAGCGGTGCCCCAACTCGTGCCGCAGTTGGACCTGCGTTGCCACGGCTACACCGTCGACTTCGGCAATCACGTCGCTCGGCTGGATGCCCGCCTTGGCCGCCGGCGAATTGGCGGGAGCGGCCGCGACCTCGGCCGGATCGACATACATATCACCCGGCTTGAGCGTTACGCCCAGGATGCCGGGAAACAGGTCCTGGCCCTGTTTCATGCGCTCAAGCTGATCGGACAGATCGACCAAAGGCACGGCGAAACCGATGCCCGAGTCGTACCACTCGGCCCCCGCGACTTCCGATCCGCCCTGCGGCGACAGGGGTACCAGCAATCCCAACACGCGGCCGTGAATGTCCAACAGCGGACCGCCGTAGTTGTTCGGCGAAACCTTGGCGTCGGTCTGCACGGCCTTGCCCCAGATGCGGTTGGTGGCGCTGATGACGCCCACCGAAACGTTGGGCTCGTCCTGTTCGAATGTGCGTCCCACGGCAATCGACCACTGCCCCACTTGCATCTCGTCGCGCGGAACGTGCGTCGGCACCGCCAGCGGCTCGTCGGTCTGCACCTTGAGCAGCACGAGCATGCGGCTATGGTCACGGGCGACAATCTCGGCCGTGGTACGCTTGCCGCCGGGGAGAGTCACAAGCACGGTGGAGGGCTTCTGTATGAAGTTAAAGGCGCTGGAAACGATGTAACCGTCTTCGGAAACGACAAGCCCGGTGGTCGGCCCCGTGCCCACCAACACACCGCCCACTTTCTCCAGGCCACCAATCGTTTCGATGGATACCACGCAGTCGGCTGTGCGAGCCACCGCGGCCTTGACGGCCGCATCTTCCAGCTCGACCAGATCGTCGTCTTGCCCGCGGACCGACGAAAGCGAAACCAGCGCCGCAGCGAATGACACCGCCAGCGCGAGCACCACCCGCGACGGCGGCAGCGCGGCCGCGGACGCATCTCCACGAGACGCGAGCAACGAGATTCCGGGACGGATTGTCACCATTTGCTCCCTGGTTCGGGATTGCGAGCGCATCACGGCTGGCCGCCGACAACCACTTCGACCAACTCCGGGCCGCGCTGCACGGTAAGTCGGACCTCATCGTCCCGATCGAAATACGAAAGCTCGTCGGCAAGCATCTTGCACGATGAAACGATGCGGCTGTCGACAAACAGCACCAGGTCGTCGGCCAACAGACCGGCCGTTTCGGCCTGCGTGCCGGGAACGATACGATCGATGAACGGGGGCGTCTTGTTCAGCACGTCGGGCACCAGCACGATGCCGATTCGCTCGAGCGTGAGCGGATCCGTCGGCCGGTGGCGGTCGTCGTCGGGACCTCGGGGCGTCGTGCGGCCGGCGAGAATGTCGTCGACCGACGCGACCAACTCGGAGGCGGGCACGGCATAGTTGAGCCAGGTGTTGCTCAGCGAGCTGCGCAGCTCCTTGCCCAACAGGCCAATCAACCGGCCGCGGCGATCGGTCAACGCGCCCCCGGCGGCGCCGGGATTGTTCGTCATGGCGTCCAGAACGTATACGCTGCCGCGGTACGTGGTTTCATACGCTCCGCGGCGGGCCGCCAGATCGGTGCGGGCCGATACCACGCCATGCAGCACGCTCACCGGCTCATTGCCAGTCGCCACACCGTAGAGATTGCTGAAAGCCAGCACGCGGTCGCCGGCCCCCGCTTCGACGGCCTCGGACAGGTCGAAGCATGGCACGTCGGCGGCATCGATCTTCAAAACGGCGATTTCCAGGCGGGGATCGTGCCCCACCAGCTCGGCCTGGAACTTGCGGCCGTCGTCGAGCGTTACCGTGACGAAGTCGGAATCAAGCACGTAGCTCCAAACTGTCAGCACGTGTCCTTCGGGCGAAATGAGGATGCCGCTTTGATACGCTTCGAGTCCGCGCACTCCACCCGCGCCATAAATTTTAACGACCTTGGGTTGCACCAGATCGATGGAGTCGGCCAGCGATGACGAGGCCGCTTCACAGGCCGCGCCCACGGCAACCACACACGCGAGCGACAAGAGGAAGGCGCCGCAGCGCCGCGCGCCGCGTAGCTTGGATGTCATGCCTCTCATCCCGCCTCCTTGTTGTCGGACGGAAGATCCGTGTCGGCCGGAACGGCATCGGCGGCCGGAACGGCATCGCCGGCCGGAACGAGCGTGAAATCGCTGACCTCCAGCACCCCGAAAACGCCGTCGCCGTAGTGGACTTCGATACGATGGGGAATCTGCCGGTCGCCGATCGGGCGATAGTCGCTGAAAAACACCTCACAAGGGTCGACGTCCACGTCCGCGTACAATTCCAGGCCCACAAGCTGCCCCGTCGCGGGATCGAACTGGAACCGCGTCTCGACCACGCTGTACGTTCCCACCAGCACGTCGACCAGCCCTTCGTGGTCGGGCATGGGGGCAGTTCCGTAGTAGTAGACGTCGCCGAAGGAATCGGGGCCGAGCGTCAGCATCCGCTGCCACACGTGCAGCGCCAGCAACAGGCCACCGCTGCCGTTGGGAGCGAGTTGCCCTTCCAGGTCCTCGCTCAGATCGATCTCTTCCAAGCCACCAGCAATGCGCCAGGCGCACTTTTGCTCGCCCAGCACGATCTCCAGATCGCCGACGCCGGTAAGCGTGGCGGCGATCGACCATTGACCGGCAGCGTCCGAAAAATCGCCCCCTTCCAGAAACGCCCGCCACACGCGATCGCGATTGAGCTCGTTGAAGTAGTAATTGGCGAAGCCGGAGCGCGACTGATAGTACTGCGCCAGCTCGGCCGGCACCTCTTGCCGTTGCGGCTGCACCCGCGGAACTGGACCCGGCCGCGGACCCGGGCGGTCGCCGTCGCGCGGCAGGCGACGAGGACCGTCGCCCGGTTGCCGCCGGTTGCCCGGCCGGCCCGATTCGTCCGGCGGCTCCTGCTCATCAGGCTGACGCGAGTCTTCCGGCTGCTCTTGGCCATCGGGTTGCTCTTGGCCATCGGGTTGCTCTGGGTTATCGGGCTGCTTTTGTCCGTCGGGCTGCCCCGGCTCTTCGGGACGGTCGGGCTCTTGGGGCATCGGCTGCGGTTCGGGCGGCGTCGCGCCTTGCACCTTGGCAATCAGCTCCTCGGTCGAATGCACGCCGCTGAGCCGCACGAGGACGTCGTACTCCTGGCCGTCTCGGCGAAACGTCATCGGCACGCGCCAACCCTTGGGAAAGATACCCAGCGCGTTCTTAAAGCCGTTCACCGTATCGATGGAACGCCCGCCGAACGCGACGATCTCGTCGCCGTAGCGCAGCCCGCGCCGATAGGCGTCCGACGACGTGAGAATGTTGGTGACGACGGGATGTCCGTCTTCGTTGCTCGACACCGTTGCCCCCAACGTGGCGTGATCGACCAGTCTGCCCGAGTGCAGACAGCCCAGGAAGTTTTTGATCTGGTTGATCGAGATGGCGTAGCCGACGCCTACGTTCACACGGCCGCGCTTCTCGAACGAGCCACGGCCGTTAATGCCGATCAGCTCACCTTGTGCGTTGAACAGCGGCCCACCGGAGTTGCCCGGATTGATCGAGGCGTCGGTCTGGAGGCAGTCGGCGTATTCCAACAGCGTGCCGGCGGGATACTGGAAACGGTGCACGCCCGACACGATGCCGTAGGTCACGGTGGGCTGCAA
>CAYQAJ010000065.1:10811-15129 GCA_964415245.1 uncultured Pirellulaceae bacterium | reverse complement strand
TGGCCAGCAGGAACGGGTTGCCGACCGCAAAGCACCAGTCTCCCACGCGCACCTGGTCGCTGTCGCCCAGCTCGGCATGGGGAAAGTCATCGCGGCCCATCAGCTTGATCAGCGCCACGTCGCCCGGCGCGTCCAAGCCCACGAGAACCGCGTCGTACATGCGGCCATCGGGCATGCTGCACTTCATAAAGTTGCCGGCGGGCTTGGCCACATGGAAATTGGTCAGGGCGTATCCATCGGCGGAAATCACGACTCCCGATCCGCCGCCGCGGCCGCCGCGGGCGAATACCGACACGGCCGCCGCCTTGGCCTTGGCGATTGCGGCGATGCGCTGCTGTTGGGCACGCAGCACCGCTTCCGGCACTTCGTCGGCCCCGCGCGCCACGGTCGACGACACGACCGGCGTGAGGCACAGAATCACGGCCAATATGCTCAGACGGCCGGCGAATCGCTTCATTTGACAATCCTTGCGTCGCACAGGAGCAGGTGGTCGGCCACGTCGAGATCCAGTCCAAAGTCGACGACAATCGTCAGCCGCCGGACGCCCTCCACGTCGACGTCGATCGGCAGCGGTTTGTCGGTGCCGCTGACTGCCGCGTCCAGCAGCGTCTTGCCGTCGCCCGTAATCACCAGCCGCACGTTACCGCCGTCGCGCACGGTGTCGTCGATTCCGGCAACCATCTGCAGGCGGCGAAAGCCCGAGGGCAGTCGGTAGACGAGCTCGCTGCGGCTGTGCAGCGCCATTCCTTTCTCGTACGACTGGCCGCCCAACACCAGTGCCGCCCCGGCGAAGTTCGTGTCGCGTCGCGGCTCGTACAGTTGGGCCAGACTCTTGCGAACCGACGGCGAGTCGATGAACGGCATCCACTCGACCGACTCGGGTTGCATGTCGCTCAGATACGCCACGTTGCCGCGGGAAAAGTCGAGCGTCTGCACATCGGCCAGCGGCAGAGTGTAGCTGGCGCCCGAAGTCGTGGTCAGCTCGAGCGACCCATCGCGGAGTGCCAGCCGCTGCACGTTCCACGACGACCCGTGTACGTCGACCAGCCCGCAGAGCGACGCGGGAAGCTCGGCTCCCGCCGGATGGTAGTAGACGAGCCCCTCGACCTTTTCGCGCGATACGTCGAAACGGCTGCCGTCGAACTCAAACTGTACCGCCTCGGGCGTAATGCCCACGATTACGCCTTCGAGGTAATCGAGCGCCGTCTTGCGAATTACGATCACGTCCCCCTTATGGGCTTCGCCGCTGATTTCGCGCCAGTCTTCGTTGTACTCATCGTGCGGAGGCTGGAGCCGCACCCAGCGGACGGCGGAAGCCGGCAGCTCGAGCCGCGTGCCATCGACAAGATCGACAACGGCCTTGCCCTTGTCGGCCGCATAGCTGCCAGCCAGCAGCCGCGACCCGTCGACCAGGAGGACCGTGACCTTGGCCGAAAGCGAGAGAGGCGGCTGAACGCCCCTCTGGCGAACCGTGAGCAGCTCGCGCAGCTCGAACTTGCGGGCCCCCTCGGGAGTTTGCAACACGATCTCGGTGGACGATATCGCCGATAGCGTCCCCGACTCGGCGGGTCCGGCGAGAGGCCGCACGTCGACGTCCACGGGGGCGGCGATCGTCGCCATCGCAGCGACTAGGGTGGTGAGCATACTCGGCATAATTGATTCCAAAGCGCCGCGTAAACGTCGCTACTTTACTTTACCACCGACGGTCGCGCCACGTCGAGCAAGGCGCGCCGGCCCGCAGCAGCCCGCGCTCACATGGTGCCGTCTCACGGCGTGCCGTCGCGCGCCAGCCGGCGAAAGTAAGCTTCGATCACGTCGCGGTAGTGCGCGGGTAGGTCCTTGCTGATTTCCTGGAGGGCCGCTTGGCGCTCTTTCGCGGGCAGATCGCCCCAACCCGCGGTATTGCCGATTCGTCTGCGATCGACGTTACCCGGGCCGCGCTGCGCGCCGCCGTTGCTGTCCTGCATGGGGCTGGAAGGATTCATGCTCCCGCCGCTGCCGCTGCCCGATTGTTGTTGCTGCTGTTGCTGCTCGATTTGCTCGATCAGCTTGTCCAGCTTGGCGATGACATCGTCCTCCTGCTTGCGGACCACGCGGCCGGCGCGACCAAAATCGAGACGGCGGCGGACGTCGTCCATCAGGCGGGCGATCTCGTCCAGCGAGTCGGTCTCCAGCGGCTTCAGGTCCGCCTCCATGAGCCGCGCGAGCGTGGCATACCGACGCGGTAACGACGACTCGTTTTCCATCAGCCGCGTGAGGGTCGGCAGACACTTTTCCTTGTCCAGCAGCCGGTGGTGCGCCACGCTCTGATAGAACAGCAGCGAAGCGGGATCCATCACCTCCTTGGGCTCCAGCCCGGAGAGCATTTCGAGCGCTTCGTCGTAATAGGCGTGCTGCGAAAGCCAGCGGCCGTAATACAGCCGCATGTTGCTGCGGACCAGCGGCGGCTGCGTTTCGTCGTCTAGTACGGCAAACGTCCGCACGCCGCGCGACTCGGCTATCCCTCGACACGTGCTAACCAATTCGGCGAATTGCGGGTCGACCAGTGCCAGTGTCGCGGCCCAACGATCGAGCAAATCAGGACCGCTCGCGGCCAGGTTCTCCTGCGGCGCTTCCCAGAGCGCATCGATCGCTTGCCGCGTGTCGTCGTCGATCGTTTTGTCGGCGAGCCATGCTTCAACCTGGGCCCGCACGTCGTCGGCCGTGGGGATGGTCCAACTGGCGGCCGCGCTCAATTCGTCGTCGGCGCGGACGACTTCCATGCCGGTAGGAAGAGCGGTAAGCGCCCAGCCGGTCAGAACGGATGCCAGAGTTGCCGCGAACGTTTTACCGATCATCGTTTTGGCTCCTTTGCGAGTCCCTTCGTGGGACAAGCTGCCCGCTTGCCGTAGCTGAATTCGCAGGAATTCAACCGTGGTGCGTCTTGCCCGTTCATCGAACGCCGTGCGAAGTCCGCTACTCCAGACTTCGACACGTCACTTGTTCTTTCCCAGCACAATGTCCTCGGTAACGCGGTGGATTCGCTGTTGCTTGTCGGCCAGGCGGCCCAGGGCGCCGATCAAATCGGCGTCGGTGGCCTGGCCCGTCGGATCGTCCTTGTCGTCGAGCAAGCGCGCGTAGCGCTGCGTGCGGCTGTTCACCCGCATCTGCAGGGCGCGGATCATCTTCAACTCGGCCAACTGATCGACCAACGGCTGATCCTGCTGCTGTTGTTGCTGTTGCTGTTGTTGCTGCTGTTGTTGTTGCTGGAGATCCTGCTGCGCCTTTTGCAGCGCCTCGATGATCTCTTCCAAGGCCGCAATGATTTCTTCCTCGCTGTCCTGCGTAATGGTTCCCACGTTCGAGGCTGCCAGGCGATCGGCCACCACGTACATTTCGTCCCGCATTTGCTCGACCGCTTCGGGGAAAGCGACGGAGGAGCCCTCTTCCAACAACAGGATCAGGGCCCGGTCGGCGTCGGCGCCGATCTTGCGCTGGTCGAAGCTCAGCTTACCGGTCTGGATGTCGAAGTCGCGCAATCGCTGGTCATCGTCGATCCTGTCGAGCCGCAAAGTGGCCTCGTAGACGCGCAACTGCATTTCGAGCATCTTGGCGAAGCGGCCCTCCAGCATGGCGAGCATGCGCTCGATTTCTTCCTCGCGAAGCTGACGAAGAATCTCCTCGAGTTCGGCCTTGGCCTTGGCCAGCTCCTGCTCGGCCTCGCGTTGGTCTTCGACGGCCTCGCGGCGCTTGGCCTCTTCGAGTTTTTGCTGGGCGCGGCGCATTTTTTCCTCGGCCGCCTCGATGCGCTTGCGTGCCGGGTTTTCGTCCTGCTGCGACTGCTGGCCGCCTTGGTTTCCGCCTTGCGACCCACCCTGGGAACCGCCTTGGCTTCCACCCTGCGATCCACCCTGGCTGCCGCCCTGGGAACCGCCCTGCGACCCTTCACCTTGTTGGCCCTGACCTTCACCTTGCGAACCCTGGCCCTCACCTTGTTGGCCTTGCCCTTCGCTTTGCTGACCTTCGCCTTGCTGGCCCTGGCCTTCGCCTTGCTGGCCTTGCCCTTCACCTTGTTGGCCCTTTCCTTCACCTTGTTGGCCCTGTCCTTCACCTTGTTGGCCCTGTCCTTCACCTTGCTGGCCCTGGCCTTCACCTTGCTGGCCCTGGCCTTCACCTTGCTGGCCCTGACCTTCGCCTTGTTGGCCTTGGCCTTCGCCTTGCTGGCCCTGACCTTCGCCTTGTTGGCCTTGTCCTTCGCCTTGTTGACCCTGTCCTTCGCCCTGCTGGCCCTGTCCTTCGCCTTGCTGCGAATCGTTGGCGCCTTCGCCGGCCTCGCCTT
>CAYQAJ010000065.1:0-10711 GCA_964415245.1 uncultured Pirellulaceae bacterium | reverse complement strand
TGGCCCTGTCCTTCGCCTTGCTGCGAATCGTTGGCGCCTTCGCCGGCCTCGCCTTCCGACGCGGAGTCCGAACCGCCTTCCTCGTTCTCACGAATTCTTTGCGCCAGGTTTCCCGTGCGATTGGCGATCTGGCCCTGTTCCTTGGCTTGCTGAAGAGGATTGGCTCCCCCTTCGGTGCGGCCGCGGTTGGCGGCCTGCAAGCGCTGAATCCGTTCGACCTCCTTGATGTATTCCTTGATGCGTTGCTGCTCGCTCTTGAGCCGATCGGCGCGGTTTTCGCTCATCAAGAGTTCGAGCAGCGCCTTCATGTCGACAGTGACTTCGCTTTGACCATCGATGGCCCGCTTCAACTGCTGCTGGCCGAGCCAGGCGGCGATTTTTTCGAGTTGGTCGAGCGTGAGATTCTCTTTCGACTGCTGGACGGCCCGCTTGAGCAAGGCCGCGCGCTGCGGATTCTCGGCCGCATCGATCTCGGCCATCCGCAGCATGAGCTGTTCGAGCCGGGAGTATTTGTCGGCGATGCGGCTCTGCCGGAGCGCCAAATCTTCGTGTACGGCAACGGGCGCGGACGACGCATCTGCCGGCGAAGTCTCTGCCGTATCCGCGGCGGCGTCGGAAGGCACAGCGGTGTCGGACGGAGCCGCCTCTTGCGATCGGGCCAGCGGTACGCTGACGGCCAACACAGCCAGAACGGCCCATGTCGCGGCAAGCGTGTTTGTCGTCTTCATGAGCATGTCTCCCCGTGCGTGTCCGGCCGTTTGGTTTCCGGCGCTTCGTGTTTCCGTTCCCAGCAGTGCTATTCTTCCAGCAGGCGTCGGGCCGCCTGGCGTTGCTCCACCTTCGATTCCTCGATCAGCTTCTCCTGATCGTCGATCAACGAGCGGACGATATCCAACAGTTCCTTGTAGGTCTCAAACTTGAGCAGCCTCTGTAATACGCGGTCGAGGTCAGTCAGGATCTTGTTAGCCTGGGCCACGGCCGCGTCGGCGGCTGGACCCGCCGCGGTAGCGTCGTCGAGCGCAGCCTCCAACTCCTTGAGGAGGCGGTCCAGCTCGGGGAATTCCTCTTCGCCCACTTGCGTAAGCGGATCGACGATATCGTACTGCAGGCGGTTCTTGCGGTCCTCGGTGTCGACGCGGTTGTTGATCAGCTCCTGACGAATGTCGGCGAAGTTGGCCGCCACGCCGAGCACCTCTTGCGATGACTTCTGGCTTTGCAGCATCGCCTGCTGCACGCGCAGCAAACGCAGCGAACGAGCCCGAAGCGCCGCTTGCTGAGGATCGACTGGCTCGTCGTCGGGCTCCCGGCCTGCGTCCGATCTCGGACCTACGCTGTTCGTGCCGCCACTGCCCTCGCCCGTTGGGTCGGCGTCGCCGACGCCGTTCGCATTGTCGCCGAAGGACGGCGTCGCATCGGCCGGTTCGTCCGCATCCGAGGGGGTCGAAAGGTCCTGCACCTCCCGTTGGACGCGGGCCAGCGAATCGCGGGCTTCGGTTATTTCCTGAACGATCTGCTCGAACCGCCGCCGCAGCCCGGCTTCCCGCGCTTCCAGCATGGCGAGCAACTGCTCGCTGGAAACCACGTCGAGCGTGAAGGTGTCACCGCGCCCCTCGTTCGGCGCCCCGTCCAGATCGCAGCGGTCGTGGGCGACCAGCGTAAGCACCAGCTTCTGCCCCTCGGCGAGCGATAGCGGGTTCTCGCCGTTGGCGCGAAGGCCGCGAAAGTCGACCGCCGCGTCGAATGTGCCGTCGGCGCCCACGTCGAAGGCGAATTGCCGCGGCGGCTCTTCGGCCGCTTGCACCTCGAACCACGCCGATGCCACCCGGTAGTCGTCGGTAATACGTCCGGAGGCGGGAATCCGCACGTTGGGCGTGATCGCCGTGCCGATGCCGCGTAGCGCCGCATCGACTCGCGGCGGCTCGTCGCCCACGGCCCCGAGAAACAGCTTGTACGGCCGCTCGCTCTCGACGTCGTCGGTGTCGCGGAGGGTGATTTGCAAGGCCAGGCTCTCGTCGAGCGACTCAATCGTGAAGCCGAAACCCGGCGGCGTTTCATCGTCCGGCGTAACAATCGTCGCTTCGTACGCGGCGCCGGAAACCGGGTCACGGACCGTTACCTCGGCAAGCTCCTTGTTGGTCTGGGCCAGCACCTGAATTCTCGTTCCGCGTGGCAGCGACGTGGACGAAGTCAGCTCGATCGTTCGCGGCAGCCAGGAACCCGACTCTACGTCGGCGAGGTAGGAAGGGAAGTCGCACTGGAGCTCGACGATGCCGACGGCGGGACTGTCGACGACCTCGATTCGGTAACCGCGCAAGCGGTGGTCGTATCCCAGCACGTCGAACTGAACGTCCGACAGCACGCCGCGAAAGGGCTTGCCGTCGTAGGAGTAATGCTGGAAGCCTTCCCGCTCGCTTCCCAGCCGCTTCATGTCGGAGCGGCCGCGCACGCCGTCGTCGGTGCGGTACGAGACGGTACACGTCTGCGGCACGATGGGCCACGCTGCGTCGGCCCGTACTTGCAGCGTTACGCTCGACCCCTTGGCGACCTTGACCGTTGCGTCGCGAAACTCGACCTGGCGCGGCGGTTCAGCCAATTCGTCGGCCAAGGCCGAGCGGCTTACCTCGATGCCCACCATTTCGATCCGCGCGTGACGCGGCCACATGGCACTATCGAGCAGGTACAGCCGGCGCGCCGCAAGAGCGAGCGCCTCGGGCTGCCATGCCGCCAGCGCCGCAACCGCCGCTACGACCGCCAACGCCCCAACAACGCCGCGGGCCAGCGGACCGAATCGGAATACCTCACGCAATCGGACTTGCGGTGCGTTTGCGACCGCCTGCTGGCCGGCTTGCGCGAGCATGTTGGGGTTGAACGACGACGCATGGTCGGGTCGCTCGCCCATTTCGACGGTCGTCACCAGGCTGTCGTGAAACGCGCCAAAGCGGCGCTCGATGAGCACGGCCATGCTCTTGTGCGGCAGACGGACGAACGCGCGGCGTGCAATCCAGCGGTAGCCGATCCAGACCGTTCCCGCGACGACGACGGCCAAATACAGGAGGCGAGGAAGCGTGGGCAGCTCGCCCACCCCGACCCGCAGAAGGAACCACTCGACCCCCAGAAAGAGGAAGAACGTGACACCCAACCAGGCCAGGACTAGACAAATCCCCTGGAGCCAGACGTAAGCGCGGATGCGCATCCGCAGGCCCGACAGCAGCGAGCGCAATTGCCCCGCGAATTGTGGCTGGTGGATGTCGGCAGTCATAGTCTCAACTTACTTATCGTCGCCGGCGCTCCCCAGGCAACGCCGACAATCGGCGGAAATCCAATCCCGCCAGCAGATTATACCGCTTGCCGCTCAGGGCGTCCAAGCGAATTGGCCCCCGTTTTGCCTCTCGATCCCACTCTCGAAGGCACAGCGGTCTCGGAGAAGGGGACAGGCACATTTTGCTCCTCTCCTACTCCAGACCTCGAAAGCGCCACTCGGCGTCGCAAAACGAGCCAGTCCCCGACCGTTCTATATTCTGCACTCTTCATTCTGCATTTCGTAATCACGCCAGCTTATTGAGCCGCCGCGTCAGCCACTCCAAGCACAGCACCCCGCACGTCAAACCTAGCAGCCACGCCATGAGCAGCCGCTTGAACGTCCGGTCGGGCGTTCCCTGTAAGTACGTCTCCTGATCCTGCGGTTCCAACTGATTGACCAAGGGGAGCGCATCTCCTCCGCCGCGCCCCACCGCCGCATCGAGTCCCACGTAGTACACGCCGCCGCTCGTGGTGGCGATCGTTTGCAAAAGCGCGTCGTTGCGCTCGGGGCGCTCCACCTCAATGTCGGGCAGCCGCACGCGCACTTCGGCCGTGAGCAACTCGTCTTCGCTGCTTTCGGGCACCTTCAACTCGACGCGGTAGTCCCCTTCCTGTAGGACGGTGAATTGGGCCGCATAGGTTCCCTCGCGAGCCCCTTCCTCGATGCGCCGCAGGGCAAGATTGGTGCGGGTTCCGTCGGGACGCAGCAGCATCGTCGACACCTCGTCGACATCGAGCGGGCGGTGCTGCGCGTCGTAGAGCGTGCCGCGTACCGAGATTTGATCCCCCAACAGGCAGCGCTCCTTGTCGACCAGGAGCACGCCGCGGCTGGAGTCGCGCAACAGCCGCCCTTGCGAGGCCCAGCGGATGAGTTTCGTGTAGTACTGTTCGAAATACCGCTCGTCGAGGCCGCGCAGTCGCCACATCTCGCCACTGGCCTGAAACACCACCCGCCCCGCCCCGTAGTACTGCGTCGCCAGATAGACGGGCAGATCGTCGTCGATCGACGCTTCGGGATCGGAGAACTGGGCCAGCACGCGTGCCCCCGGCTTGGGCTCCTTCACCGGGAAGTAGCCGTACACGCCGGGGAACCGCGCCCAGGCCTGCTCGCTATCGGCCGCCGACTCCTCGAGCCACAGGAACTCCGACTCCAGGCCGTCGCGCGTGAACTCGAGCGGCCAGGCCGTATCGGAGCTTTGGCGGGTCACCTGTAGCGACACCGTACCGCGCTGGAACAGCACGACCGGGTACAGCGCGCGGATCACGTTCATGCGACGGTCATCGCGAGGCAGGCTGGTCCACTCGGCCATATAGACTGGTCCGGCAATCACGACCATTCCCCCCGCCTTCTCGCCAATCCATCGCTCGAGCAGATCGACCTGCACTTCGTCGAGCTGTTCCCAGTCGGGGTCGAACGCCACGATGCAATCGTAGTCGAACAGCTCGTCGGCTGTTTGCGGGAACTCATACAGCAGCTCGTCGGCCTCCTGCGACATGCCCGGCGCGCCGGTTTGCAGTAGCACGTCGACGGTGGTGTCGCGATCGCGGAACAACTGGTTCCGCAGGAACTGATAGTCGCGCATGGGACCGCCGGCCAACAGCAGCACGTGATTCTTTCGCTCGACCACGTCGACCGTGACCGTCTTTTCATTGTCGCGCGGGTCGTGATCGCGCGGCGGCGGCGACACACGGAGCTTGTACACGCGGCGACCTTGCTCGTCCGGCGTCAGCTCGAAGCGGACCGACACTTCCTTGCCGTCCTCGGGCAAGGCCACGCTGGTCTCCTGCTCGAACGAGTCTTCCGGCGAGGTGCCCGGGCCCGCCGAAGGGGCCGAATACAGCTCGACCTTGACCGTTTGACCTTGCAAGCCATCGGCCCGCAACAGTCCCACCAGCGAGAACTCGTCTCCCGGGTAGACGCGGGGCGGCGCCTCGACGTCGACCACCCGCACGTTGGTGGGGCGGCGATTGGAACCTAGCCCCACGGCATAGATCGGAATGTGCGCGTCGCGGGCGATCAAGGCGACGGCGGCCGGGTCGGTGCCGGCGTTGTTGCATCCGTCGGTGAAGACGACAATCCCCGCGATGGGGCCGCCGCGCTCGCGATTGATCAGGTAACGCATCGCATCGCCGATTCGGGTCTCCGCGCCGCGGGGGAGCAGTTCCGCTTGCCAGTCGACGTCTTGCGCCGGTTTGGTTTCGCCCTTCGTTCCCGCTCCGTCTTCGATGGGTGAAGCTGGCTTTTCGTCGTCCGGGCTGGCCGCGTCGTCGTCGGCATCGGGCGACTGTCGGGCAGGCTCCGGCAAGCCGACGACGGCTTGCCACGACACCTCGGGATTCCTCAGATTGCCCACCGCCAGTACGATCGCCGCGGCCACGAGCGATATCTCGGCCGCGAATAGCGCCCAAGCGGCGGTGGCTCGCATGCCGCTCATGCGACCGACGGCGAACCAGACCGCGAATGCGACCACCGACAGGCCGAGCACGCACAGCGCCGCGACGGCCATGCGGCGTGTCTCGCCCACCGCCAGCGCGCGGCGCTCTTCCTCGACGACGCTTGTCGGCACTGCGGCCGCCTCGTCGCTGCGCTTGGGAAGCGAGGCCACTTCGGCCGGCTGAGCCATGGCATCGAAGCGGTAGGCGACCACGTCGTGCCGCGCGCGCAAGTGCTCGAGCACTTGGCCCGCGGCCAGCTCGGCTGCGACGGGCTCAATGCGATTGGGCGGGGAGGTAACCGTGGTGGCGTCCGAATCGCGCAGCCCCATGCTCTGACTGGTGTCGAACAGCAAGGCAGCCCGGGAGTTTTTGACAATTTTCCGCTGGCTGCGCTTCTCGATGTTAAAGAAGAAGACCAGCAGCCCCACGAACGCCAGCACGCGCAATACCATGAGCGTGGCCGCCACGCCACGCGGCAGCTCGACGCTGTCGTACCAGTACATGGCCGCTACCACGGCCAGCACGGCCACAACGATCGCCGCCAGCAGCAGCCACTGCCACCAGTGAACGAGCGAGCCAAGCTGCTCGACCTCGTAATACGTCTGGCTCGATATTTGGGCCAGCAGGTCCGCGTTCACCGCGTGGCTCCTCGCACGGTATGGTAACTGGCCGAGTACGCGAGAGCTTGCTCGCACAACAGCAGACCGATCATCGCGTACAAAACGTACCGGCTCCACGAAAAGGCCGACTGCACGGCCGGATCGGGCCGGAACTCGTCCCAGTAAAGGAATCGGGGTCGTGCCGCCTGCAGCCGTGCCACCAGCCGCTGGGAATCGGCCAGCGTCAGATCGCCCTCGGCCGGGTCGACATTGAGCGCGTAGCGCTGTGCCGACCGCTCGCCGCCCGTGGCGGTGAGCAACGCCTCGTAGACACCCGCTCGGTTGGTTTCGCCGGGCGTGCCCGACGGGCCGCCGCCCAGAGTGGTTGCTACCCGATCCGGGTCGGTGAGCGACTTCGCGGCAATCCGCTCGATGGCGGTCGACGTCGGACCTTCGGGCACCAGGAAGGTGATTTCGGGGCGGAACTCGTCAGCCGGAAGGTCCACTGCAATGGGCGAGCCAACCAGCCGCGGCGAATCGTGCCGCGAGCCGGAAGCCAGATACGATTGCAGCTTCAACGCCACAACGACCAGCGTGGGGTCGCCGGCCCAGTTGTTCCAATCGGGCGCCAGCGTGGTGAGCACGACCGCGACGCGTCCCGATCCAAAGCTCTGTGTGACAACAAACGGCGCGCCGTTGCGCAGCCGCGCGGCGACTTCGACCGTCGAATCCGATCGCGGCGACCAGGCTCGCTCCGCTTGCACGAAACGCTCCACGCCCACCGTGCCGATCAGAGTGTTGCGCCGGCCCAGGAACGGCTGAAACAGAAAGTGATCGGAAACCTGGATGTCGGGCACGTCGCTATCGGGATCGACCGGTAGCAGATTGTCGCGCTGCAAGGGATCGAGCGGCAGCGGAAACAGCCCCTCGCCCCCGCGGTACAGTGTTTCGTTGTATTGCGTGGCGCCGACCGCCATGTTCGGTCCGCCGAAGAAGGCCACGCCTCCACCATCGGCGACGTAGTTCTCCAGCTTCTCGATCGCCACGCGGTCGAGCGACGGCACGTCGAGAAGATAGACGGATGAAAAAGCACGCAGCGTCTCGGGCGGCACATCGCGCAGGTAGGCCGGGTTCTCCACCACCGGGCGGACTCCCGTCAGTGCCCGTGGCTCCGGCTCGAACAGGGCCTGCAGGAAGTAGGCATCGGTCTGATCCGCGCTGCCGGCGATGATGAGGGCTCGTTCGGCCTCCGGCAAATCGACGACGCACCAACGTCGGTTGTCGACGACCACCGAGTCGTGGGCTAGTTCCGCCTCGACCACGTGCTGGCCCGCGGCGCGAAAGAAGGCCTGCACCTGGGCGGTGGCCGTTTCGCCAGGTCGAATCTGGTCGATCAAAAGCGTGGGCAGCTCGACCGTTTCACCCTCTGCACCGACGGCTGCGTTCTGGGCAGCGGCCGGATCGAAGAACTTGGTGCGCACTTTCACCGACACGTTTCTCTGGGTTGAGGTGCCGTTGTTACGCACTTGCACGTTCACCGGAAGGGGAACGCCCGCCGCGTGCGTTTCGTCGGCGGGCTGCACGCTGGTGATAGCCACGTTCGCATGTTGGCTCTTCACGCAGCGAACCAACTCCACGTCGACGTGCGACTTCCGCAGCGACGCGAGCAGTTCGGTAAGCTCGGTCGGGTTCTCCCACTGCTTGGTGCGAAAATCCGACACGATGTAGACGACGGCCCGCTCGTTCGGCGTTTCGGCCACCAACTGCCGCACGACGGCCAGCGCGTCGCGCGGACCGACGGCCGTGTCGGAGACGTCGAACCCCCGCGACCTCTCTTCCAACAGCAGGTCAAAGCGCGTATCGACCGGCTCGGCGTTGATGTCGGCGATGCGTCCGCCGGGCGAGTTGTCGACGGCCTTGGCGGATGCGACTCCATCGGCTGGCGGCGCCGCCCCGGTCGCCGTCGGTGTTGCGGTCGCCGACTGCGCCGCTGCACCGGACGACGCGCCCGACTCCTCGAAACCCACGGCCCGCGAAAAGCGGATCAGCGTGAACTTCTGGTTGGACTGTCCCGCGGCGGCGGTGCCGATGCGGGCGACGGCCAGGTTCGCGTTATCGAAAGCGCTGGCGCCCCCCGTGCGGTCGGACATCGAGTAACTGTCGTCCAGCAGCACGTAGTGGTGCGTGGTCTGCCCGCCGAACAACGAGGCCCAATAATCCCCCCGGCAGCTCATGCCGGCCAGCATGAAAAGCAGCAGCACCAAGGCAGCCATCCGCATGAGCAATAGCAGGAGCTGCTTGAGCCAAATCCAGTTGCGGTGCTTCTTGTAGCTTGCGAGCAGAAAGTCCATGGCCGCCCACCGCACGCGGCGGTGCCGCATCATGTTGATCAGGTGAATCAACACGGGTAGCGCTGCCAGCCCGAGGGCCAGCCAGGGAAGCCAGAATAGGGAAAAGAGGCTCGTCATTTGTCTTCCAAATGCAGAGTACAGAGTGCAGAGTACAGAGTGCCGGATTCTGCACTCTGCACTTTGCACTCTGCACTCAACCAACGGGAGATTTGCAACTCCATCTCCGCCCCCCGAACTCAGTTCTTGTGGTGCATCCCCAGTCGGTTGCTCAAATACGTCGCCAACGCCGCATCGAGCGGATCGCTGGTGCGGATCAAGGAATAGTCGATCGTGTTGCCCGCGCACTGCCGACGCAGCTCCACCAGAAACTCATCGAGGGCCGCCAGATACCCCTCCCGTAGCGACCGCGGGTTGCAGTTGAGATGGTCGGGCGTTTCCAGCCCCTCGAACCGCGTCGGCCCGGAAAACGGAAAGTCCAGCTCGTCGTCGTCCATGATGTGGAACACACACACGTCGTGCCCGCGCTGCCGCAACAGCCGCAGCCCCTTCATCGTGCCGGTCGTATCGGCCAGCAGATCGGAGATCAGCACCATCATGCCGCGGCGGGGATAGCTCTCGGCTACGTTGCGGAGGATGGGGTACATCTGGGTCTTGTCGGCGGGGCTCGCGACATTCAGCGATTCGATCACCGACAGGATGTGGTTTCGCTTGCTTCGCACCGGCACCTTGGCCCGCACTCGCTCGTCGAACGCCACGCACCCCACCGCATCCTGCTGCCGCAGCACCAGGTACGCCAGACAGCTCGCCACCGTGCAGGCGTATTCGTACTTGTTCATCGCGCCGCTGCCGTATGCCATGCTGTTGGAAACGTCGACCAACAGCGTGCAGCGGAGATTGGTGTCCTCCTCGAACTGCTTGACGTAGTAGCGGTCCTGCCGCGCCCACACCTTCCAATCGACGTGCCGCAGGTCGTCGCCGATCGCGTACTCGCGGTGCTGCAAGAACTCGACCGACTGCCCGAAGTACGGGCTGCGGTGCATACCGGAGAGAAACCCTTCGACGACGTGCCGCGCCCGCAAGTCGAGCCGGCTGATGCGCTTGATCGCCTCAGGATGCAAAAATCTTTTGGAATCGGGCATCGCCGGTCAGTTCGTCTTCTTTGGTGGGAGTGATGGCCAGCAGGCGGTCGACGATGTCGTCCTGGGTGGTCCCCTCGCTCTCGGCGGCGAAGTTCACCACCAGGCGATGCCGTAGCGTGGGGCGAGCCAGCGCCTGGATGTCGTCGGTCGAAACGTGCGTTCGCCCGTGGAGCAAGGCGCGGGACTTTCCTCCCAGGATCAGATATTGCACCGCCCGCGGCCCGGCGCCCCAGCTCACCATATCCTGCACGAAGTCGGGAGCGCCGGGGGTTCCCACGCGCGTCTGCCGTACCAGCGACAGCGCATAGCGGATCACGTGGTCGGTCACCGGCACCTCGCGCACCAGCCGCTGCAACTGCACGATCTCCTCGCCCGAGAGCACCGGCTTTACTTCGTCGGCGAGCACGGTCGTGGTCCGCCGCGCGATCTCAAACTCCTCGTTGAAGTTGGGATACTTCACGAACACCTTGAACATGAACCGGTCTTGCTGCGCCTCGGGCAGCGGGTAGGTGCCCTCCTGTTCGATGGGGTTCTGTGTGGCCAGCACGAAGAAGGGGTCCGACAGCGGATGCCGCTCGCGCCCCACTGTCACCTGACGCTCCTGCATCGCTTCCAGCAGGGCCGCCTGGGTCTTGGGAGGCGTGCGGTTGATCTCGTCGGCAAGGACCACGTTCGAAAACAGCGGACCCTCGAGGAACCGACGCTCCCGCGTTCCCGTCGAACGGTTCTCCTCCATGATCTCCGTGCCCGTGATGTCGGCCGGCATCAGGTCGGGCGTGAACTGAATGCGGCTGAACGAGAGGTTCAAGGTTCGCGCGAGCGTGCTGATCATCAGCGTTTTGGCCAGGCCCGGCACGCCTTCCAAGAGACAGTGTCCGCGGCTGAA
>CAYQAJ010000064.1:5301-20109 GCA_964415245.1 uncultured Pirellulaceae bacterium | reverse complement strand
AAGGCAGCAGCGGAAGGCCGGCAGTCGATTTGGGTCCGCGCATCGGAAGCGGTGGCGCGGCTCAAATCGATGCAATTGGGGCGCAATAAGAGCGATCCCGCGACGAAAAAAATCGGGCGGCGCGAACTGGCCTATATCCTGCGCAACATCGCCACCCTGGTCGAAAACGGCGTTTCGCTTCCCCGCGCACTAGCAACCGTGGCCCAGGAGCGTTCGCTCCGCTCGCATGCCGGCATGCTCGAAGGCATCCGCCGCCGGGTCGAGTCGGGCGAATCGTTCAGCTCGGCGCTGCGGGCCTACCCGGGCACGTTCGACGAGCTGATCGTCCACCAGATTCGCGTGGGCGAACGCTCGGGCACGATCGCCGAATCGCTCGACCGCATCGCCGAACGGCTGGAACAGGCCAACGATTTGCGCGCCCGCATCATCAAGCGGCTCAGCTATCCCGCGGTGGTTTCGATCGCGGGTACGGGCGTGGTCATCTTCATGCTCACGTACGTGGTGCCACAGTTCGAGAAGACCTACCGGCACGCGCACATTACCTTGCCGGCGGTTACCCGCCTGCTGATGGCCGTCGGTCAGATAACGTTGCACTACGGCTGGATCGTGGCGCTGGCCGCGATCGCCACCTACGTGGCATTGCGTCAATGGCGCAAAAATCCGGCGTTCGCCTATCGGTTCGACTTGCTGTTGTTGCGGGTGCCGTTGCTGGGCGCCTGGCTCCGAGACGTGGCCGTGCTGCAGTTCATGGACGTGCTGGGGATCATGATGCTGTCGGGATTCAAGCTGGTCGACGCGCTGGGCGTATCGGTCGGATCGGTCAAGAACCAGGCGGTGAGCCGCGCGGTCGACGGTCTGCGATCGGCGGTGGTGCGGGGCGAGCGGCTCAGCCGGGAGCTGGACAAGCACGGCGAGATGTTTCCGCCCGTCGTGAGCCAGCTCGTGATCATTGGCGAGCAGACGGGCAACCTGGCCAAGGCGTCGGCCGACGTGCGCAGCCACCTGCGCCGCCAGATCGAAGTGCGGGCCGACGTGCTGGTGGGACTGCTGGAACCGGTGCTGACCATCGTGATGGCGGCGGCCATCGGCGTGATCCTGCTGGCGATCTATTTGCCAATGTTCAGCATGGTCGACGCGGTCGACGCGGTGCATCCCAAGCATTGACAGGGGCTGACGTCATGAACGACCCGGGCCGACCGGAACGTGCGATTGTGCAACGCCGCGCGCGCGGCCGTTGCACCGCCGCAACACGTGTTGCAAAACCGCAACGCCGCACCCGGCACGGTCTGACCCTGCTGGAGCTGCTGGCGGTCGTGCTGCTGTTGGGGATTCTGTCGGCTGTGGTTATCTCGCGGTTTCTCGGTCCCTCCGACGTTGCCAAGCGCATTGCGTGCTACGCTTACAAAGGAGAGATCGAGCTACAGGCGCAGCTTTGGTTTCGCAATACGGGCACCTGGCCCGGCGCGAACCTGGCGGCCATCGGCTCCGATCCGACGTATTTTCCGAGCGGGTTGCCGGTGTGTCCCGTGACCGGCTCGGCGTACACGTTCGACCCCGCGACGCAACGCGTGGTAGGACACGTTCACTAGACTGTTTCGAGCGTAAGCTAGATTGTTGTGAAGGTGCAACGCGCGCTACCCATGGAATCGTCGAACCATCGCAGGGAGACATCGACCGATATGAAAGCTTCAGCCAAACGCAGGGGATTTTCGCTGCTCGAGCTGCTGGCCGTCGTAACGATCCTGGGCATCATCGCCGCCGTCGTCATTGCGCGGTTCAGCACCACGACCGATACGGCCAAGCTCAAGCTCAACGCGCATAACAAGGCCGTCATCAACTCGACGGTCGAGCGCTACTACATGGAATCGAGTAGCTGGCCGTCGGCCAACTTGACCGAGCTCGATTCGCCCGACTACTTTCCCGACGGCATCCCGGTCAGCCCGTACGATGGCACGACGCAGTACACCATCGACGGCACGACGCACCGGGTGAACAACATACCCGATCCTTAATCGCGTGGGCATGGCGTGATGTCAGCCATGGCAAACGTGACGGCTCCTCGATCGCTGCCTTGCACCTGCCGCGGGGCTTCGTTGGCTCGGCGAATTCCAGCACGACAGCCGGCGCGACGGCCGAGGGGCGCCTACACGCTGCTGGAGCTGTTGGCGGTCGTAATCGTATTGGGCCTGATCGCCGCCGCCGCAGTCGGCAGCTTTCGCCCGGAAACGTTCGGCGACCTGGGTGCGCACACCGACGCGCGCCGCCTGGCGCTCGACGTGATTCAGACCCGCCGTCGCGCGATAGCCACCGGCGAGAACCACCTGTTGGCGCTGCAATTCAGCGGGCCCGACGTGGTGGGGTACACCGTTGAGCGGCGGCTCGGCGGAGGCGGTACCGAGGCCGTCGACAGTTTTCGCCGGTTCTCCGATCGCGTCACGGTCGGCATTTCTCCGGTCGCTGGCCCCGAATTCGACTTCGAGGGGGCGGCACTTGCTTCCAGCACGATCACGATCACTGGGCCGCACCGCACGTGGCAGGTAACGATTACTCAAGCGACCGGCGCCGTCGCGGTGGTCGAGCTGTAGGCGGCGCGTGGGGAATGCTTTCTGGCCTGCCGTATTCACGTCGGACTCGACTATTCCGGCATAGGTTCGTGGCAGACACGAATGTCCGCCCCACGTGGCAGACAAGAATGTCCGCCCCACGTGTCTCGGATCGCGACGGTTCTGCGCACGATTGCGCGGGCAGCGGTTGTGCTGGGAACACCTCCGTCCGCCGCTATTTCGTTGAATCCACCTGCGCGCAAGGTACGTTTCCATGGGTTGTGGAGCGCGGCGCGCGCGATTGCGCGATGATCCTCGATCGCGGGCCTCCCCCTTTGTATTGCCTCACCGCCGGCACCGCACGGCCGGCACGAGCAATGTGGTTCATGCCAACCGATGCCAACCACCGAAAACCGCCACTGCGGCGCGGATCGCGTTTCGTTCGCCAACGCGGCTACACCATGATCGAGCTCGTGGCCGCGATCGCCATCATGGGTGCCGTGCTTGTGACTACCCTGACTCTACTTCGCGACGGTATGGAGCTTTGCCGCAAAGCCGATCAGGCCGACGTGATGACGCTGCTGGCCACCAGCCGCATGGAGCAG
This sequence comes from uncultured Pirellulaceae bacterium, assembly GCA_964415245.1. GTDB lineage: Bacteria > Planctomycetota > Planctomycetia > Pirellulales > Pirellulaceae > CAYQAJ01. The sequence goes on along the minus strand of CAYQAJ010000064.1, from coordinate 16,961 downwards.
GAGCTGGCCCGCGCCGCCGCCGACTTCGTTCCGCTCGACCAGTCGGGAACATTCGCCGCCGAGGGGTACTCGCAGATGCGGTGGCACGCCGTACACAGCGACCAGTCCGGCAGCGGTGGAACGCCCGATCGCCTGATGGCCGTCGCCTTGACCGTATGGAACGACGCCAATGGCAACAGCGCACTCGATTCCACCGAGGCGGCCGTGTCGTTTCACAGCAAGATCGCCAAAGTGGCAAGTTACCAAAATGAGTTGCCGGGACCGTAAAACGCGACGTGGCTTCACGCTGCTGGAGCTGATGGTGACGGCCGCCGTCATGGCGGTGCTCGTCACATCGGTGGCGTTTGTGCTGCGCTCGAGCCAGACGGCGTGGGCTGTCACCGACTCGGATCGGGCGCGGCTCGAGGCGGCCTACTCCACCATTCGTCACATTACGCGGCACGTACGACAGGCGGAGAGCGTCACCGCGATCACCGACATACTGCAGCCTTCGGGAAGCATCACGGCGCAGATGCCCGACGGATCCACGCATACGTGGACGCACACAGGCAATACCGTGTATTACGGCAGCCCGCTACCCACGTCGGTCCTGGCTCAAGGCATCGACGAAATGACCGTGCAAGGTTACCTCGCCGACGCGACGACGCCCGCGCCGCTGCCCGACGACGTGCAGCTCGTTCACGTGACAGTTCGCGTACAGACGACCCAGCAGAGCGGCGGGGATCGGACGTTTTCAGCGTGGATTTGGGTGCGCTCATGGTAAAGGGAAATCAGACCAACGACTGCAGGAGCGCGACGCGCGCCCGACGCCGCGGCGTAACGCTGCTACTGTGCCTGTTTGTAATCGGCGTCACTTCCGTGCTGATGTTGGGCATCCTGGAAACCGCCATGATCGAGATGACGGCCGCCCGTAACTCGGCCGACTACGAGCGGGCGCTCTACTTGGCAGGCGCGGGAGCGCACCATGCGCTATCAGAGCTGGAAGCCGACCCGAGCTGGACCGGGCCGATCCCTGCCACCGAGTTCCCTGCCGGCAGCGGCAGCACGTATTCGGTGACAACGGCACCCGGGGCAGGTAATACGATCATCGTAACGTCGATCGGCGTGTCGGGCGCCGTCACGCGCAAGCTCGAGGTAACGGTGGAAACGGGGGGATAATTGAATGTTTCGAAGCCGACATCGCGGCGTGGCGCGTACGGTGGCCATCGAGGTCTGCCGGTCGACGCTCAACCTGGCGATTTGTGAACTAAAAGAGGGATCGCCGCGGCGGGCACGCGTCCAGACCATTCCCTGGCGGCGCGAGGCGACCTCGCTGCACTCCACGGTGGCTGGCGCCGAGCTGACCGCCGCCTTGAAGCAGCTCGCCACCGAGCACCGATTGCAAGGGCAGCCGGTGTACGTGTCGCTCAACGGCGACTTCTGCGTGACGCGGGCCGTCACGGGAACGACCGAACGCGTGCGGCACGAGCTGGCCCAGCTCGAACAGCGCAGCGCCTTGTACCTCTCCCTGGGCCACGGCAAGAAGGCCCTCGGCGGAAGCGTACGGCAGATCGACGCCCGCCATCAGCACGCCCTCTTGACGGTCGTCAATCGAAAGACTCTCGCCACATTGGTCGAGGCGGCTAACCGTTCGGGCATCGAGCTGAAGCGGGTGGAACCCTCGCTCGTCTCCTTGGCGCGATTGGTCGGGCGAGCCGGAGGAGATGCAACCGGGCCCGCGCTCATCGTCTGCCTGAGCGAGCGGGGGGTCGAGCTGGGAATCTCACACCGCGGACAGCCGGTGCTCGATTATCGTCCCGCGGGCATGAACGTCCGGGAAAACGTGGTGTCGATCGTGGCCGGCCACATGTCGCGGCTCCAGCGCTACTGCCAGCGCTACGTCCCGTTCGCCGAAGGGCGGCTCGAAACGGTGTATCTGTGCGGCGACGCGCGGGCCGTCGATGAGGTGCTCCCCGCCTTCGAAAGCGAACTGTCGCTGGTCGTCAAGCGGCTGGAAGCTCCGGCGCTCGATACAAGCTGGAGCGTCGATGGTGAGGCGGCCGGATGCGAGCTCGGCGCGGCTTTGGGCGCTTGCCTGCTCGATGAAATAACCGATCCCGAGCAAATGGGCCCCAACCTGTTGGAGCGGCTCAAGTCGAAGACGCGCGAGCCGCTAACGCCGGCCGTTGTCCGCACGCTATTGCCTCTGGCGGCGGCGGTGCTGGTGTCGCTGGGGGCGTGGGCAGCGGTGTGGTACGAGAAGCAGGGCTGCGGCGAGCTCGATCGCCAATTGAGCGAGCTCGCTCCTCTGCAAGAAGAGGCGCTGGCCGCACGTCGGGACGTGCTTCGCAATGAGGCCAAGGCGGCCCACCTTCGCAGCATCCAAGCCGCTGCCTCCCAGCCTGCCTGGAACGTATTGGCCGAGCGCGTTGCCACTTGCTTGCCCGACGACGTGTGGCTCGACAATCTGGCTATCGACGCCGAGGGGCAGGTCGTCCTCTCGGGCGTGGCCTTCACCGACGACGGCGTATTTGAGTTCGTACAGTGGCTGCGCCAGTGCCCCGGTTTCAGCCGCGTGTCGCTGGGGGGGACGCAGACGGCGCGTCTACCGACCGGTCCGGCGACGCGGTTCGACGTATTGGCGGACTTTGCGGCCGACGCAATCGAGGAAGGAGAGGGAAATGGCAGCGGTTGAACGCAAGGCGCGGCCCGACGCTCGGCGAAGGCGACGTTGGATCGTCATAATCCTAACTTGCGCCATCGGGCTTTTGGTCGTATGGCCCGCCGCCGATGAGTATTTTGCCTTACGCAACCATCGTGCAGATTTGATGCAGTCGCTAGAGGAGGCCCGAACCGACGCCGATCGCCTGCCGACGTGGCGCGAGCTGTCGAGCGAGCGTGCCCTGGCGCTGAGCGAGCTGGATGCCCGCACGGTCGGCGACGACAACGCTTACGAGCTTCGCAACGAATGGGTCGAGCTGGTCCGCCGTAGCGGCTGCAGCCTGCGGCGGATTGAGCTGGGTCCTCCGGCGCGGCGCCCGTGGACCAAGGACGACGATCCCCTGGCGGCTGCCGCGCCGTCGCGCAAGGCCGAAGCGACGCCCTACACCCTGCGAACGCAACGGATTGTGATTTCGGCGTCGGGTCCTTTGGCCAACTTGCAGGAGGTGCTTTCGCATTTGCGCACGAGCGACAAGCTGCTGCACACGCGGACCTTCCTGCTCCGCCCGGCCGACGAAGCGGGCAAGGAAGTGATCATGGAACTGGAAGTGATGGTGTTCGACCTGGAGGAGAACGCCGATCCTGGTTCCGCCTGAGTCTCGCGCGGCATGGCGAGAAGGCAGTAGTAATAGGAAGGCAGTCACGCCGGCCCACATGGCCGCTTGGCTGATTCGGCAACCCGGCCCACCGCTCGCGACGTCACGGAGGGGCCGCCGGTTTGTCGGTGTCACGGGAGGACACATGAAAGCGGACTGCCGTATGGTGGGCCGCCGGGACACGTGCGCTGTTGCGCGTGAAGTCCGGCGGTTGGCGCCGCTGGTGTCGGGCCCGGGGCCGCTTGCCCCCCTTCTGCTGGGCATAGCACTGCTCCTTGCCGCGGCCCCGGTAGGGTTTTCGCCTCGCAAAGCGTGCGGACAGCCGCCCGGCGATCAAGGTGCTGTCGCTCCCCTCGGCGAAGTCATGGCCGCGCTGGAACGTCGCGGCGACCTGACGCTCAACGACGCCACGTTGCGACAAGCCCTGTTCACGATCAGCCAGTCGTGGGGCGTGAATCTCGTCGTCGGCCAGGACGTCGGCGGGCAGGTCAACGGCGTGTTTCGCAACGCCCCGCTGAAAGAGATCCTGCACTCGGTGCTCTACGCCAACGGCTACGGTTACCGCATCGTCGGAAACGGCCTGGTCGTCATGCCGCTGGACAAGCTGGGAAGCTACAGCCCGTTGTTCGAGTCGGCCACCATTACCTTGCGCGCCGCCAAGCCCGAGGACCTGGCCGCGGGGGCGCAATTGCTGGCGTCGCCCCAAGGCCGCATCGAGGCGGTTCCCTCGGCCCGCAGCTTGATCGTGGTTGACTTGCCCGAGCGCGTGGCGCTCATCCGCAATTTCGCCCGCGACGTGGATGAGGCGGCCCTTGCCCAGGCGGGAGGCGCGGGAAGCGACTCGGCGCAGCTTCAGGTGTGGCAGTACGCGCCGCAGTTCGTGAAGTCGGATTCGCTCAAGGAAGCGCTGCAATCGCTCGCCAGCAAGGAAGGAAAAGTCACCACGGTCGATGCGGAGAACCGGCTGGTGGTGATCGACTATCCGGCGTCGCTGGCACTGATCGAGCGCGCCGTGCGGCAGATGGACGTGCCCCGCCCCCAGGTCCGCATCACCGCCCTGATCTACGACATCAGCCTCGAGGACGTCGAGCGGCTGGGAGTCAACTGGAATCACGCACTCCAGGGCCGCTATGACGATTCGGGCGAGCCGCAGAGCGTGTTCAGCTTCGACACGCTGCTGCAAGTGCCGGTGGCCGCCACCGATCCTTCGGGCGTGATGACCTTTATGACCCTCAGTCGCTACTTCGACATTACGGCCGTCATCGATTTGCTCAGCACGTGCAAGGATTCGCGCTTGTTGGCCGACCCCATGGTGACGGTGGTCGACCGCGAGCCGGCGAAGATTCAGATCATAACCGAAATCCCGTTTCAGCAGCTTACGCAGACGGGCCAGGGGGGTAACATCGGCACGACGGCCTTTCGCGAAGCCGGCGTCGTTCTCGATGTCACGCCGCACATCGCTTCCGACGGAACGATTCAGCTCGACGTCACGCCCAGCTTCAGCCGTTTGACCGGGTTCACTTCGGGTGCGAACCCGCAACCGATCATCGACAAGCGCGAGGCGCAGACGGTCGTACGCGTGGCGAACGGCCAGACGCTCGTTATCGGCGGCTTGCGGCAGCGGACGCTGATTACCGAGAGGCGCGGCATTCCCTACCTCAAGGACGTTTGGGGATTCGGCAAGCTGTTCAGCGCGTCGGACACGACCGTGCGCGAAAGCGAGCTGGTTGTTTTCCTTTCGACCGAGCTTGTTATGCCCGATACGCCGCCGCGAGGCCGCGAAGCCGCGGCCATGTATACCGGTCGCGCCCAGCTCGATCTCATTCCGCCCGCACCCCAGGGATGGCCGTGGGGACCGTGCGACGATTGCGTAACGCCGCCCTCCGTGTTGCCGCGTGAATGGATCAACGGCGCGCCGCAGCCCGAACGCCTTCCCCCGGCGCCGGGCACCACCACGTCGCAGCGCTACGGCGACTGGCGGTGGTCGACATCAACCGACCCACGCCGCGACGTTCGCCGTCTGCCGGCAACGCCAACCAGCTCTTACGATAATCAACCGCGCCGCGCCGACTTAACGCGCCTTCCGCAGGGACCATAGCGGGCGGTCGAGAATCGAAATGTGGCTTTGTCCCATCGCGCTGTTGGTGCCGCGTGTCGCCGCTACGCGCTGCATACACGGGGGCTCGTATCCGTGGGAGCGACGGAGGCGCGACTACCGTCGGCCTGAAAGGCCATTTCTGTCAGCCCAGGCTGAAGGCCTGGGGAACAGGGGTCCCCAATATCAATTGCCCCGGCCCTGTAGGGGCCGTTCCCTGGCGCCTCTGTCGCCTCGATTCGTCGCCGGCACCGCAATGTGGAACGACCCCTACAGGGTCGATGCATCGTCGCGCGCAACCGAATCCCCAGGCCTTCAGCCTGGGCTGGCAGAACGACCCCGTCAGGGTCGCGGCGCACTGCGAACTTCGCAGCGACCTGGATCTCGATGCCGGTCTCGGTTTTCCAAACCGCAGCCGTGCGCATTGATAGTATTTGCGTCCGCACCGAAAACCTTGGCTCGGCAGTCCTAAGAGCCTGAAGAGCCCTTGGCGGAAACGTCCTATTACGCGGCAAATGGCGTGACCAACGGGCAACCAATGGTTACAATTGGACTTGCGGCAAGGCGATAGCTGCGCGCCGTTAGCGAACCTGCATATTGACGAAGTTCTTCAACTTCCAGGGTTTGCCGAAGAAGTTTCAGCCTAATAGCAAGTTCTCTGGCATTGGTGAAGCGTGACTTGGGACGGCGTCGAATACATCGTGCGATTCGCCCGCTTGCGTGATGAGCTCAAGCCAGTCGAGATATACCCGGCGGATACGCTGGAACCGATTTGCCCGGACTGGATCGCAATCACACACGGCATCATTTGGAAGAAACGGCGTCCGGGCGGGATCGACGGTTGCAACCTCTACTTTCTGATGGACGACGGGCGCTGCTTGGCAATGGAGTGCTTTGAGGATCTTGAAGTCACCTTGGATCAAGCGCACGCCATCGCCGGCGTCCGAAAGGATGAATGGCACAGTTGTCGGATTGAAGTTAAATCGGATGACGGAACATTCCGCTGGTCGGATGTCGCTGGTAGAGCAGGCGCAGTCGATTAATTCCGTGCCTGCGAACGAGGCGTTGGAGCCGACGGTCTTCAGCCGCCACACATCCCCAAAGCGTTCCGCGGGAAATCGGATTTCTTATTCTAGAGGTGGTGCTGAACACTCTGTTGCGCCGGAGCCGCGGGCCGCGCAGCTCCTGTAATGCATATCGCTCGCCGTCGACGGGTGAACGCCGACATTCGTTGGACAATCCGAATGCGATACGTTCGTAGGCAAACGCTTGCTGAGATCGTCGCCGTCCTCGGTATCGTTGCCGTACTCTGCGCGATTGTCTTCATTCCGGATTCCGCAACGTCGACACGATGGCATCTCGAGCGGCGTGCTCGCGAATATCGAGCAAAGAGCGTCGACGCCCCGGCAGATCCTTCCTTGCTGGCTACCGACATCGACCTGGCTGGTGAGTGGATCAACGATGGCCTGCGCACGTACTCGTCGTTCGTGTTCACGAAGCGCGGGCCGGGGCAATACGGCGTGCAGTTCACGACCCACGGGTGTCTCGGTGGCTGCAAGTTGTCCCGCATGGCATCGCTGAGCGACGGCATAATCTCCTTGGATGGAGCGGTGGCGGAATACGTACCGCGCACGTACAACACGCTCTACGCAATCCGGGTGGACAACTTGATTTACCTGGTTCCGGCTGACGGCATTCGCGAGTTCGAGCGGTCACGCGCGTCGGGATCGGACAAGTGGAGACGGTACGCGTTCTCCCGCCACGCGACCAAAGAACCAACGCCCGTGGCGCGGACAACGGAAGGTCCGGACTCCGATGGAGAGTCACCACCGCCGGCTGACGGCTGACGGCTGACGGCTGATAGCTGACGGCTTCGCGGAGGCCGCAAGCAGAGTTGCCCGGCCTGAGCGCCTTCACTGCACCGTCGACAAATCTTCCGTCCAGCGAAGTCGGCCCCGCTGCAAGATCACGCGGGGCGGCGCGACTTCGATTACTTCGACGCCGGCGCACTCTTCGCCGGGGCGGACCGAGACCACGTTGCCGTCGACGGCTAACAGCGCCCTGAGCCCGTCGACGTTCACGAAACCCTTCAATCGCACGTCGGCGCCGTCGCCTCGCGCCGAGCCTCGGGCTTGCACGAGCTTGTGCAGGTCGGGGCGGTGAAAGGGATCCATGCGGTGCGGGTAGGGGGCGACAAAGGTCGCGGTCTCGGCCTCGCTCGACGCGGCTTTCGACGTGGCTTTCTCGTCGCGCTGGTTGGCCGATGAGGGCCGGGCGCCTTGTTGCGCCGCATCGCGCGCTTTCGCGCCTTTCGCACCCGCATTCTGGTTAGCTGGAGATTGGGGCGACGCGGAAGTCGGTGTGGCAGCCGACGCCGACTTGGGCGCCGCGGGCGAACCGGTCGGCTGCGTCGATCGCTGGCAGCCCAGTCCGCTGGCAATCAGTAGCGCGACCCCGACGAGCGCCGCGATTCGCAAGGTTCCGATGGAAAGAGTTGGCATGGCCGTCTCGCCGGTCGCCGCCGGCTTCCTCGCGGAGGGAGAAACAGGCCGACCTCGTTGGCATACGCCGGCCTACCTCAAACGTAGTTCACGCCCGTTCGGCGCGGTGAGCCGGACGTGGCGATTGTGCGGCCTGTGCGGCGCGCCCGACGTAGTCGATTCGAATACACGCTGTTGCAAAACCGTCTGCGGAGAAGGGGACAGGCACAATTTGCTCCGCAGACTGCGCAAATTGAGCCAGTCCCCGACGGTTTTGAAACAGCTTCGTTTAGCGCGGAGCCAACGGCGACGGTGTCATCGTGATGTCGACACGCGATTCGCACGGCGACGCTTCGTCCTGCCGCGCGGCATTGTCGGTCTCGTTTGCGTCGGGTGTCGTCGGGCCAGATTCGCCGAGGCCGTCGATCGCCGACGAGCCGCCGGCTTCTGCATTGGCCCGCATCAGCATCTGCAATGTGCACTGCAGCGCCAGCAAGAGATCGGTCGTGGTCAGCACGCCGCAGAGCCGTCCCTGTTTCAGGACCGGCAGGCAGGAGATCCCATGGCGCATCATCACGGTAATGGCCGGGTTGATCGCGGCATCGGGCGCAATGGTGACAGGTTTGGCCGTCATCAACTCGGCCGCGGTCGAGGCGCATTTGCCACGCGCGTCACGATCGCTGATGATGCCCACCAGATCGCCCCTGAGATTGCACACCAGCACGTGCCGCACGCGGCGTTGCCGCATGAGTTTGACCACTTCATCGACCGAAGCGTTCGGCAGCACCGTTCCCACGCGTCGCGACATCAAGTGCCGCACCTGCACGCGGCTCTCGAACAGAGCGTTTTTGCTGAGCTGCATCAGGCGGAAGATGAGTTGGCGCTTGTCGAAGATTCGATCGTTGTCGACCTCGTACTTCCAGTCGAATGCAGCTTGTTGGTCGCCCGTCGGATGCGACGGCCGTTCGTGCACCGCGTTGCGGCGGCGCGATCCCGACAACCGGTCCGCCGCGGCCAGCCAGACTTTCTTGACCCATGCGGCCGGGCGACTTACGGCGGAGGAAATCGAAGCCATGGGGCACTCCGTGGGAGCAGTGCAAGTTGCGGTGCCGCCGCATGGGGGGCTGATATCCGGGGCGCGGCGCGAGCGATCGGCCATGACGGACCGCGACTCGTCAATGAATCATAGTGCCCGTTTGCCTCGTATTTGCCCGCTGTTGAGCAGCCGCGACGGTTTCTCCGGCAGCCATCGCTTTGCCCCGCGTTACAAACGCTTTACACGGTAAATGCGGAAATGCAGCTAGAATTCGTTCGATATCAGGGGGAGTGGCATTCGCGAGAAATCCAGGGCGCAAAAAGGAGGTGATCGATGATTGGACGACGCATTCTTCGCAGCCAAATCGGACTGTCGGTGGCACTGGCCGTGTGTGCTTCGGCGAGCGCGGCGTGGGGGCAAGTTCATCACGCCCGACCGTGGGCGGCCAACGTGGTGGTGCCGCAAGCGCTGTCGGCGACCGCGTCGCGCGGCGCGGCGATTCGCGTCAGCGAAGTGAACGTGGGCGTCGTCGTGGTCGAACAGGTGGCCACTACCACGATGGATATCTCGCTGGTGAACGCAACCTCCTCACGGCAGATGGCCGAGATCGTGATGCCGGTGCCCGACGGGGCGGCCGTGCGCTCCTTCGCCTTCCAGGGCTCCTCGAGCGAGTCGTCGGCCGAGCTGTTGGACAAGGACGCGGCCAAGCAGTCGTTTGAGTCGATCGTCAGAAAGTTGAAGGATCCGGCTCTGATGGAATTGGCCGGGTACAACCTGATCCGCACGAGCGTGTTCCCGGTCGAGCCGAACGGCGAGCAAAAAGTGCGACTCACCTATGAACACCTGCTCACCGCCGAGGGCGATCGCATCGACTACGAACTGCCGCGGAGCCAGTCGGTCTCTTACGACACCACGTGGAAAATCGCGGTCCGCATCAAAGCGCGACGGCCGATCGCCACGGTTTACTCCCCCAGCCACAACATCGAGACTTCGCGCACGGGCGACAACGCCGTGTCGGTCCGGTTGAGCGAAATGTCCGAGAAGGAGCCGGGATCGTTCCGCGTTTCGTACTTGATGGAAGATGGGCCGGTCAGCGGCTCGCTGATGGCGTTTCCCGACGACACCGGCAAGGGAGGCTACTTCCTGCTGCTGGCCTCGGTCGGAAAGCCGAAGCGCGATGGTGACGCGAAAGAGGCGCTGCGACGCGAGCTGACTCTCGTGCTCGACCGCTCGGGAAGCATGAGCGGCGAGAAGTTTGAACAGGCCCGCACTGCGGCGCTCCAAGTGCTCGAAGGACTCGAGCCGGGCGAGCAATTCAACGTCATCACGTACAGCGACAGCATCGACCTGTTCGCCGAGAAGCCGGTCACGAAGGACGATAAGACGATGGCGGCCGTGCGCGAGTACCTGGCCGGCATCACGGCTCGCGGCGGGACGAACATCCACGATGCGCTGCTCGAAGCGCTGCGGCCGGCGCCGGCGAAAGACGCGCTGTCGATCGTGCTGTTCCTTACCGACGGGCTGCCAACTGTCGGACAAACATCGGAAGTCGTTATTCGCGAGGCCGTCGAAAAGAACAACCCCCACGAGCGGCGTGTGTTCACGTTCGGCGTGGGCGTCGACGTGAACACGCCGCTTTTAGATAAGCTGGCCCGCGAGACCCGTGCCACTTCGACGTTCGTGCTCCCCGGCGAGGACATTGAACTCAAGGTGGCCCGCGTGTTCAAGGGGCTCGATGGCCCAGTTTTGGCCGGTGCGAAACTGGCCACGGTCGACGCGGGCGGCGAGCCGCAGCACGGGCGGGTGAGCGAGCTGTTGCCGGGGGTGCTGCCCGACTTCTTCGCCGACGACCAACTCGTGCTGTTGGGTCGCTACGCGGGGAGCGAGCCGCTGCACCTTGCACTCTCGGGCAATTACCTGGGCCGGGAGCGGCGGTTCCAGCTCGATTTCCCGCTTGACGGGGCGACGCGGCGCAATGCGTTCGTGCCGCGGCTGTGGGCCAGCCGCAAGATCGCCATGCTCACCGACGAGATACGCGATATGGGCGCTTCGGACGTTTCGGCCGAAGTGGCCAAGAGCAATCCGCGGCTCAAGGAGTTGATCGACTCGATCGTCGCCCTGTCGACCGAGTTCGGCATTTTGACCGAGTACACGGCGTTTCTGGCGTTGGAGGGGACCGACCTCAACAATCGCGACGACGTGCTGGCCGAGGCCCGACACAACTTCGAAGGCCGAGCGATCAACACGCGCTCCGGCTATGCATCGGCCAATCAGGAATTGAACAACTCGTACCAGCGCACGTTGACGTGCCCGAATCTACGAAACGCGTTCTGGAACGAGGAGATGCAGCGCGTCGCCATCACGACGGTGCAGCAGGTGAGCGATCACGCGCTGTACCGTCGCGGCGGGCGTTGGGTCGACAGCCGGTTAGCGACGGATGAAAAAGTCGAGCCGTCGCGGACTGTCGAGTTCGGCAGCCCCGAGTTCTTCCGGCTGGTCGAACGATTGGCCGGCGAAGGGCGGCAAACCTGCGCGGCGCTGGAGGGCGAGATCCTGATTCAGGTCGACGGCAAACCGGTGCTGATCCGCGGCGCGGCGCTGCCGCAGGCCGAGGAGACAGTGCAGGAATAGTTATCGTTGATGTAACTAGAGGTTCGGCGCGGGTCTCCCGACCCCGCCGAATAGTGGACCGCAGGTCTCAAAGCGGGAGACCTTCGGTCGGCGAATGTGGCTCGGTCGGGAGACCGGCCACA
>CAYQAJ010000064.1:0-5201 GCA_964415245.1 uncultured Pirellulaceae bacterium | reverse complement strand
TCAAAGCGGGAGACCTTCGGTCGGCGAATGTGGCTCGGTCGGGAGACCGGCCACAACAGTAGCACGATCGAATCCAATCCAAAACCTAGACCGAACGAGGTGAAATCATGCGACGACTGACGACATTTACAAATCTGCGATATCTCTTGCTTGCCGTATCGGGGGTAGTGCTGATCGGGTCGGTGGCAGTCTACGGTCTCTATGCACAGAAGGTTTCCGTCGCGACAAAGGAAAAAAGTGCGACATCGGTGGGAGGAGCTGCATCGCCCAACGCAAGCGCTGATCCCGAAATCGTGGCCCGGCTCCGCGCTCGCGGCCCGGAAGCGCTCGTCGAACTGTTTGCGCGTCGCGACGCATTGGTTGAACAGTTCTCTCAAGGGCCGGTGGTCCCCGCCGACAGTCCGGAATACCAGCGCCACCAGGAACAGCTCGCGGAGCTCGACGCGCTGATCGACGCGGTGGGCGGGGCACGTTACTGCTCGGCTTCGCGGCTCTACTGGTATACCGATCTCGAAGATGCGAAACGGGCGTCGGCCGAGAGCGGCAAGCCGATCTTGAGCCTACACATGATGGGCAAGCTGACCGACGAGTATAGTTGCGCCAACAGCCGATTCTTCCGCACGACGCTGTATTCCAACGCCGAAATCTCAAATTACCTGCGCGAGCATTTCATTATGCACTGGCATTCGGTGCGGCCCGTGCCCAAGGTGACGATTGACTTCGGCGAGGGCCGCAAGCTGGAACGCACGCTCACCGGCAACAGCATCCACTACGTGCTGGCCAGCGACGGGCGGCCGATCGACGCGCTGCCCGGGCTGTATTCTCCGGCCAAGTTCCTCGAATGGTTGACACTCTCTGAAAACGTCGCACGAACGTACATGGGCGTGGCTTCCGTTGAATATCGTGAGCCGTACTTGCGCGACTACCACGCGGGGCAGGCCGACGCGATCCGACGGGCATGGGCCGACGACCTGGCGCAAGTGTCGCCCGAGTTCGCGGCGAGTCGTAGCAGGAGGATTGAGGACGTGCTGACGCAAGGAAGCACGAACACCGGTACGCCGAATGGCGGTGCGAGCGGGGCGGAGTTGCAAGCAGCGGCGCCGAAGTTTCCGCCTCGAGCACTGGTGGCGGCATTCCTCGCGCGGGGCAAGGGGGACGTGGAAGTGCCGATTCTGAACGCTATCGTGATGACTTCGGAGCAGCTCGAAACCGCCACCACCGACGAGGAGATGTGGAGGAAGATCGCGGCGCTGCACACCGGAGAAGTGCGGCTCGACGAAGCCAGCCTGGAGGTCATTTCACGGGAAAACCCCGTCGCGGAAAGAGCGATGGAGCTCGCGGTGACCAAAATGGTCGTCGAGACGCCGCTGTTGCGGATGGTGCGGCAGCTTCGCTCTTCCATCTCGCTCGATACGGTCCGCAACGAGTATCAGCTCCACCGCCGCATTCACGAGTGGTTCGCCCAAGGCGAAGCTCCGGCCGACGTGACTGCGCTCAACGAGCGCGTGTATGCCGAGCTGTTCCTCACACCCAGCAGCGACCCGTGGCTCGGCCTGCTCACGCCCGACGTGTATACCGGGCTGGAGGGGGCAGGGGTGATTACACCCTGACTCGAAACTCGGAACGCATGGGTTATGGGAATGCAGAGTGCAGAGTGCAGAGTGAAGAGTGAAGAGGGCAGAATGGCGAAAGCCTTCAGGCGCACGGATCGTGGACGGAAGGCGCCGTACTGGTTAAATGCGCTATCGACCGTGGCTCAAACAAGCTAGAATTGCTTGTTAGCCTCGCATGGGGCGCGCGCGGGTGGCGGCCGGGAACGAACGCATGTCGATGCAACAGGTTCTAACGATTGAAGACGACCCGGCTATTCGCCGCGGCATCGTCGACGCGCTCAAGTTCGCCGGCTACCGCGTCATGCAGGCGTCCGATGGCGAGGCGGGGCTGCAAATGGCCGTGCAGTGCGCGTACGACCTGTTGCTGTTGGACCTGGTGCTTCCCGGCCGCGGCGGGCTCGAAATCCTGGAAGAGGTTCGCCGCCTCCGGCCGACGACGCCCGTCATTATTCTTTCGGCGCGTGGCGAGGAGAACGACCGCGTGAGCGGTTTGCGAATGGGTGCCGACGACTACGTGGTCAAACCGTTCAGCGTCAAAGAGCTGCTGGCCCGGGTCGAAGCGGTGCTTCGCCGCACTCCGGCTCGCCCCAGCGACCTGGCCGAGGTGAGCCTTCCCGGCGGTGTGGCCGATTTCGAGCGGCGCGAAGTTCGCTTCCGCGACGGCGGGCGAACCGAGCTGTCCGAGCGCGAAGTCGAACTGCTCCGCTATCTGGTAACCAACCCGGGTCGGGCCATCGGTCGCGACGAACTGTTGGCCAACGTGTGGCGAATCAGCCCGCGCGGCCTATCGACCCGCACGATCGACATGCACGTGGCCCGGCTGCGGGAGAAATTGCAAGACGACCCCGGCGAGCCGCAAGTGCTGCTCACGGTGCGCGGCAAGGGGTATATGTTCGCCAACGGCAGCGACGAAAAAGAATAGGGAGGCGCCGAGCCATGAAAGCTGCAATTGTCGGTTGTCGGTTGCCAGTTGTCAGTTGTGTGATCGTATTGGCATCGGCGCTGGGCGCCGCTGTATGTCCCGCCGCGTCGGGGCAAGATCGGCTGGAACGGGCCGTTCAGCGACCTGCGCGCGAGGAGCCGCCAGTTCTCGAAGGGAGGCCCGTGCGCCACCTGTCGCGGGACCCGTCCGAAGCGTGGCTGTTGGTCAAGGGAGATGGCTATGCGATTCACGCCCTCGCCGGAGCGATAACAACCGACGCCTTTTTGCATCGTCCCATCGGCGGCGGCATCTCGCTCATCCATACCGATCTCGAGTCGGGACGGATGTCGATTCTCTTCAGCTCGGGCGTGTGGGAGGTTCCCACGCGGCGTATATCCTACAGTCGGACGAGTCTATTGGGCGCGGCGGTCGACGACGAGCGGCTGTACGTGGCGGCGTGGCAATCGGGCCGCGTTTTCGATGAACCGCCGTCGCCCTGGGCACAGCCGAAAGGTGGCCAATACGTTCTGTCGGTGCACCGGCTGACCGATGGAAAGGCCATTTATCATGACGCGATCGACAACTCCGATGAAGGTCCTCGGCGTCCTCGCGGCGATGCACTCGAAGAAGCCGCCCGGCAGCTCAGCGCGGGCGATCTGTCGGCTTTGTGGACGGTGGGCGAGAACGGCATGAAGCCAACCGAGGCGGGCAACGTCAAGCTCATCAAAGGAGGCGTGTCGGTATTTGGCCACCATTACACCTTTGACGGCGCTGAGTTGAAAGAAAAGTCTGCGGCTCCCGATACCGATGAGGAAACGGGCACGGGCGGCGCCAAAGGCACGGGCGACGAAGCAAAGTAGAGGTAACGGACGGTGAAGCGTCCCTGGCAAATCTGGATGGCGTTCGTGCTGTGTCTGGCGGTGGTGCTCCCCGCCATGGGCTGGCTGACGCACAAGGCGCTGGAATTGGACCGCGCCGAAGCGCTGGCCCAGCGCCGCGCCGAGCTGGAGGAAACGGTCAGCAGCGCGCTGTGGCAAATGGATGCGGAGCTCGCGCCGCTGTTGGCGGTTGAGGCAGCCCGACCGTACTTCGTGTATGAGCCGTTCTACGGACCGGATACGGAGATCGCGGACACCAAACCGGGCAGCGGTGGGAAGCAATCGACGCACGAGGGTACCACGGGCGATGGCGCCGGGAACGATTCGACGGATTCGCCAGCGGTCTCGCATAGCCGCAAGAAACCGTCGCCGCTGCTGATGCAGCCGTCGGAGTTCGTGCTGTTGAACTTTCAGGTCGGCCCAGACCACCGGTGGACGTCGCCCCAGTGTCCGGACGATTCCGACAAGTTGCTGGCCATTACGTGCGGTGCCTCACCGAACAACATCGACTTGAGCGCCGAGCGATTGACCGAGCTCCGAGAAAGCATCGAAGGCGTCGACCTGTTGGCGATGGTGCCCGAGCAGACGCTCCCCTCGTGGCCCGAGGGCCAGTCGCCCTGGTCGAACGGCTACGCCATGATGGCGCCCGACGGTGCGCCCGTCGTGCAAAACACGCTCAACAATCCGGATTTCCGGCAACAGGTCGAGCAGCAGGCCAACCAATCCGCCGTGCAGCAGGACCAGGGCATTCAACAGCCGCAGCAACAGGGTGTACTCGAAGGTTACGGATCGGCGCGCGATCGCCGTGGTCAGAGTCGGCAAGCTAACGACTTCGAAAGCCGCAATGCGGCGTACGCTTCGGCTGCCCAGCGGCAATTCGCCGAGCAGCGGCTCAACGTGGCGATTACCGAATTGCCGCAGCTTGCCAACGAGGGCGTGAGCGTTCCGCTGTGGGTCGGCAATCAACTGATTCTGGCGCGGCGAGTGCAGTTGGGCGGCGACACCATCGTCCAAGGATGCTGGCTCGACTGGCCCGCCATTCAGACGCACTTGGTTCAGCTTGTGGCCGAAACGTTGCCGCAGGCAGAGCTCGTTCCCGTGACCGACGGTACCGACCGATCGCGCGTGCATCTCAGCCGGCTGCTGGCGACGGTGCCGGCGCGGCTGGTCGTGCCGGAGCCGAGCGCGGAACCGGCACTGCTTTCGCCCATTCGCCTGTCGCTGTTGGGCGCGTGGACGTTTCTGCTGTTGGGAACGGTGTCGGTCGCCATTCTGCTGAAGGGGGTCGTTTCGCTCAGCGAGCGGCGAGGGGCGTTCGTGGCGGCGGTCACGCACGAGCTGCGCACGCCCTTGACCACGTTTCGCATGTATGCCGAGATGCTCGCCCGCGGCATGGTTCCGACCACCGAACAGCCGCAATACCTGGAGACGCTCCGCGTCGAATCCGACCGACTGTCGCACCTCGTCGAAAACGTGCTGGAGTACGCCCGCTTGGAGCGAGGCCGCCGGGCGTCGCGGGCCGAGTCGCTCAAACTCGAGCAATTGATCGAGCGTGTGTGGGGGCGGTTGTCGGACAGAGCGACGCAAGGCGAAATGGACCTGGTCATGGAGGTGGACAAAGAGGCCGCCGAAACCATGGTCCGCACCGATCCGCGGGCGGTGGATCAGATACTGTTCAATCTCGTCGACAACGCCTGCAAGTATGCTTCGATGGCGGCGGATCGGCGTCTGCATTTGATTGTGGATGCCACGGCCGCGGCGGCAACACTCACCGTGCGCGACCACGGG
>CAYQAJ010000063.1:10967-20152 GCA_964415245.1 uncultured Pirellulaceae bacterium | reverse complement strand
GGCCACCCCCGCCGCTGTTGCCACTTCCACCGCCTCCACTGTTGCCACCCCCGCCGCTGTTGCCGCGTCCAGCGCCGCCGCTGTTGCCGCCACCTCCGCTGTTGCCACTTCCACCGCCGCCGCTGTTACCACTGCCGCCACTGTTGCCGCCGCTGTTGCCGCTTCCAGCGCCGCCACTGTTGCCGCCACCGCTGTTGCCCCCGCTACTGTTGCCCCCGCCTCCACCTCCGCTGTTGCCACTGCCGCCGCTGTTGCCGGTTCCACCACCACCACTGTTGCCACTGCCGCCGCTGTTGCCGCCGCTGTTCCCTCCTCCACCTCCTCCGCCACCACCCTGGTTCTCTTGGTAGGGACCGTTCTGGCGGTAGACGATGATAAACGTGGCCTCTTCCTCGCTCATTACGGTTATCAGTTCGTCGTACAGCGCCTCCAGGTCGTCGCCGTTGACGTAGATGCGGGGCAGGCCCTCTTCGTTGACGTTTTTCTCCTTGCTATAGAGCGTCAGGTAGGCCGCCCAGCCGCAGTCCATCGAGCCGTCGGAATTGTCGATCGCTTCGCCTAGGGAACCTTCTGCCTCGTGCGGATCGACCATCCCATTATGGTTCACATCGAGGCCGAACAGCAGTTCCGGCGTCACCCCTTCGACCAGCAGCAGCTCTTCGACCGTTTCCAGCGGGCCGTTGCGCGGTTCGTAAGGAGGAGAGAGGCTGGCGTAATAGTCATACTCCAGGCCGTACGGACGCGGCTCGTCGTCCTCGTCGATCCAGTCGAGAATGGCGTCGGCAATGTATTCGGTCATGCCGGGCAGGCCCATCAATAGTTCGCGGGCGCCGCCGCCGAAGTCCCCAGCGCTGACGCCGCCGAAGTCCTCAGCGTTGACGCCTCCAAAGTCTCCGCTGGCGCCGCCAAATTCCCCGCTGACGCCGCCCCCGACGGCTTCGTCGGCCAACAGCAACGTGTTCAGATTCAGGCGGACCGACTCGTCTTCGAGGCCATTGCGCAGTCCAGTGCGAGTCCCTTCCTCGTCCATGTTGGAAGTCAATATGGTAAAGCATCCCACCCACGTGGGATCGTCGTCGGGCACCACGAGCTGGCCGCGAAAGTAATCGGGGTTGTCATAGATTCCACCGGACTGGGTCCGCGTAAGCTCATCTTGCATCAGAAAAACGCGGGCCGCATCGACGCCCGAGTCGACAAGCAGTCGCGCTTGCGCCTGTTTCGCGCTGAGCAGGGTCGACTCGTAATGGGCAATCATGATCTGCGTGAACGAGTAAGCCGATAACGACAACACGACGAGCACCACCAACACGATGATGAGCACCATGCCGCGGGGTTGTTGGGCGGCTAAGGAAATCGGCACTCGCTCGCGGCAAGTGGTGGAAGAACGGGAGCGAGAATGTTTGTGATTGGGGTTGTACATAACTCTCAATGCCCCTTAGTTGTTTCCGCCGCTCTGCTGACCCGTGCCGCCGGTGCCGAGAACCTGGCTCGATCCATCGCCAGCCATACCGTCGGCTTCGGTCCCCGGCGCAGGGACCGGTTCGGCCGCCGGAATTCGCACCACCATGCGGTACACCGATTCCCGTAACGGCGCCACTCCCGTCGTGGGATCGGTAGGCGCCGGCGACGGGCCCTGCTGCACCTGCTGCCACAAGGGTTGGATACCGATGGAGATTTCGACGGCCATCGGCAGCCCGCCTCGCCCCTCGGTGTCCCATTCCGTCGACCACTCGCGGCCGTCGAAATAGCTGAACTCGACCCACGTTACTTCCGGCGCGATTACCTCGGCCATCTCATCCAGAGCCGACAGACTCCCGGTGTTGGCGGCATACAGCGTCACGGCGCGATCGACCTCACGCCGCACCAGGCCGGTGCTGGCCGCTACATCTTCGGAAGCCAACTCCCCGCCGCTGCTGAACGCCATGCTGCTCGTTCCATCGGCATAACGCACATAGTAGGCGACCGTCTTGACATCGCTGGGAATGTCCGTCTGCATCGCGTCAACCGGCCGGAACTGGCGATACTGGTCGACGCGGGGGAGCCGACTGACGTCGACCTCGAGCTCGTACTGGTTTCCGTACAGGCCCGGCACGGCGGGCACGCTGGTCGAACCCTCGATGTCCTCCCCGTTGGACTGGCCCATGTTGTCGCCGGAGCCGCCGATCAGGTCGTCCAGGCCACCGAGATCGTCGCCGAGGCTGCCGCCCAGGTCGCCGGAAAAGCCGGACACGCCCGAAGCGAGGAGATCGTTGACACCGCTTTCGTCGAATTCTTCGTAGCGTAGCGCGCCGCGGAGGTCGTCGGCCATCATCCGCAAAACGGCGCGGGCGATTTTGGCTTCCTCCACGTCGGTGCGGCGGGTGTCGAGCATCCGCAGATGCAAGTCGATCGCCAGCGACACCAACGCCAGGATTACCACCGTAAGCGCCATGGCCAGGATCAACTCCAGCAGCGTGAGTCCGCGGCGGACTACGCGGGACGAACGTCGACCGAGCCAACTGTCCGGCTGACGCGGAGACACGGGGATGCGGAGACGCGGCGACAACAGAGTCGAGAGCTGGAACGCCATCGCTCCCGCAAACGCAGGCGTCGAGCGGGCTTCGCACACTGTCGATCGTCGGTCGTTCATAGCCAGTTCGTCGTTGTGTTCCATCGCCTCTATAAGCCGAGCGTGGGATCAGAGACCGGCTGCAAGTTCGGGTCGATCATCCACCGAACCAACTGGAAGGTAACGGTCGGATCATGTAGCGACGCGGAATCCTGCGTGGTTTTCTGCACGGTGACGGTCACCTGCACGAGGCCCGGCTGATCGATGGGCTCCACGGTGACGTAGTACGACCACTGGGGGTCATCCGGAAAATCGGTCTGGCCGACGGCGACAGGGCCGGTCTCCTGAGCAGCGATTTCCGACATCATGCTCTCGCACAGCAATTGGGCCATGGTCATGTCGCTCGTGTTAGCGGCCGCACGTGCGCCGAGTCGCACCAGCTCGCCCAACACCGCCAACGAAAGCCCCAGGATGGTCAATGCAAGAATGACCTCCAACAGACTGAGGCCGATTCTCTTGCCTCGGCGACGTGCCTCGCTTCCGCCCGGCGACAACTCGCGCGGACGTGCGACGAGCGGCGCAATGCGCTGCGGTTGGCGCGGCCGTGCGAACAATTTAGCTTTGGGCTGCCGGTCGGTCATGGCGTGATCCCTAACCCTTCCATACGGAACTCTTCGCCGATCTCGGACGTGGCGGTCAGGCCGCGGAGGCGGATCGTAATGCACAGACCCGAGCTTCCCGCGATGGTCAATTCGGCCGTCGAACAGGTCCCATCGGGATAGAAGAGAATCGGCGGTGCCTCGGTCGATGCGAGCTCGGCCGGCACCTCGAGGCCGGCGATCGCGTCCCGCGTCTGGGAAGCGGTCTGCCCGCCGAGGAAGGTGACCCCTTCCGGAAGCTGCTTCCACCCCGTGGACAGCATCTCGCCCGGCGCCGCCGTCGTGCCGCCGAGCTGCCCGGGAGACGCCGACGCGGTGGGTCCCCTCGTCACGCCAGGCGAAACGTAGCTGGTATCGCCGGTTTCCAGGTAGTCGTCGGCGGAGGCCCACGGCTCGATCGTGAATCCGCGGCCTTGTGGCTCGTAGCGGAACAGGTACATCCGCCCGGACTTTACCGATTCGTTCGACGCCCGAATCCAGGCTGCCCGCACGCCATCGGCTGCCTTGCGAACGCGCTGGTTCTCCAGTGGACCGAACAGAGCGGGTATCGCCATCGCCGCGAAGATCACCAGCACCGCCAGCACCAGCAGAATCTCCAGCAGCGTGAAGCCGTGGCGCGAACCGGCCCGCCCACACGGTGCGGTGCCGGTGCCGGCGCAGCGTGACGCCAAGGGCATCGCAAGTCGGAAGAGAAGGTTTTTGTGCATGGGGAACCGCTGGCAGAGGTAACCGGGTGGGCCGCCGTGATGTGCAACGTAGCGCGGTTCGTATTCGATGACTCGCGCCGCGTCGTCGATCTCGTTATGCTCCCCGCGTTGGCCGGCCTACTCCGTGAACGTCAGGTTGTCGATATCGTCGGCTGTGTTGTCCTGCTGATCGGGCCCAACCGACCAAATACGGCACGTGTCGGCGTCGAGCAGCTCGTACTGGTAGGGGCTGTCCCAGGGGTCCAG
Source organism: uncultured Pirellulaceae bacterium (assembly GCA_964415245.1). GTDB lineage: Bacteria > Planctomycetota > Planctomycetia > Pirellulales > Pirellulaceae > CAYQAJ01. The sequence goes on along the minus strand of CAYQAJ010000063.1, from coordinate 15,992 downwards.
CGGGATCTGCTTCTTGAGATACGGGCTTTGCCACTTGGCCGGATTCGGCAGATCGGCTGGCGGCTCAATCAGGGCGATCAGCCCCTGGGCTGTGGTGGGATACGTCCCAATGTCCAGTCGATAGACGTCGAGTGCCTCCTCAAACATTGCGATCTGCGTGGTCGCGGCGCGCCTCTTGCTAGCGGACGCGATTCCCATGTAGGAGGCGGTCACCAGTCCTGCCAGTATCACGAGGATGGCCATCACCAGCAGCACCTCGATCAGCGTAAAACCGCGACGGAGCCGCCGCGGTGGGCGATTGGACTTGTACATTGCCATGACTCCTGCTTCGAAAAAACGGAGTGAATTGCCTGCCCATCCGCACCAGGCGGCGGGCGCTACGTATCGACCCCAAGGACGGTGCCGCCCTCGCCCATTGTATGCGATGGCTCCCGCTGTTTTTCGATTCCACCACTCTACGGCTACACCGCGCTCACGATTCCATCATTTCACCCGTCACACCATGGTGCCCATGCGGACCACCGGCAAGAGCAGCGCGATGACCACGAACAACACCACCATCGCCAGAATCACGAGCAGCACCGGCTCGATCATCCGCACCAGCAGGTCGAGCCGGCGGGTCGTGCGGCGTTCCAGGTCGTCGGCGATTTGAATGAGCACCTGATCGAGCGTGTTCGACTCCTCGGCCACGGCAATCATTTCCACCACGGCGGTGGGAAAGTGACCGCTGGACGCCAACGGCGCCGCCAGGGACTGGCCGGCGGAAATATTCTCCGACGCTTCGGCAATGGCGTCGGAAAGAATGCGATTCCCGGTGGCCGCGCGGCTGATATCGAGCGACTTGAGAATCGGTACGCCATTGCGCAACAGCGTTCCCAGCACGCGGCAAAACCGCGCCACGGCCAGGCTGCTAAAAATGCCGCCCCCGAGCGGCACGCGCAGCTTCGCCAAGTCCGCCAGCCGTCGGCCTCGCTCGGTCGTTAGGTGGTATCGCGCCGCCAACGCACCCACTCCGATAACCACCGCCGCCAGCCATCCCCACGATCGCACGAACGCGCTGAAGGCCAAGAGCACGTCGGTCGCCACGGGCAACTGGTGCCGCTGCCGCAACTGATCGAACAGCGTGGCGAACATGGGCACGAAGAACACGATCAACACGGTGACCACGGCGGTCCCCACGCTGGCCAAAATCACCGGATAGATCAAGGCGCCCAAGGTGCGGCTCTTGAGGTCCTCCTGCAGCTCGGTGAACTGGGAGACGCGTTCGAGAGCATCTTCCAGAAAGCCCCCTTCGCCCCCGGCGCGGACCATGCTCACCGCCATCTCGCTGAACACCTGAGGATGGCGTGCCATGCCCTCGGCCAGCGTGCTGCCGTCCTCGACCCGCTCGTGCACTTCGCCCAGCACGCGCTTCAGCGTGGACTGGGACGTCTGTAGCCGGAGCACGTCGAGCGAACGCAACAGTGGCACGCCGCTGCGCAACAGCGCCGCCAACTGCGTATACGTGGCGGCCATCAACTGGCCCCGTACGCGACCCCCCAGCCGCAGCAGCGGTTTTTTGGGCGTGTCGACCGTCACCGTGACCGGGAATAGCGACTGCGCCGAGAGGGCAACGATCGCCTCGCGCTGCGAGCCGGCCGACAAAGTGCCGCTGATGCGCTGACCGCTCCTGTCGCGTGCTATGTAGGTGAATTCGGGCATGGTGGTGTTTTTTCACGTCGCGCCGCCGACCGGCGCTTGCTTGTCGGGGCGAGCGCGCGTGTCGGGGCGAGTGTGCCCGTCGCGTGCCAAGGACCCGCCGTGGCACTTAGGTGGCACGATCGCGGCCAAACCCGCGCCGCCACGCGCGCCGGCATCGCGGCGCCGGAGGGGAAGAGGCCGCTCAGCGGTGGTACTGCACGTCGCGATCTCCCTTGGTGACTCTCAGGACCTCGTCCATCGACGTGACTCCCGCGAGCACCTTCCGCCAGCCGTCCTGGCGCAGGGTGGTCATGCCCTTTTCCATGGCCCTCTGCTTGATCTTCCAACTGCTGGCGCGGTCGTGGGCGAGCTGACGAACGTCTTGATCGCTCACCAACAGCTCGTACATTCCCACGCGGCCGCTGTAGCCCAACTGGCGGCACGCGCGGCACCCGGTGGGTCGGTAAATCTCCCCCTTCTTCAGCACGTCGAGGGGGAAGTCGGGGGGCAGGCCGTCCGGGTCCGGACGGTACGCCTCTTTGCACTGCTCGCACAACCGCCGTACCAGCCGCTGCGCCATCACCGCCTCGAGAGTGCTGGCCACCAGGAAGGGCTCGACGCCCATATCGGTCAACCGCGTGAAAGCGCTGGCCGCGTCGTTGGTGTGCAGCGTGCTGAAAACCAGGTGGCCCGTGAGCGAAGCCTGAATGGCGTTCTCGGCCGTTTCGAAGTCGCGGACCTCGCCCACCAGCACGATGTCGGGGTCGTGACGCAGGACGCTCCGCAGGGTGTGGGCGAAGGTCAGGCCGATCTTGGGATGAATCTGGATCTGGTTGATCCCCTCCAACTGGTACTCGACCGGGTCCTCTGCCGTGATGATCTTGGTTTCGCTGCTCTTGATCTCCAACAGCGAGCTGTAGAGCGTGGTCGTCTTACCCGAGCCGGTGGGCCCCGTCACCAGAATGATGCCGTGCGGCAGGCGGATCAGCTCGCTGTAGATCTCGTACGTCTCTTGCTCCATGCCCAGTCCGCGGAGGTCGAACCGCATGCTCGACTTGTCCAACAGCCGCAGCACGAGCCCTTCGCCGTGGATCATGGGGATGACCGACACGCGGACGTCGATCTCGCGGCCCGCCACCTTCAGCTTCATGCGGCCGTCTTGCGGCAGCCGCTTCTCGGCGATGTTCAGCTTCGACATGATCTTCATGCGGCTGATGATGGCTGCCTCGAAGCGGTTGATCTCGGCAGGCATGGGCTGCGTCTGCAGGATGCCGTCCATACGATACCGCACTACCAGCCCCGAGCCCTGCGACTCGATGTGCACGTCGCTGGCGCGCAGCTCAATGGCCTCGAGCAGAATCTCGTTGACCAACCGCACGACCGACGCTTCCTGCGCCATCTCCGACAGCTCGGAGCCGTCGGTCTCGATGGAGTCCAGCAGCTCGACTCCGTCCTCGTCGAGTGTTTGCTCCATCAGGCCGTCGACCGTCTCGCTCCCCACGCCCAGGTGCCGCTTGATGAGCTTCGAGATTTCCTGCCGCGCGGCCAGCACGGGCACGACCGACAGGCCGGTGGCGGCGCTCGCTTCATCGAGGGGATAGAGGTCGAAAGGGTTACTGGTGGCCACGACGAGATGGCCGTTGTCGCGGCGGATGGGAAACAGCGACTGACGGTGAATGAGCTTGAGGGGGAAATTCTTCAAGAGCGACAGGTCGACGTCGGTGGCCGTCAGGTCGACGTAGTCGAGCCCCACCTCTTCGCCCAGCGCTTTGAGTGCCTGTTCTTCCGTCACGAAACCTTTCTCCACCGCCGCCTCAATCAGGCGCAGTCCTTCCAAGTTGCCGCTGCGCGTCTCCGCGAGCTGCCGCGAGTTGATCAAGCCACGTTTTAGTAGGATTTCGCCCGCTTCCATGGGGTTCTTGTGTTCGCGGATCACCACGCTTGCTCCCGGCCCAAACGCACAGCACCACCCTCCGGGCCGCTCAGCCCACCGGGCCGATGAGGCTGCCTGGTTGGCTCATCCGCCCGTTTGATTCGCGATGTGGTGTGAGAGGGCGCGACATTCGCGTCGAGCCGCAATGCGCGACTCGACGGGCCGTTGGCGGGCCGCCGCCCTGCCGTGGTTTTGGGATCACCGTGCCACAGCGCCCCCACTCCCGTCAGGTGAGCGTCCGCCCGCCTTCCGGTCAGACGGAGCACTAAAGAGGGAAATAGGAGACGGACTGAATCTTTCCTCTTTGTTTGCGCGTTTCACGTAAGCTGACGACGCCACGAGGCCAGCTCCCCCATCACCCCCCCATTCGTTGCTGTTCTGGTTGCTTGGAGGCGGGGGAAGCCTATCGCGCGACAGGGTTCCCCCGCCGTCGCCCTCTCCCCTCATGTATCGGGGAGAGGGCGCGACGAAGGCTTACTCAGTTAGTTCTGGGGACGTGCGTTGCCGCCCTGTCCGCCTCGACGACCACCTTGTCCGCCTTGAGCGCCAAAACGGCCGCCCTGTCCACCCTGTCCACCGAAGCGACCGCCGCCGGGGCCACCAGCGCCGAAGCCGCCGCCAAGCTGGCTGACGTCAAACGGCTCGCCCAACAGGCCCTTGTACGCGGCCGTCTGATCGGACGAGAGCTCCTTCATCAGGGTCTCGACCGCCGCCGCCCGATCCTTGGCGGCCTTTTCGCGCAGCTCTTGTTCTAGCTCGCGGGCCTTCTCGCGGAGTGCTGCCAAATCGTCCTCGCTGAGGCCAAGGGCCTCGGAAACTTCCGGCGACGTAAACGCGCCGGCGATGCCGCCGCGCTGCACGCGCTGCTGTAGGGCGATCTGATCCAGCCGCTTCTTCTGTCCATCAGAAAGAATACTGTCGATCGCCGTCTGATACGCCTCATTGGCTTCCTGGAACTGCGCTTGGCGCTCTTCTCGCGAAAGGTTCTGACCGCCGCCGCCGAACGCCTCGCGGCGCGCCGCGTTGGCCTCTTCGATCTTGGCGATCTGATCGGGCAACAAGTCCAGATCCTGCTGCACCGCTTCGTTCGACAGCAAGTTCGTGGGCCCGCCGCCGAATTGACGACCACCACCACGACGCGGCGGCTGCTGCGCCCCCGCTTCTACCGCGACGGCAACCACGAGCAATACCGCCACCGCCGCACCCAGCCAACTCCACTTGCGCTCTTTCATCGGAATGTCTCCCCAACAGAATTGTGTCGACAGGACTGTCGTCGCACGCGCGACGCGTCACCCATTAGCCACTCCCTGGCACGTACCGAGCGGACATGCGCCGGGGCGGCAGAACCCGCTGAAAGCACACGCTTCCCAGCCGTCGAACCGTCGGCCCACCCGCGTAAGGTAATTAACCCG
>CAYQAJ010000063.1:0-10867 GCA_964415245.1 uncultured Pirellulaceae bacterium | reverse complement strand
CGACGAACCAGGGGGCCTCCTACCCAGTTTTCCCAAAAAAAATGACGAAAACATGCGTAGCTTAACGGGGGTGTCGGGTGTTTAATGTTGTTAAGGGCATTGCTCTCAGAGTTGCGTTGTGCGCTCACGACAGTGCGCCGTAAGTCCCTTTCCACGTAGAGGAACCCGCGAGTGAGGCTATCTGCACACATCGCCGCCGTGATTCTCGCGATCATTGCCATCGCCGCGGAGCCGGCCGCGGCACAGCGTCGTGGTGGCGGCGGACAGCGCGGTGGCGGCGGAGACCAGGGTGGCGGCGGTTTTCAGCGTGGTGGAGGCGGCTTCCAGCGTGGCGGAGGAGATCGGGGTGGGGGCCAGTGGGGCGGAGGTGGAGGCTTCAACCCCGCCGACTTCCTCACCCGTCTCGACGAAAACCAGAACGGAATTCTCGAGCCCAACGAAGTGCCTGAACGCGCCCAACGATTCGTGCAGCGACTCGCCGAACAGGCCAACGTCGAGCTCGGCGGACCCATCCCTATCGATCGGCTCACCGGAGAATCGAACAACAACCGCAATGGCGACGGCGACCGCAATAACGGCGGAGATAGCTCCAGCGCAACCGAACTGGAGTCTGACGTCCTCGCCTTTGTGTCGACCGGCGAATTGCAGACCGCTCCCGGGTTCGACAGCGAACTCACCCCCGCTTCGGCAACCGCAAGTGCAAGCGCCAGCGGCAACTCCACGAACTCAGCACCCTCGGGCGATCCGCGTGCGGGAGGAGGCCGTTTCGCCGGCGGGCCCGGTGCTGGCGGTTTCGGCGGAGGCCGGGGACGCGGCCCGCGCGGCGGCGGCGAAGGAGGTGAGGACGGCAGCTTCCAGATTCGCCGCGGTGCACAAAGCCTCATCAACCAGTACGACGAAGACGGCAGCGGCCGGCTCGAAGAGTACGAGTGGCCCAACGTCCGCGGCAATCCCGAACAGTGGGACACCAACAAGGACGGAATCGTCACCTTGGAGGAAGCGACCGCGTATCTCGACAACTACAGCGGCGGTTCGTCGAGCAGCGCGGCGCGGGCACCCGAGCCGGGCGAATCGTACGTCGTCGAAGGACCCAAGCTCGCGGGCGGACGAAAGTCGGAGCGCTTTCTCACCGCCACCGAACGGCTGCCCAAGGGATTGCCCGATTGGTTCACCCGCAGCGATGCCGACGCCGACGGTCAGGTTCAGATGTGGGAGTACTCGACCACCTGGAACGACGAAACGGTGGCCGAATTCGCCAAGAACGACCTGGATGGCGACGGCATCATTACGGTCGCCGAGGCGCTGGGAGAATCTTCCGTGGCCAAAGCCGGCACCCGCGGCAGCACGACGAGCGGCGGAAGCGGCAGCTCGTCCCGCGCCACTTCTACCTCGTTGGCGCCGCGCGGCGGTGACGCTAGCCCCGGCAGTTTCGGCGGGCCCGGCGGATTCAATCGAGGCAATGGAGGCGGACGTTTCGGCGGCGGCCAAGGCAACTTTGGCGGCGGGCAGGGCAACTTTGGCGGACGCCGCGGTCGCGGAAACTGATTCGGCCTCGCTGCCGATGCTAGTTCGGCAACGATGGCCCTGAGCGCACCGCGCGATACGCATGCCCTCGCGCGCCCCTCTCTCCTTTCCCTCTACAATGGGCCCTTGCCTGGCCGAAGGCGGCCGGCAATGCTTTGTCTCCCGGGAACTCTCCTTGAAGGGAGGATACCATGCCGCGAACGATTGCCACTCTCTGCCTTCTTGTCCCGCTGGCGTGGCCCGGGATCGTGCTGCGTGCCGACGAGCCGAGCCAGCCGCCATCGCAGAAGACAGAGTCGGCCAACACTGCCGTTCGCCCCGTCAAGCTCTATCCCGGCTTCGACGGGTACAAACGGCGAGTGACCACCGACTCGGACGAAGCGCAGCGGTGGATCGACCAGGGCATTCAACTTCTGTACGGCTTCAATCACGACGAAGCCATCCGCTCGTTCGAGAAAGCCGCCGAGATCGATCCCTCGTGCGCGATGGCGTGGTGGGGCTCTGCCTATGCCCGCGGCCTGCACATCAACAACCCCGAGATGAGCGAGGAGCAGAGCAAGCTGGCATACGACGCGGCACAGAAGGCGATCCAATCGCTCGACGACGAATCGCCCGTTGAGCAGGCGCTGGTCCGCGCCGTTGCCAAACGATACGAGTGGCCCGCCCCCGAAGATCGCTCCTCCCTCGACCAGGCATACGCCGACGCGATGGAAGCCGTATGGCACCAGTTCCCTGACGACGCCGACGTGGGCGCCCTGTTCGCTGAATCGCTTATGGACCTGCAGCCGTGGGACCTGTGGACCCCCCAAGGAGTGCCCAAGGGGCGGGTTCTTGAAGTGCTGGCCGTCCTCGAGCGAACGCTGGCCAAAACGCCCAACCATCCCGGGGCGAACCACTTCTACATCCACGCCATCGAGGCTTCGCCCTGGCCCGAAAAAGGCGTGCCAGCCGCCGACCGCTTGCGAGGGCTGGTGCCCGGCGCGGGCCACCTGGTGCACATGCCGTCGCACATTTACATCCGCGTGGGCCGCTATGCCGAAGCCGTCGAGGCGAACCAGAAGGCGATCAAAGCCGACGAAGCCTACTTCGCTCTCGCGCCGCCGCCCGACTTCTACAGCCTGTACTTCATGCACAACATCCACTTTCTGGCCTACTCTGCAATGATGGAGGGCCGCTACCAGACGGCCATCGAAGCGGCCCGCAAGATCGAAACGAACATCCCGCCCGAGTTTTTGAAGAAGTACGTCACCTTCGCCGACGGCTTTATGCCCACGGCGCTGCACGTGATGATCCGCTTCGGCAAGTGGGACGAGATTCTGAAGGAGCCGGAGCCGGAAGAGTGGCAGCTCTTGAGCCGGGCCCAGTGGCACTACGCCCGATCGGTGGCGCTGTCGAATCTCGACCGCACGCGCGAAGCGCGGCGCGAAATCGAACTGCTCGACGAAGTGGCCAAGCAGGTCACCGACGACTGGAAACTCGGCAACAATCCGGCCAAGGAAGTGATCGCCCTGTCTCGCATGATGGCCGAAGGGGAACTGGAATATCGCGAAGGACACGCCGACCGCGCCTTTGAGCTGTTGCGCCAGGCCGTCGACATGGAGGAAAACCTCTCCTACGACGAACCGCCGGGCTGGATGCAGCCGGTGCGGCACGCCTTGGGCGCACTATTGCTCGCCGACGGCCGCGCCGCCGAAGCCGAATCCGTCTACCGCGCCGACCTGGCCCGCCACCCGAACAACGCCTGGTCGCTGCTGGGCCTGTCACAGGCGCTGGCGAAACAAGAGAAGACCAAAGACGCCGAAGCCCTCGCCGAAAAGCTCCGCCTGGCCTGGGCGCATGCCGACGTCACACCGGTGGCAAGCTGCTACTGCCACCCGGATGCACAAAGGCCGAACCAGAACGATAAGCGACGTGTCAATAATGAGCGCAAGTCGAGCGGTAAGAACTGACGGAGTTGTCCGGTCCTCGCTGCTTCTCTTACCGCCAAGCTCGCCGGCGCCGTATAATATGAGCATGCACGATAACCCCTCCCGAAGATTGATCGTGAGCGACCTGGCCGGCGAGGACCGCCGCTCTGTCGAGCATTTGCTGGGCCGCCCATTGGACGACGACCAGCAGCTCTACATCCTCGCCTTTAAGCCGGGCGTCGTTCCCGACGATGCCACGCGGCGGCGTGCCCTGGCTACCATGCGCGACACCTTCGCCAAAGCTCAGCAACACGCCGAACAAAACGGCGTAACCGACGTGCAGGTCGATGAGGCCGTCGACGAGGCAACCGACCAGGTGCGCTACGATAAGCCCTGATTCAGGCAGTTCTTGACGTGAGGGAGGGTGCAGTCGTTCACGTTGATCGAGATGTCGACGCAAGCTAAGCACTCCCGCGCCGACGCCGCTAGATCTCATCGACGCTCGTTACCTGTCGAATCGTGAGCGTGCCGAACGGTTCGAGCGGCTTGCCTGCCTGGGCGACCTGCGCTAAGTCGGGAGCGTCGACGAGCGCATAAGCAACACGGTCCTGCGTCGCCACCCACAACTCTTGGAGCGTTACGTTGCCCGGGTGGCCCGTTTTTCCGTGTTGCCAGAAAAACCGCAGCGCCTCGTCGCGATGCTGCTCGGCGTAGTGCAGCTCGACCATGAAAAGCATGTCGACTCTCCGTGCGGAGGCGTGGCCCGTCATCAGCGCAGCATAAGCATGTCCGTGGCACGTGCCAACTCAGCCCGCTGCTTGCGAGGGGTGCCGCTACGGAATGTACGACAGGACGAGAAGAGGCGCGATACGCCCACGACCGCGCAGGGGAAGTCGGTCGGCTGCGGCCGAATGGCGTGCTGGAATGTTCGACGTGACGGGAACGAATCGGAAGTCGAGCGTTGCGTCGAGGGGCTGCCTAGCGTCCACGTCGGCTGCCGCCGGTCGATCCTCTCTGGCCGCCACGACCGCTGCCTTGCGTGCCATAGTTGCCGCGTCCGCCGCCCTGGCCACCGAAGTTGCCGCGTCCGCCGCCCTGACCACCGAATGCAGGGCCACCCTGGCCACCAAAGTTGCCGCCGCCCGGTCCGCCAAAGCCGCCGCCTCGTCCGCCAAAGCCACCGCCTCCCTGAATGGCGTTCATGATCGCCTGGTTGCGAAACTGGTCAGCCGCATTGCCCCCGCCGAACTGCTGCTGCGGCGACTGTGGCGTGGTGGTGGTGCTGCGACCGGTCAGGGTCGTGCTGGCGCTGGATCCGACAACCGAGGTCAGCGCACGCTGCACGAGGCTGGGGCTGGTGCCGCTGAGCGAAATGACCCGCATCACGTCGTTCGACCCGGCGCCCGCCTCATCGAGATCCCGCACCAATTGGGCCACCTCTTGGTACAGCGGCTCGGGCGCGGTGACGACCAGCGAGTTGCTGCGGGCGTCGACGCCGACCGACATCGTGACCTGGGCGTTTTGCGAATCGCGCCCACCACCGCCGCCGTTGCGACCGCCCCGCCCGCCGCCACGCAGGGCGCGAATGAAATCCTCGGGCGAAGGCTGCCGTTGTTGCCCACCAGCGGCGCCCTCGATGCGGCTGGCGTATTGCGAGCGGACGACGGTAGCGATTTCCTCGGCACTGGTGTAGTGAACGGGAATCAGCCGCGGTCGGCCCTTGGTCTCCGGAGGCTCATCGGGGCCCTCACGGTCGATAATCACCAGCAACTGTTCGATCAGGTCCAGCTCGGCGGGAGTGCCGTTGACGATGAGCATATTCATTCGCGTGTCGGGCACGATGGTGAGGCCGCCGGGCAGAATCGACGACGAGGAGCCGGTGCCTCCCGAGCCCAAAAGGCTGCTAAGCAATCCGCCTCCTACGTTGCCCAGCATGTCGGCGGCCATGTCGCCGATCAGGCCCCCGCCGCCGCCGCCCTCGTCGAGCGTTTCGCCGGTGATGATCTGGCGCAACAGGTCGGCGGCCACATCGGCGGGCGCGTACTTGAGATAGAAAACCACGGGCTGCGTGCTGGAGCTCGCCTGGCTGAGAAAGGTTTGCAGCAGCGCCTCGTAGTCGTCCAAGGCGTCGAGGTCGTCCGAGGCGATCACGATGCCGTTGGGCGTGATGGTGACAATGATGTCGGCCGGAGCCTGCGGCAAGCCGTCGGGCACCGTGCCCGTTCGCGGCGCAGGTTGCGCGTCGTCATCCGCCAACGGTTGATCCTGCGCCTGAGCCTTTGCCTGAGCCTCGATTGCGGCCCGAATGGCGCGAGCGCGAGCACTATCCGCCGGTGCCTCGGGCGCCAATTGCTTGTCGGGAACTACGGACTCGGTGTCCCCCAGGGCGAGAACCGGTGTCTCGCGATCCGCCCAGTTTCCGTATCGCCGCGCGACGGGTAATCGGCGCTCGTTGGCATCGGGCTTGCCCGGGGACTGCCCCTTGCTGGCTTCGGGCAGACCTTGCGGACGGGCAGGACCCACGGGACGTGCCGGACGCGTGCCCGACGAGGGCCTCGGGTTGCCCGTGGCCGGAGGCGCCGTCGCAGGCTCGTCGTTTGATCCGTCGGTCGCGGGCTGGTCAGGCTCCTCTTCCTCTTGTCGCTGCCGCGAGAAGCCGCTCCGCTCCTCCAACGTTGATCGTGTGGAGGAGGAAGGACTAACCGTGCGGATCATGTTGCGACGATTCAAAGTGGGCCAGATCAAATCGGCCTGCTCAATAGCCGCACGGGCAGCACCTTGGCTCGACGAAAGGATACGAAATGGGAGTCGTTCGCCGGCCACACCCGTCCCGGTTTCGGGATCGAGCTGGGCGATGAGCGCCTTAATCTGGTCGATCTCAGCCTGACGGCCACGGACGACAAGCTGCATCGTGGTGGGATCGGCGTCGACCCGGGGTCCCGTTCGCTGCGGCGGCGTCGGGTTGCGGCGTCCGCGGCCTGAGTTATTGTTCTGGTTTTCGACGTCGGTGAATATCTGTTTGATGAGCGTCACGGCCACCAGCGGATCGAGCCGCCGAAGCTGAATCACGACCACCTGCTCGGCTTCGAGTTGCATCTGCGTAATCGTGGCCTGGATCGTGCGGTGCTGATCGGGTCGGGCCCAAGCCACCAGGCTGCCGCTCACCGGGTCGGTGGCCAGCCGCACGTCGGGAACGCCGCCCAAGAGTACGCTCAGTACGTCGTGTACGGTTTGGGGGTCGGCCGGCGCAACGTTGTAAACCTCGAGTTGCGGCGTGACGATCGACGACGCACCCCCGCCGTCGGGCAACTCGTCGACCAGACCGATGATCTCCTTCAGCCGGGCCACCATCTCGGGCTTGCCGCTGACGTACAACCGCGTGCCCAACGGGTCGGGCGCGATGGTGATCGAGCCGTCGGCCGCGCTGCCGTTTTCGTCCAAACGCATTAAAGGACGGGCGACGGCGAGCACTTCCTCGGGCGTCACGTTCTTAAGCGGAATGGCGATGACATTGTTGAGCGTCTGTAAGCCGGTCTCTTCGAGCTTCTCGATCACGCGGGCAATGGTGCGCAGCCGGCCGCCGGCCTCGGTCACCAACAACGCCTTCGCATTGGGCATGACGACGATCTTTCCCTCGGGGCCGAGCAGGTTCTTGATTTCCTTTTCGGCGCCCTCGGCCGTGGCATTGGTAAGCGTAAACAGGACCTTAGCCAGGGAGTGCTCGCCGACGGTGTCGATCTTTCCCACCACCACTTGAGGTACGAGATAGGGGGGAATACCGTCTTCCAGATTCACGACGACCAGCATCCGCTCGTGCAGCACGAGCGTGTAGCCTTTTGTCGTAAGCACGGTGTTCATCAAGTCGATCGCTTCGCGAGGCGTATAGGTGTGATTGTCGGTGTAGTTGAGCGTACCGTCGGGAAACGTCTCGCCCTGCAGCGCCAGATCGTTCTGATCGGCGAACCATTCGATGACGTCCTGCCACGGTTCGTAGCGGAAGTTAAACCGCAGGCGGCGCTCATCGAGAGGAACCAGATTGGCCGGGTCTTTTGCCGCTGTGCCGTCGGAGAACCAGCCCTTGCGACTCGAGCCAAATGGTCTGGTGCTTCCCCCCTGCTGCGCTCCGGGACTGGGGCGCGTCGGAGTGTCCGCGACGCGACCGGACGTTGCGGGCTCGTCGCCGGTTTCGGCCGCTTCGCCGGTGCCAGCATCGGGGTCCGTGTCGGCAGTGCGGCCGGTCGCGTCGTCGGACTCGATCTCGGCGACTGCCGGCGCAAGGCCGGCCAGTTCTTCCCACACGGCACGTTGCTCGGGCGAGAGCACTGCGGCCAACTTGCGTTCGTACTCGGCGTGAACGACATGCTCGGGATTTTCGCCGGTAGCGAGGTCGGCCTTGCGGCCAGCGAGCAATTCGCCGACTTGGGCCGTTTGCTCTTTGGATAACCCTAGCTTTTCGGCGATGTCCTCTTCGGCCAACGTTTGCAAGCCATCGTGCGCGATGCGATACCGAGCCAACCGCGCACGCTGCGCCGGCCCGAGCAAGGACATGCCCATCCGCTCCGACTCCTCCACAAACGGCTTCAGCTTGGCCGCCTGCTCTTCGGGCGAAAGGTCCTTGATCTTGAGGACCAATTCGAGGGCTTCTTTCTCGCGCTGGTCGATGATCGCCAGCATCCTGTCGCGCAAATCGTCGGAAAGTCCCACGGCCTTGACGCCATCGGGTTCGACGGCCAGTGCCAACACGCCGACAAACGCCCGATCGGCCGCCTTGGCCTGGGCCGGAATCAGCGCGGCCATCAAGGCAAAGAGCGAGAGCAGCCAAACCACCCGACGGTGGGGGGTCGTGCGGCTGGTTGCACGGGCGAGCGGAAGTGACTGGTGGGACACGGCGAAAGTCTCCCTCAGAGATGAGTCGATGGGCGAACCGGCGCCACTAAGTTCTATCGTAGTCGAGCGCAAGAGTTCCTACTACGGCGACGTTGCGACGCTTTTCCCTTGGCGCGCGTCGCGGGAAGTGGCCATTGGGGCCACTTGGTTGTCATCTTATCCCTATGCCAACAAAACATTTACGTGGCGGATCTTCCTCGGCCGTGGAGCCGGCACGTAGGCGACAAGCGCGCATGCAAAAGCGCTCGCGCCACCGGACGCTATCTCATTAACCCCGACATCGACCGAAGCGACCGAACAAACTCCCAGTCAATGGTTTTATCACTCCGCCGGCGACCAGCCCTTTTGCGGTTTCTCGAACACCCTCGGTTTTGATCCTCCCTGTAAGGTAGCGATCGCCGCCTCAGCCGCTTCGACCTCCGCCGGGCTGCCGTGAATCTCCAACCGCACGTCGAACGATCGGGTCTCGCCGGGCTTGAGCGTCAGCACTCGCCCCTGGCTCTCCTCGTACGACCGTGGATTGGGGAAATTCAGCCCAGGCTCAAGACCGGTAACGTAGCCGTCGGCTGCGGCCGCCGTGTCTTTCCACAGCGTGAAGCACGGCAGCTCCTTCGGGCTGAAGTGTAAACTTGCACCCAGCGTGCCGTGAGCGTTTCGCAGCATGGCCTGCGTTTTGCCCTCCTTTCCGCCGATCAACTCGGCGAAGTACACCTGCTCCGAATAGCCCGGCTCCTCGGCCGCGAAGTGGTTCCACTGGCCGATCCCCTCGACCGCCCGGGCGTTGCGCGGCACGACCGCTTGAATTGGCGCGACGACTCGCGCCCCGGCGTCCAACAGCGGTGGCCCAAAATTCACGTGGTACAAGAGCTCGATGCCGGTCGGCAAACTGGACAGATTCGTGATTTCGTCGTGGATGCGAAATCCCGATTCGCCCAGTTTCGTCCGAATTGTGGTGGCCAGGCGCAGCTTGGCGAAGTGGAACCGCGTTTCGTCGACGACGCCGGTTATCACGAGCTCTTCCGCCGCGTCGTCGTAGCCCACTTCGACCTTGTGCGCGGGGCGGTTGGCGATGTGTCCGTGCAGCGGGTAGAGGAGCTGCCCCTTCTCATCGAAGTCGGGCGCCCCGTTGCTCACCAATCCACAGCGCACCAGCAGCTCGTCGAAACCGTTGAGCCAACCCAGTCCGCTCGGTTCGGACAGCGACACGAATTGAGGATGCACGGGCCCCTTCACCGGCGAGTTCCAGCCGATTCGCACCAGCGACTTGTCTTCTTGGCGCAGTGCGGCGTACCAGATTCCCATACCGCGGGTGGGGAGCACGGCGAAGAAGAACCGGCCGTTATCGACTTCGATCATGTCGACGCCGTCGCGCAGTCCACCCCGCAAGTTGAGCTTGTGCACCGAGAACGGCGAACGGGCGCCCACGTCGTTGGCGGCGAGCTGAAACGATTCGAGCCAGGTGTGGCTCTCCCTGTCGGTGAGCACGGTGCTTTCGAGAGCCATCTCGGTCGCTCCCACGTACGAGGAATTGGCTTGCGCTAGGCGGCAAGACGGCGCGATTGTCAGGAACGGCCAATGTAACGGCCCGGCGCGCGCGTTTCCAGTCGCGGCCGGAACCGATTGGCGACGAATCGGCCCGATCACGCGCCCCCTCACACACGCGCCGTTTACTTGAAAGGGGCGCGAAAACCCAATACAACAAACGGTCTGTTGCCCCGCCTGGGCTCGACGCACGTGCATACGTGCCGCACGGCCGATCGGGGCCCTGCGCCACGGCGGCGCCTATCGACCGGTACATCGCAGAGTGGTCTGCCGCCGCTCGTTTATCTCGCTGACACCCGGAGCCATTGCCAACCATGATCTCACCCACCGTCGTCAAGGGCGATAACGTAGCCGCCGTACTCGACCAAGCGCTCGATGCGGGCCAGGGCCTGTTGCGCCTCACTCCCACCTGGGTGCCGCGCAGCTTTTTGCACCCCGGCCGCCGCCTGAAGCTGCACCCCGACGATTTGTACGCCTACGGGGCCGATCGCGGCGGCATCGATGAGCGCTGGTTCAGCAGCGCCACCGAAGCGGCCAACGAAGGTCGCGTGTGGCACGAAGGGCTGAGCTTCGTTTCGTTCCAGGGGCAGCACTTCACGCTGCGCGACGCGGTGGCCGAGTCGGGCAAGCGGCTCATCGGCGGCGACCTGTTCCAGAAGTACAGCCGCTGGCCGGTGTACTCCAAGTTCTTCGACAACATGGGGCCCATTCCCCACCACATGCACCAGAGCTTCGAGCACGCCGCCCTCACCGGCCAGGAAGGCAAGCCCGAGAGCTACTACTTCGCCCCGCAGTACAACAACGTCGACAACAACTTCTCGTACACGTTCATGGGGCTGGAGCCGGGCACCACGAAAGCCGACGTCCGCCGCTGCCTCGAAAACTGGAACAAGGGGGACAACGGCATTCTCGACCTGTCGCGAGCCTACCGCCTGAAGCGAGGCACCGGCTGGTTGATCCCCCCCGGCGTTCTGCACGCGCCGGGCTCGCTGTGTACGTACGAGCCT
>CAYQAJ010000062.1:0-20376 GCA_964415245.1 uncultured Pirellulaceae bacterium | reverse complement strand
TACGTCGACGTCGAGTTCACGTGCATCGACTGCGGCCGCCAAGAGGTGTGGACCGGCGCGCAGCAGAAGTGGTACTACGAAGTGGCCAAAGGCTCGCTGTACGCCACCGCCGTTCGCTGCCGCGCGTGCCGCCGCAAGCATCGGGATAGGAACGGCAATGCCGTTCAGCGGCGTCATTAGTTCGAGCTAACCTCGAGAAACAAACCTCAGTATCGTGTTGGCCGCTGAAATGATATTCGGCGTTGCGCTGCGGCCGACCGTTTGGCAGGTCGACTTCGCGCAGGTGGCGTGGGTCGTCGGTTCGATACTCTTTCTCAGCATCTCCACGATTTGCTGGTTCCTTTACGTGATCGCGCCGGGCGCCTGGGCGATTGGCGATGCACAGCGTCGCGGACAGACGGGCTATCTCGTGGTAGCGCTGTTCACTTTGCTTTTCTTTCTCGGCCCACTGTGCCTGGTGATCTGGCTGTTAATCCGCCCCCGCACCAAATTGATCGATCGTGACCCGGAGTTTTACACCAATCCCGAGGACGCGCTGTCCGCGGCGTCGAAACTCGACAAGCTGGGCCACTGGGATGCCGCGATCGAATCGTACCAGTACGCCGCCAAACGCTGGCCCGAGAATCACGACTTCATCGCCGCGAGCGTCGCCGCCATCAGGGAAAAGCAGGCGCTGGGATAGACGTCGCGGCGCCTTCCGACGGGGCCCAAGAACTCGATGCGGTAGGAACTGGGCCGGCAATTGCCAGTGCCGTGTCGCCCGAAAGTTCGTACGATACGCACCACGAACCCGGACGGGTCTTTCGCCGATTCACAACGGCTTTTCATCATAGCATCGAAGACATGACATGGATGTCAGCTTCGGACGCCGTGACCAAATGGTCGGATGGCGTACTTTCACGAGAGCCCTCTCGGTGCTGGTGCCGACGTTGCTTGTCGGGCTTGTGCTGGGCATGTCAGGGTGCAAATCGAAGCCAACGCCGCCTCACGAGCTCTTACCGCCTAGCATGAACTCCGTCGACGACGTTCAGTTTTTCGGACCAGGACCCCAAATGAAGTTGAGCGATGAGGCGGCGGCGATGAAGGCGCAACAGCAAGCCCGCGAGTGCGGTGGCCAAGATCGCCCGCCCGCCAGCGAAGAACAGGAAGTAAGCGGCGCCTTCCGCCGATAGTCGACGCGGGTTATTCTTCTTGCGTTTGCCCGCTTCCGACTTCATGACTCCGAAATCCGACTCTTGATTTGCGACAACGCGAGCGAGAGGTACTTTATGAGCAACTACGGCAACACTCCCTTCGGCGGGCAGCCCGGTCCTCCGCAGCCGCAGTCAGGTGTGCCGCAGCAGGGTTACCCGCCGTATCAGCAAGGATACGGGCCGCAGCAACCGGGATATCCTCCGCCGCCACCGACGGGCGGTTCCGGCGGTCGCACGGCGCTGGGCTGTGCGCTGGGCTGCGTAGGCGCCATGGTTGTGAGCGCCCTCTTGTGCGGTCTGGGCATTTGGTACATGGTCAGTCGCGCCAAGCAGATCGTGGCCGACGTGGCGCGCGGCTTTGTTGTGAAAGCCGTCGAAGATTCGGAGATGACGGACGAGGACAAGAAGGAAGTCATCGCCCAGATCGACCGCGTGACCGATGCCTACAAAGAGGGCAAGATCGACGGCGACAAGGTCGGCGAAGTGTTGCGCAACCTGGGGGAATCGCCGCTATTCGCCCTGGCCATGGTGTATGGCGCCGAAAAGAAGTACGTCGAGCCGTCGGGGCTGAGCGATCAGGAAAAGAAGGACGCGCGACTTGCCTTGCAGCGGGCTGCGCGGGGCGTGTACGAGAAAACGATTTCGCAGAATTCGATTCAGCGGGCCATGGATCGCATCTCGACCGCCGGTCCCAACGGCGAAAGGCAACTCAAGGAGCGCATCACCGACGACGAGCTGAAGGCGTTCTTGAAGGACCTGAAGGACCTGGCCGATAAGGCCGAAGTACCCGAGGAGCCGTTCGAGGTCGACATCGGCGAGGAGTTCAAGAAGGCAGTCGATAAGGCGCTGGGACCGGAGGCGTGAGATTGCGCGAACTGCGCGGAACCCACGGACAGGAGTCCGTGGGCTTGGGCACGCCTATTCACCGATTCCCTGGATGCCCGCCTTCGCGGGAATGACGATACTGTAAGCGGGTCAGGGCTGTGCGGCGCGGCCCTTCACGTAGTTCTGGTCCGCTTCGCTGAGCCGTTCCAGCGGCACGCGGAGCGTGCTGCCGTCCTCGCGGGCGAGCACGACTTCCGTTTCTTCGACCGCGACGAACTTGGCCTCGATCTTGAAATTGCCCGTGCTGTCGGTCCAGGTGCGGAGCGGTTCGGCGGCGGATTCCTCGACCTCGACCACCGAAAACTTGACTTCCGGCTCCTCGGGATCGCCTTGGAGTTTCGCCAACTCCGCCCGCGCCAGTTCGGCAATCGCGGGATTGGCATCCTGGGCCGCAATTCGCTCGAGCGACGCGATGCCCTGTCGCCGCGTGCGGGTTTCGGAAGCAAGGGTTTTCGCGCGGTCGAATGCCGCCGCCTGCGCCAACAGGGTTTTCGTGTCGGCGTCCCTTTCATGCTGCGTGTACGCGCTGGTGACCTCGGACTTCAGCGAAGGGAGCAGCGCATAGATGCGTTTCACTTCGACGAGTGCCAGTGCGCCGGCCAGGGGGTCGTCGCCGGCGAGCTTTTCCTCGGCATCGGCCAAAGCCAACTTTCCCTGTTCGTTTAGCTGCGCGGCAAGCTGGTCGACCGCAATGGCCGAGGCGGCGTAGCTGCCGAGCTCGCCGGGAGTCCCGATCTTCTTGAGGCCGGCGAGCGCCTTCACGGCCGCGAACGTATCGCCCTGCTCTTGCGCGGCGCGGGCCGTTTCTGCGGCCTTTTGGATGGCTTCCAACTCACTGGCGCTCAGTATGCGTCCTGCTTCGCGCAGCGATGCGAGCAGGAAGGGCCCCAATGCGTCGTCTGGCAGCGCATTGCTTTGCGCGTACATCTTGGTTCCGTCGGCGCGAACGACGTACAGAATGGGGATGGCGGTCCCTTCGTGGGGATACTTCCGGGCCCAGGCCTGCCACTCGGGTGTTTGCGTGTCGATCTTCAGGGGCACAAACTGTGCCACCAGCGGCGCCAGGGAGCGGTCGGTGTTGAGCCGCTTCATCAGCGCCACGCAGCGGCCTCACGTGGCGGTGCCGCCGAGGGCAAAGATGGGCCGCCCGGTGACGCGCGATATCTCGACCGCTTCTTCGACGGTGAGCGCTCGCGCTGAGTTCGCAGCCAAGCCGCTCACGATCGCGAGCGCCGCAGCCAGGGCGGCACCGAAGCGAGCGAAGGCAACTCTCGAGTGAACAGTCATGTCTGTAAATCCTTCCTCAAGCCGAAGGAACCAAGTGTGGCAGCGGAAATTCACCTCACGGCATCATACCCGCGGAGAGGCACGGATAGCAAGCAGAGATGAGGGCGCGTGTTCGGCGGCGGGCGGAACCCAACGACGGCAGTCGGTGGGCTTGTCGGGCTCTCGACTCTTGACTCTACGCTGCTCGACTCGCACGGTAGTCGCGGTTGTAGAGAAAGCTGTAGCTCACGGGGATGACGACGAGCGTCAGCACGGTGGCGAACGAGAGTCCAAAAATAATGGCGCCGGTTAGCGGCTGCCAGAACTCGGCGCCGCCCGACCAGTTAAGAAACAAGGGTAGCAGGCCCCCCACCGTGGTGGCAGTAGTGAGCAGCACGGGCCGCAGCCGCGTGACGCCCGCGTCGAGAATTGCCGCCCGAAGCGGTAAGCCTCGCTTGCGGTCCTGGTTGATAAAGTCGACCAACACGATGGCGTCGTTGACGACGATGCCCGCCAGGCTCACCAGGCCGATAAACGTGGCCAGGCTGAAGGGGAAATGGCACAGCCACATGCCGGCGATGACTCCCACAAAGCTCAGTGGCACCGCGAGCATGACGATCGACGGCTGTCGAAAACTGTTGAACTGCAATACCAGCAGGGCAAAGATCAGCACCACGGCGATGACCATGCACCGCACGAGGTAGGCGAAGTTCTTGTCGCGCTCTTCGTTCTCGCCGGTAAAGGTGGCCCGCAGCCCTTCGACCGGCGTGCCCGCGGCGCCGATAAAGGCCATGTTGTTGCCGGGCACCGGTCGAAAGCCCACGTCGGGCAGAATATCCGCGCGAAGCACGTCGAACACCTGATCCGGGCGGGTTGGCTCCTCTACGTCGCACCGCGCGACGACGGCTCGCTTGTGCTGGTAGCGGTTGACGGCGTAAACGCCCATGACGCGGCGGAGGTGCGCCACCTCGCCGATGGTGGCCCTGCGCCCCGTGGGTCCGGAGAGCATGAGCCGTTCGAGGCTCTCGCGGTGTTGGCGGTACTGCGGGGCAGCCTGCAAGCGGAGCGGCACGTCTTCGTCGCCGATGCTCAGGAGTATGGAGTTGTCGCCGGTCACGGCCATCTGCACAGCCTGCGACACCTGGGTCTTGGTGATGTTGTAGAAGGGGAGGATCGCCGGGTCGGGGTCGACCACGATTTCGGGGTTCTCGGCGCGGTAGTCGGTGTTCACGTCGAGCGTGCCGGGCACGTTGTGGAGCCGCTCGGCAATCTCCTCGGCGATGCGTCCGAGCTGGTCGTGGTCCTCGCCGGTGACGCGGACCGCGACGTCGGCGCCGCCGGGCGGACCCTCCTCGACTTTGACGATCGAGTACTTCATACCCGGGACTCGGTGCAGGTTCCCTTCGATGCCGCGGCGAAGTTGGCGGATCACGTCGTCCTCGTGCCGCGTGCGATCCAACGGCGAAAGCAACTGCACGATGATGGTGCCGAACTCGGGGCCAACCGCCGGGTCGTTGTCGAGCCGGGTCGACAACCCTTCCGACGAGCCGATGGCCGAAACAAAGTGCACCACGTCGCCGCCGTTCTCTTCGAGCTCGCGCAGTGGCTCGAGAATGACTTCCGACGCGGCAACGGTCTGCTCGACGCTGTGGCCCAGCGGTAGTTCGAACTTCACCTCGAATTGACCGCGATCGCTGGGGGGAAAGAACGTGAAGCCGATACGATTCAGCATGAAGCAGGCCCACAGCACGGCCAGCCCGCTGCACACCACAATGGCCCAGCGGTTGTCGAGTGACCATTCCAGAATCGCGGCGTAGCAGCGCGCCAACAAGCCGTGCGATGCGATGGGGGGCGCGGCAGCCTCGATGGCATCGCCGGATTGCGCGACTCCCGTGTGGAAAGCCGAGGCGCTCCGAGCCGGCCGTTTACGCGAATACCAACGAGCTGCGAGCGTGGGGATGAGAAAGTGGTCGACCAGAATCGAACCGCCCAACGCCACGCTGACCACGATGGGCATTACGCGCATGAAGTCGCCCATGATGCCCGGCACCAGCACCATGGGCAGATAAGCGGCGATGGTGGTCAAGTCGGCCATCACCACGGGCAGGGCGACTTCGTTGATGCCGGCTTTGGCGGCCACGACGGGTTCCTCGCCCATCTCAATGTGCCGGTGGATATTCTCGGCGACGATGATGGCGCCGTCGACCACCATGCCGATGACGAGAATGAATGAGAAGATCACCATGTTCGACACGGGGATGCCGCCGAAATAGAGGCAGGCGATCGCGGCGGCCGCGCTGAGCGGAATGGCCAACAACACCAGCAGCGAGATTCGCAGGCCCATGGTCCAGCTCAAGATGAGCAACACGAGCATCGCGCCGAACACAAAGCTCGAACCCAGCACGCGGAACATCAGGGAGATTTCGTCGGAAGTGTCGCGCGTGATAAAGAACTGCACCGCGGGGTACTGCCCACCCAAATCGTCGACGCGGCGGTGCAAGAGTTGGGCGGTCTTGAGCGTGTTGATGTTCGATTCTTTGTAGACGATGATCGTGGCGCAGGACTTGCCGTTCAGATAAGCCACGTTCTTCAACCGGCGGTAGGTGTCGCTTACCTCAGCCAGGTCGCCGACGCGTAGGACGCGATCTTCCTCCTGCTTCACTACTGCCTGCCGAATGTCGTCGACGTTGCGGAACTTGGTGTCGCTGCGGACCTGGAATTCAAAGTCGCCGGTTTCGAGCGGCCCGCCCGGCAGCTCGGCGTGGTATTCGGCCAGCGCCCGGCGGAAGTCGCCCAGTGTCAGGCCGTGCTGCATGGCGAGGTCGACGTTCACGTCGATGTGGATTTCGCGCTCGCGGCCGCCGAAAATCTGCGTGCTGGCCACGCCGGGCACGGTCTCCAGATCGTCCTGCACTTCTTCGGCGATCTGCTTGAGCGAGCGCTCGTCGAATCCGTCGGGTACGACGAGGTTGACGACCATCAGCGGAAAGCTCTCGAAGTCGATGTCGGTGACGATGGGCACCACCTCGCGACCGGCCGGCAGCTCGCGGCGCACTTCGTCAACCAGGTCTTTCACCTGGCCCCGGGCGGTCTCGGGATCGACGCCGTCGAGGAACACCACCTGCGTGATGCTCGAGCTGCGCATGCTGGTCGAGGCGATGTAGTCGACGTCGCTCAGGCGATAGAGCTTGTCCTCAATCTTGCGGGTGATCTGCTCCTCAACCTCGGTGGGCTGGGCGCCAGGATGGGGCACCGCCACGAGGATGACCGCCTTGGTAATGGCGGGAGTGCGCTGGATCGGAATGTCGAGCGCGGCGACGACAGCCAGCGCGAGAATGAGCCCGCCGATGGTGATCACCCAGCGGGGGTGGTCGATGGCCTTTTCGGTGATTTTCATGGCAGCCGCACGTCGGCCAAAGTGGCAGACTGGTTGACCGTTTGGGCAGCCGCGTCCGCGGGCTCTTCGTTGCCGCTCGCATCGGGCACAATCTCCACCGGGCGGCCGTCGACCAGGCGGTGCTGCCCACGAGTGACAATCGTGCGGTGCTCGGGCGGCAGCTCGAAGACGATCAGATCGAATCCCTGCTCGACGTAATTGCCCGGTTCCAGCTCGAACACTCGGGCACGGAGATTCGCCGTTGCAGCATCACCGTCCGACGCCGCGGGCGCGACGTTACCGGGCCCTTGCACCGTGTAAAGATACGCGCGGTTCTCGCGGAAGACGGCGCTCGACGAGTCGAAGCGATATGCCGTGCGGCGGTCGGTTACGATTTTTGCCAGCGCGATCTGGCCCGGGCGCAAGCGCCCCTCGCGGTTCTCCAAAAGGACCTCGACCTCGAACAAGCCCGTTTTGTCGTCCGACGTCTCTCCAATGCGGTACACCTCGCCGATCAGAGGCTGGGCCTGTGGATTGAATACATTGTTGCCGGCCGGCGTCACGTAGGTCTTGAATACAAGGTCTTCTCGATCGTGGTCGGGCACGCCCCCGACTCGCGTAAGGCGATCGGCCTCGCGACGCCGCCGTTCGATATCGCGCTGCCGCGCAACGAGCCGGGCGATGCGCGATTCGGGAACGCCGACCACCAATAGCAAGCGGTCGACCTGCACGACTTCGAACACCGCCTGGCGCGGGTTGACCGACTCGCCCGGCTTGACGAAGCGACGCGAGATCACGCCGTCGACCGTCGAGCGCAACGTGGCATCTTCCAGCTCCTTTTCGGTCTGCGCGGCCTGTGCCTGGGCGACGATTACGTCCGTCTCGCGTTGGCGCATCTCGACCTCCGACACGGCGCCGGGCGTGCGCTCGTGCAGATCGCGCACGCGGCGCAGTTCGTCCTGAGCCAATTCGAGCCGGGCATTGGCTTCCTGCTTACGAGCCAAGAGGATTCGTTGGTCGAGCACGGCCAGCACCTGGCCTTGTGTGACCCGCGCGCCGAGATCGAGATCGGCGCCGTCGTCGTCCTTACCGAGCGTCTCAATACGGCCGGCGGACTCGAAGGCGAAGCTGAAACGCTCGAACGGCCGGATCATTCCCGACCAGGTTTCGGTGAGCTCGACCGTTTCCTGCTCAAGTCGGCGAACGGCGACGGGAGCAGGTGTAAGCTCGTCGTGATTGTCGGCCGCGGTCGGCTCCTCGGCGCGCTGGCCGAGAAGTCCCCACCATCGCCCACCGCTGGCCACCATCACGGCCACGGCGAACACCGTAACGAGCAAGAGCGCGAGCATGCGCGCAATGCTCTTGCGCGGCGAGACTCTCAAGCGAACGTGCCACGGTGACTTCAACATCGCAGCGCTAAATAAGAGCCGATCCCAGAACCGTGGGGGGACGGGCTCATGTTTCGAAGCCATCGGAAACAGTTTTACTCACCGGAGCCCCCTGAGCGAAATTTGCCTGTCCCCTTCTTTGAACGGATTTGGGACAAGCCGAAATGCCCGCCTTTCGCCACACAGTCGACGAGATTGGTGCGACATGAGCGCAGGTCATGCGCGGGACATCAATCCGTCTGTCGGTCAGGCGCGATGCGACGCTGCAAGGCCCCCCCAATCGCTCGATAGTTAGCACGCTAATCAATGATAGATGCGAGGTCCAGCCTCTACAAGGGTGGCCCGATTCGCAAGACATGACAAGCATGTTTGCGCGATAAGAATTCGCGGGGATCTTTCTGCGGCCTACCGGTCAGGCGGATGCTGCTCGAGTAAGTTGTCTAGCCGCGTTGCCAGCTCTTCAAGCGAAGCGTCGCGGATGAGTACGCGCTTCTGTCGGGTTGTGGCGCCGCTCAATAGCTCGATGCGGTCGTTGGACAGTCCCAGCGCCTTGCCCAGCAGGGTGAGAATCGCCTTGTTGGCCTTTCCCTTCTCGGCCGGTTGCGTAACCGACACTTTGAGCGCGCCGTCGTGCTCGCCGCCTATCCCGGCGCGACGCGCGCCGGCGGTGGCACGCACAGGCAGCACGACACCGTCGCGATGGCGCTGGAGGTGGATCATCGAGTTCTGGCTCGTTACCTTCTTACGTGAACGCGATGGCGGCTCAGCCCGTTGACAACTTACCCGGAAGGCGTCGCCGCTTACTCGAACAGGGCCGAGCCGACGCGCACCAGCGTGGCTCCCTCCTCGATGGCGATCTCAAAATCGCCACTCATGCCCATCGACAGTTCCTCGAACGCAACTCGCTCCGGTGACGCTCCGCTTGTCCGCGCGCGCATCTCATCGCGAAGCTTGCGCAGCCGTGCGAATTCGCGGCGAGCTTCGTCTGCTACACCGGAAAGTCCTGCGATGGTCATCAACCCACGAACGTGCACGTGTGCGAGAGCAGGCAGCCGATCGACGAGAGGCGGCAACTCCTCGGGCGCGAAACCATGCTTGGCGGCCTCGCCCGACACGTTCGCTTCCAGCAAAACGGCGGTGGGGCGGCCTCGCTCGGATGCCAATCGGTCGATCGCTTCCAACAGCCGCCAGCTTTCGACCGAGTGGATGAGCGAAACATACGGCAGGGTGCGCCGCGCCTTGTTTCTTTGCAGCGGTCCGACCAAATGCCAGCGAACGTCCGAATCCGCCCGCAGCTTATCCAGCTCGTCGGCCTTGTGCCATAATTCCTGCGGACGGCTTTCGCCCAGGTCACGGCAGCCGGCATCGAGGAGCGCCAGCACCTGGTCGATTTGAGCGTACTTGGTGACGGCCACGAGCGTGACATCGTCCGCGCGGCGCCCGCTGCGCCGTGCCGCATCGGCCATGCGATCACGGACACTTGCCAGATTCGCGGCGATGCGAGCAGCGGTCATGGAGACACAACTCCTGCAACACCGATTCCGCGCTGCCGGTAGCAACCCGAAGCGTAAACGAGGGCAAATCGACTCGTGGAATGGCGCGCGTACGAGCCCTCGCTAACCCTTCGGGTCTTTTCGTCGACTACTCGATTTCGAGCAACGACTCCGTCGTGCCTTTGCGTTGGAATCGGCCGACGAAGAATTCGGACAGCAAGTTCTGCCCCAGCACCGTTCGATTGTCGCGGCAGGCCAGCGCGCGGTAAATGAGCCACTGGCGGTTGCCCACCTGGATGCGAAAGCCCGAGGCGACGTCGGGCGGTTCCGCCTTCAATCGAGCTGCGACGGTGAGTCGTCTCCACGTGCACGGCTGTTCGATGCGGCGCGGATCAAGATCGATGAACAAGGGCGCGTAGAGCGACCCGCCGAC
Source organism: uncultured Pirellulaceae bacterium (assembly GCA_964415245.1). Taxonomy (GTDB): domain Bacteria; phylum Planctomycetota; class Planctomycetia; order Pirellulales; family Pirellulaceae; genus CAYQAJ01. Next base: position 10,342 of record CAYQAJ010000062.1, on the reverse strand, counting down.
CGCCGATTGCGACAGAGCAAGCTGGTCGCCTTGGGTAGCTAACTGGCCCGTCGCGCCGTCGCTTCGCCATTCTCCCAGCGCGACGGGGAGAACGAGCGCTCGCGCGGCGCCCGGCGAACCGGCGAGAGAGCCGCGCAGCGCTTCGCTCCGCGCGCGGCCATTGCCGTTCGAACGTCCATTTCCCGCCTGCCTGGCGACGGCACCTCGGAACGTGGCGCTCGCGCGGCGTCTGGCTGCGGCGCTCCTTTCCGCGTGCAGCGTGCACTCGCGCGTTTCCGCGGCCTCCTTCAGCGCCATGTCAGGCGCCAGCGGAATGGTGCTCTGGTACTCGATTCGCTTCCTTCCGCTGCCCAAAACGCAGTCGCCCAACAGCAGAAAGCGGTCGCGGCGACACAAAAGCATGTGCCGCTCGATACGCCACGACGGTGCGAGCGGTGCGGATAGCTCCAGGTAATCGACGTCGTAGTCGCACTGCCAGCAAACTTGTTCCCACGAGCCGGCGGGCGGAAGCGAGCGTCCGTCGACCTTCACCGTTACGTTCCACGGGCCCGACAAAAGTGGCTGGCCGGCGGTGGCGAGCTCGATCGTAACCGCCGGCGGGTCGTAGGTGACCGCGAGCATCGGGCTGCGCGGCGACCAATGGCAGCGGAGCACCGCGGCCCGTGCTTTTTCAGAATGGGCGGAGGGATAGGTCGACCGCGACTTGCTTGGCGGAGGAGTGCGGCGCGGCTTGCCGTTGGCGCCCCGTCTTTTGGTCGTCGTGGCGTGGATTTTATGCAGGATGGCGGCTTCCGTGTCCGACCGCATGGCGACAGTGCTCCGGCTAAGAGTCTGTTTCAAAACCGTCAGCGGAGAAGGGGACAGGCACACTTTGCTCCGCGGACTGCGCAAAATGAGCCAGTCCCCGACGGTTTTGAAACAGCCCCTAACTTCCTGGTGTGTGACGAACGATGAATAAGCTATAATGCAAGTACGATGGCGTGAGTCAAGTGCCCACACCTTCGATAAGCGTGTTGGCGGCGACAGTCGACGCGAGCTTACAGGAGTCAATGTGATGCGATCTTCGCGCGCCCGGTTCTCGTGGATGGTAGCGCTGGCAGCGGTCGCTTGGGTATTCTCCGGCGCTGCGGTGGCGCAAGACGATGTGCCGTCCGCAAGCGGCGTCGATGCAGAAGCCGGCGATGCAGAAGGCGGCGATGCGGAAGGCGAAGCGCAGGCGAACCTCGACCGCGGGCCCGATTCGCCGCAACAGTCAGACACGCCCGAGAGCGACGAGGCCGCCGGTCCGCGCGGTCTGGTTCGACTGGCGAAGGACTACGACATTTGGATCGACCCCATGCGGAAGATCGTCGTGGTCGATGGCGAAATCTGCCTGACCAAGGGGTATCTCGAATTGTTCGCCTGTCCCAAGGGCACCAAGACGCACGAAGCGATCGTGGCCGTCAACAGCAAGGCGAAGTTTGTGCACGCAGCGCTGTTGGCCGTCGGAGCCAAACCCGGCAAGCCCGCGACGTGGGATCCCGAGTACGTTCCCGCCAGCGGCGATGAAGTCGAGGTCCTCGTGCTGTGGCGCGACGCCGACGGCAACAATCACAAGGCCCGGGCGCAGGACTGGATTCGCAATGCCAAGACCGGCAAGGCCATGGAGGCCAACTGGGTCTTTGGCGGCAGCGGTTTCTGGACCGACGAAAGCACGGGCGAGCGCTTCTACCAGGCAGACGGCGGCGATTTGATCTGCGTGTCGAACTTCCCCACCGCCATGCTCGACCTGCCCGTCGAGAGCAGCCAGGCTAATGCCGACCTTGTGTTCGAAGCGTTCTCCGAGCGCATTCCTCCCAAGGGGACCAAGGTGCGGCTGGTGCTCGTGCCCAAAACGGCCAAGCCCGACAAGAGCGGCGACGATTCCGACAAGGAAAGGTAGCTGACTCGCACCAGTACCTGAACTCACACGTGTAGCTGAGTTCGCACTTGTAGCTGAACTCGCAACAGTTCAGACACGTACCGCCAACGCAGGGCATTTTACCGTGCAGCCTGCCGACGCGGCTGAATTCTTGCGAATTCAGCTACGCGGGCGTACTCAGGTACGCGGGCGTACTCAGGTACGCGGGCGTACTCAGGTACGCCAGCGAATCCAGCTACCTCACCGGGCAACGCGGCAGTGCGCCAGCATCTCCGCCGCCGACACGATGTAGCTCGTGTAGAAGGGGCCGAATTCGGCGAACCGCGCGCTGGCCTCATCGAACCGCATGCGATACACGATGTCTTTGAGAAACTGGGGATTGCGCGCCCACAGTGTCACCCCCCATTCCCAATCGTCCAGGCCCACACTCACGGTAATGAGCTGCGATACCTTGCCGGCGAACGTCATGCCGCTGCGGGCGTGCTCGGCCATCATGCGGTGCCGCTCGGAGAACGGAAGCAGGAACCAGTTCTCGCCCACCTTGCGCTTCTTGTTCATGGGGTAGAAACAGGTGGCCGGCCAGGCGGGGAAATCGGGCATCAGCCGCTGGCGGTTCATCATGGGCAGCCGGTCGCCGTAGGCTTTCAACTTCGCTTGAAACGCCGGGCTCCCCTCGACTTCCCCTTCCTGCGCCAGACGCCCGGCGTACTGCTCGACCGTGGGGACGTACTCTGAAATCTCGGTGATCGAAACAAAGGAGTACGTTGGCACGAGCGCCGGCCCCAGCGGACCGGCCAATAGCCGCTGATGCACGGCGTCGATCTTCAAGGGATCGGCGTCCATCAGCATCAAGCCGAAGTCGGCCTTGTGACCGCTGACGATCGACGTCTGCACGCGGGCCAGTGCTTCGGGTCCTGCCGGGTCGAGCGCCGCGATCAGCTCGGCCGAGCCGCTGGCCATCTGGTCGGGGCTCATTGCGGCCAGAGCCCCGCGGTCGAAACGGTAGAAAACATGCGTGCAGTGCCATCCTTCCATCGCGTTGCGCGACGGCTCCTCGGGGGGCGCTGAGGGGGCAGGTCGTTGGCTCATAGCGACTCAATTCCCGCGGAAAAAGGGCTGCTTGGCTACCAGTATGCACCCCGTTGTATCAATTCACCCGAGAAACACGCCAGATGCCAGTACATTTTTAACATTTCCCCCAGCTTGACCATGCCACCCAATAATCTTAGACTCGCCAGGCGCCTGGCCAGGAGTGCCGGGTGGGTTCCTTTCCGCGGTGCGCATGCGTGCCGTTGGCTGCCCGGCCAGTGTGGCCAAAGCCGCCAAACGTGCCTGGCGACGAACATATCCAAAGCGTCGCCACTCGCAGTCCACTCGCTTTTTCTGGCGCCATGCTCCGCGTGACGCCGACAAGCGCGTCACTTCGTTTTCTCATTCGGTAACTTCGTTGGAGGTGTACGATCATGAGACGCTTCTTTGCCGTGACATCGGTGTTCCTGTTTCTGGTGACCGTCGTCTGGGTCGGCAGCGCTTTCACGGGCGGGAGTCCGATGCCAGAAGCTTGTTGCCCTTGTTTCTACGTCGAGTCAACCGGGCCGACGACGAGCTTTGGGCAGCGATGGTGCTTCTTGGAGCAAGCAAAAGTGCCGGTGGCGTTCGATGGCCAAACCGACGGAGGGACGGGAGGGTACGGCCGGCTGCGGTGTGGCATCATTTGCATCGAGCCCGTTACGGTGGAGTGTACGGTCACGAAGTTCGTCGCCGAGCGTCGAGTGAAGACGGTATGGTGGGGTTGGAAACGATACGAGGTGGAGTACACCGTCTATGTGCCCGTTCAGGAAATCCAATTGGTGGAAATCCCCCGACTGCAGGGGGAGTGGTGCGGAGTTGACCCGTGCAAGTACACCACTTGGAAGATTCGCCACGAAAACGAGATCAGCGTCGTAGGCGGCGGCACGACGGTCGGAGGCAACTTGTACGGCAAGATTTGGATTAAGGGCCTCCCGGGTTGCGGCGGCGTGTACAAGCTGCGCGGCGAGCGGCAATGCAACGGGCAAACTGACGGAGGCGGCAGCGACTGTGGCCCGAACCTGTGCATCGACATTTGCGACACCATCGACGGCATCGACGGGTGCGCCACGCTCGACGGCTACGACGGATGCCCCGAATGAGGTCCTAACTGAACCGGGCGGTGTGTCGTCCAGCGTCGGTGCGCGGAGAGTTGCACCCTGGTGGCCCGCGATGAACGCTCAACCCGGCGGTCCTGCTTTGGCCGGTGATCTGTTTCCTTGACCATCCTTTCGTATGAGGTACTCGACGATGACGCGAATCCTTTCCGTGGCGGTGGTCCTTGTATCGACGTTCGTCTGCGTCGGTAACGCCTGGGCAGGCGGATCGCCTCCAGAGCCGATGGAGCCGATCTGCTGTCCTTGCTTTTACGTCGATTGGACCGGCGGCAAGACGGAGTTCGGCGGGAGGCTCTGCTTCGTGCTGGACAACGTTCCCACGTTCGAAGGCGGAACGATGGGGATGGATCGCTTCGGGCGCAAGAGACTACTCTGCGGCGAGTTCTACACGGACCCGGTTTTGGTGCAGTGCACGGTCACACGCATCATTGTCGAAAAGCGAGTGAAAACCGTTCGATGGTGGGGAAGAGAGTACGAAGTGGCCTATAACGTGTATGTGCCGGTCCAGGAGCAGGTAGAGGTTGAGATCCCTCCGCTCGAAGGGAAGTGGTGCGGAATCGACCCCTGCCGCTACACGACGTGGAAAATCGACTGCCGCACCGACGGAATCCGTGTCATCGGCGCGGGCACTACGGTGGGGGACAGCCTCTACGGCAAAGTCAAAATCCTCGGCCTTCCCTGCGGCGGGATTTTCAAGCTGGAGGGCTACCGCGAGGATTGTGAAATGCCCTGCATCCCTGAATGACTCGGAGGCCAGGGTAAGCGCGTACGACGCTTTATCTGTGCTCCTTGCCGCTGCCACACTTCACCGTACGCCTGGTTCGAGCAGCCCGGCTGATTCACCCAGCCGGGCTGCCTCGCTTTTCCACTCGAGAGGCGCTCCGTCATCTCTAACCGTCGTGCGACGGCGCGATTAGCTACAGCGCGCCACCCATCAAGCCATTCGCGCACTGCCCATCTTGACTATTCCCCCTCCGAGGGCATAAACTCCCCGGTCGCCAGGAATGGGGCGCCGTCCGGGTTGTCTGTTCTCATCGATTGATTGCATGGCCCCGTGTGCCACAGTGCGGCGTCGGCGTGTCTGGTGGTGTTGGGGTGCTGTTTCTTTCACGTCCTCTGCGAGGTACACGATGATGAAGCGCTATATGGCCGTGGCCGCGGTGTTCTTTGTATTGGTGACGCTGGTTTGGGTCGGCAGCGCGTGGACTGGAGTCATGCCCATGCCACCGCAGCAGGAGGTGTGCTGCCCGTGCTTCTACGTCGAATGGACCGGACCCAAGACGGAGTTCGGTCAGCAAATCTGCTTCAAGGAAGAACTGGAGGCCGCTTTCGACGGTGGCGGCGACTACCGACGACGTCTGCGCTGCGGCACCTTCTGCACCGAGGAGGTCAATGTCGAGTGCCTCGTCACGGTCTACGTTACGGAAACCCGCGTAAAGACGGTGTGTTGGTGGGGCAGGACATACGAGGTGACATACAACGTCAAAGTGCCGATCCAGAAGAAAGTCCTGGTGAGAATCCCGCCGCTGGAGGGGCAGTGGTGCGGAGTCGACCCCTGCAAATACACCACCTGGAAGATACGCCACGAAAACGAGATCAGCGTCATCGGCGGCGGCACGACGGTGGGAGATCGCTTCTACGGCAAGATCTATGTCCGCGGTCTGCCTGGCTGCGACGGCATCTACAAGCTGTACGGCGAGCGAAACTGCGAAGAGCCGTGCGACGACGGCGGTGACGTGGTCGATTGCGACGTGTGCGACCTCCACACATGTCCCGGCTAGGCGCCACGTGCCGAAGCGACGCGACCTTCCGATACGCGCGGACGGCACTTCCCGCTTAAACGGCAAGAGTGTCAGCTCAGCGCCGCTGAAAAGTCTTCCGCCAAACGGGAGAACACCTCGCGGGTGACGCAAGCCGGGATTTCGGTGCGCGCCTGGCCGGTCGGCTTGGAATAGCGGGTGAGGCGGATTTCGCCGCCGCACCTCACCAATAGCTCGTAATAGGCCGAGCCATTGTCGTCCCGCTGCGGCGGCGATGAGCGAAGCTGTACGATCAGGTTCTGCGGATCGACTTCGACCACGCCGATCGGCTCGAGAAGGTAGTTCAGCCGCGCGGCCAGCTTCTCCCCGACCGCGTGGAGTTGCTCGCGCGTCGCGCCTGCCAGTCGATCGGTGGCCAGCGACAAGTGCGCGAATGCGCACGCGATCGAATCGACCGCCGTCATGGGCGCCTCGAGCGTTCCGGTATCAACCTGCACGGAGAAGAGAAGCGGACCGGCGCCGGCGGCCGAAACAGCCGCTAGCCGGGCCAGTTCCCGCTCGACCGATTGTTTCACGTTCATGAAGGGGTACCTCGCGTCAAGCTGCCGGAGCGCGCCGCCGCCAAGGCCCTGTGGCGCCGCGGTCGACGCTCCCGGATTGTCGCTACGTTCTCGTTTCTACGCTATCTCTATGCCTCCTGGATCGTCACCGGCTCCTCGGATGTAGCGGTCGTGTGCTCCCTCCCGTCGAACGACAGAATCGTCGTCTCCTCATCGAGCACCGTGCGGATGTGTACGGGCCGCGTCCACAGCTTCTGCAGGTTGACGAGCGTATCGTGGGCGTACGCCAGCTTTAGTTCGACGCCCGTGTACACGTGTTCGAGGAACAGCTCGCCGCGATTCTTGTAGTTGCCGTCGTCGACGCGGATAAGGGGCCGGCCGACGTTGGTCAGGTTGAATAGGAGTTGCCGCTTGATGTCGTCGAATTTTCGGCTCTCGATTTCGTAGTAGCCGGAGTCTTCGTTGTAGCCGAATGAGAACATCTTGTGCCGGCGGCAGAAGTCGAGAGTCAAAAACTCGTCGATAAACGTCAGGTCGTTGTGGATGCGTCGGACCTCGAAGATCTTTTCCCGGCCCCGTCCGGCGCCCGTATCCCAATGCCGTTTTGCGGCCAGGTCGTCGCAGTCGTCGTACTCAGGACCAAACATGCCGCGGTTCCAGCGCTCTTCGATGTCGCGAAACAGCTCGACGCCCAACTTGTACGGATTGAGCCGCGTGGGAGAGCTGGCCAGCGTGCCGGCGCAGTGATCGGCGTAGTTCACGACGTCGGCCGCGTCCAGCCCGTGCCGCGTCATGATCGTCGAGTGCCAGAAGGTGGCCCAACCCTCGTTCATGATTTTGGTCTGCGCCTGAGGCGCGAAGTAATATGCCTCGCTTCGCAGGATCGACAGTACGTCGAGCTGCCACGGCTTGAGCGGCGCGTTTTCCAGCAGGAACAGCATCACGTCGCGCATCGGCTCGGGCGGATTCTTCTGCCGCTCGAGCTGCTGGCGGCGGCGGCGATCCACCTCTTCGGCCAGCACGCCGGGCGGGTTGACGTAGGAGTCGAGGTACTGCTTCGAGGGGAAACGGGCCGCCACAATAGGCTCCTCGTCCTCCGTCGGCTCGGCGAACTTGTACCTTTCCGGGTCGTCGCGCCGCTTGATGAACGGCAAGTGGATGTCGATCAGGTCTTCGATGCTCAGACAGGTGTCGATAAATGTCTCGACTTCTTCGACGCCAAAGCGGTCCATGTAGCGGATGACGCGATTGGCGTGGTTGGCCGTGGCGTCGACCATTTTGCGATTGGTGCGGCTGAACCAGTGGTTGTTCTTGAAGAAGTCACAGTGGCCGTACACGTGCGCCATTACCAGCTTATTGTCACTGGCCGCGTTGCTGGCAAGCAGGTAGGCGTAGCACGGGTCGTTGTTGATCACCAGCTCGTAGATCTTCTGCAGGCCGTACGAGTAGCCCTTGCTGAGCTGTTCGTACTCCATGCCCCACCGCCAATGGGGATAGCGGGTGGGGAATCCCCCGCACGCCGCCACCGCATGCAACTGGTCCGCATCGACCAGCTCAAAGATGGTGGAATAGAAGTCGAGGCCGTAGTTGCGCGCATGCGCCTCGATCTGCCCCTGCGCATCGACAAGCTCAGGGGGCAGCGGGCGAAATGCGTGCTGCTTGGGTAGCGTGGACCGCGACACTTTTCTTTGCCTTTCCTGCAAACCCTCAATCCAATTGACGGACTATTTCCCCTTCCGGATCGACGGCCTGGGCATCGACCGTCACTTTCCCTTGCCCAAAAACTTCTTAATCGAGTCGTAGATCGCTTCGTGACCGGCGATCTCCGATAGAACCAACGTCTCGTGCTCCTCGCCGAATGCCTCTTCCAATGCGTGCAGGTATTCGCCGCTGCCGTACGGGCTCTCGACCTGTCCGTAGCAGAACAAGTTGCACCGCGGCATGAGCGAATCCTTCAGTAGCGCCAAAGCCTGGCGGTTATCTTCGCCCCAGTTGTCGCCGTCGGAGAACTGGAAGCAGTAAATGTTCCACTCCGCCGTGGGAAAGCTGCGGTCGAGCAGCTCGCGGCAGGCCTCGTAGGCCGAGCTGATCCGCGTGCCGCCGCTTTCGCGCGTGTGGTAAAAGGTCTCCTCATTGACCTCCTTGGCGGCCGCGTCGTGGATGATGTACCGCCGCTCCAGCCCCTCGTATTGCGTCCGCAGCCAGGTGTCGATCCAAAACGCCTCGGTGCGCACCAGGTTTTTCTGGTCGTCGGTCATCGAGCCCGACACATCCATCATGTACACAATCACCGCGTTGGCCTGCGGCTGATTGATCGTTTCCCACGAGCGATACCGGCGGTCGTCGCGAATGGGCACGACCGACGGGTTCCCGGCGTTGTAGCTGCCCTCGGAAACCTGCCGCCGCAGCGCCTCGACGTACGTCCGCTTGAAGTGGCGGAGCGACTCGGGCCCCACGCGGCGGATGCTGTTGTAGCGCGTCTTCTGCTCTTCGAGCGAAGGTCGGCCCTTGGGCTCGATGCGGGGGAGCTCCAGCTCCTCGCCCAGCATGCCGGCCAGCTCGTCGAGGCTCACCTCGACTTCCAGCACGTGCTGCCCGGGATCATCCCCGGCCTTGCCGCTGCCGGTTCCCTCGTCGTCGGCCCGGCCGATGGGCTGCCCAACCTCGCCCTCCCCCTGCCCTACGCCGCCCTGATTGCGGCCATAGCGAAAATGGGGAATATCTAACTGCGGCACCGGGATGCTCACCAGGTTCCGTCCTTTGCGGCCGATCATTTCCGAGTGCGTGATGTACTTGCGCAGGTTCGCCCGAATCCTGCCTCGCAGGATTTGGCGAAAGCGTGCGGCATCACGGTCGATTCGTAGTACCATCGGTCGCAATCTCTCGCTTGGTGCGTCCACGGCGCGGCGCCCTGCACGGCGCGTGTCCCGAAGCGAACGGGGAAACCCCGGCCGACCCGGGAAACTTGTTGCGTTGGCGCGTTAGCCCTTCTTCGGGTCGCCCCGCGCGAAGATGCTGGCGACGAAGTTGAGCACGTCGGTCGCGCTTTCATCGTCGTAGCCGTAATCGCGGATGAGGCGGCCTTTTACCACGTCGATCTTCACCTGCGTCTCCTGGTCGACGACGTTGGAGACCAGGCTGGTCAGCTTGATCGAGTCCTTCTGATCTTCGAATAGCTTGAGCTGCAGCGCCTTGTACAGCCGTTCGTTCGTCTTGAAGTCGAACGTCTTGCCGTCGATCGACAGGGCGCCGATGTAGTTCATGATCTCGCGGCGGAAGTCGTCCTTGCGGCTGTCCGGAATGTCGATTTTCTCTTCGATCGACCGCATCAACCGCTCGTCCGGCTCCTCGTATTGCCCGGTGAACTTGTTCTTCACCTTCTCCCGCTGCGTATAGGCCTTGATGTTGTCGATGTAGTTGCCGCACAGCCGCTTCAGCGCGTCCTCGTCGGCGGCAATGGCCCGCTGCACCTCGTTCTTCACGATGTTCTCGTACTCCTCCTTCACCACGGCCAACAGCTCGCGATAACGGGCTCGCGTTTCCTCGTTGGTAATGAGCGAGTGGTGCTTCAGGCCGTAGTCCAGCTCGTTGAGCACCATGAACGGGTTGATCGAGTGCGAGTCGGGATGGGCCACCAGGGCGTTGGAAATCTTGTCCTGCACGTAGCGGGGCGAGATGCCCTGCATGCCCTCTTGAATCGCCTGCTCGCGCAGCTCCTTGATGTTCTCCTCGGTGAACCCCGGCAGGCTCTTGCCGTTGTACAGCTTCAGCTTCTGCAGCAGCGTCAGCCCCGCGTTCTTGGGCTCCTCCAACCGCGTAAGCACGGCCCACATCGCCGCCATTTCGATGGTGTGCGGGGCGATGTGCTTGCCCTTGACCTTCTTGGGGTTGTAGTCCTTTTCGTAGATGCGCACTTCGTCGGCCAGCTTGGTGACG
>CAYQAJ010000061.1:17993-20730 GCA_964415245.1 uncultured Pirellulaceae bacterium | reverse complement strand
AAAAATGTGGGTAAGAACAAGGCCTTCCGGCCGGGGCTATGCACCGTCGAAAGACGACGTTCCACTTTCCGCCATCGTTGAACGCATGGTTGGGTTCTGTATGCGCGCCGTCGCGTTTCGAGCTTTGGAATTTGCCGCTTTGAGGTTTGTTTGGGATTTGTGTTTTGAGATTTGGAGCTTCCTGCGTCTTCTAGGTATCGGCCACAACCACTTTGGCCCGACGCCATGCACCACTTGCTCGAACCTACGACTGATTCATTGAGCCCCTGGCTCGCCGAGCGCGGCTATCCCGCGTATCGCGCCGGACAGGTGCGCTCGTGGGTGTTCGCCCGGCGTGCCGGTTCGTTTGACGACATGACCGATCTGCCGCGGCAGGTTCGCGGCGAGTTGGCCGCGGAGTTTTCGATTTTTGCGACTCGCATCGCGCGGCACAGCCGCGCCGACGACGGCACGCAGAAGCTCCTGTTGGAGCTGGCCGACGGCGGCCGCATCGAGTGTGTGCTCTTGGTCGACGGCCCCCGCCGCACGATCTGCATCAGCAGCCAGGTCGGCTGCGCGATGGGCTGCGTGTTTTGCGCCAGCGGTCTCGACGGCGTCGAGCGCAACTTGACGGCCGGCGAAATCGTCGAGCAGATGCTCCGGCTTCAGCAGCTCTTGCCGCCCGACGAGCGGCTGAGCCACATCGTGGTGATGGGCATGGGCGAGCCGCTGGCAAATCTCGACGCGGTGCGCGCCGCACTCGCCGTGGCTCGAGGCGACGACGGCCTGGGCATCGGCGCGCGGCGGATCACGATCTCGACGGTGGGCCTGCCGGCCGCCATCCGCAAGCTGGCGCAAGTGGGCACTCCGTACAACCTGGCCGTTTCACTGCACGCCCCCGGCGACGAGCTGCGCAACGAGCTTGTGCCGGTGAACAAGAACACCGGGCTGGCGGCGATACTCGACGCGGCCGACGACTTCTTCCAGGCCAACGGCCGCCGTCTCACGTTCGAATACGTGCTATTGGGCGACGTGAATGACAGCCCCCGTCATGCGCAGCAGCTTGTCCGATTGCTGCGGGGCCGGATGGCACTGGTGAACGTGATTCCCTACAACCCGGTCGCGGGGCTCTCGTATCGCACGCCGAGCAAACTGGCAGTTCACGCCTTTCGCAATGTGCTGGTCGACGGGGGGCTGCATGTAAAATTCCGCCAGCGCAAAGGGAGCGAGATCGACGCCGCGTGCGGCCAGCTTCGGCGGCTGCCCATAGTCGCGCCGTCGCCGTTGGCTCCGGGCTAAACGAGCGAGTTTTGCTTAGAGCTTATCCAAAAACCGTTGGGGACTGGCTCATTTTGCGCAGTCTGCGGAGCAAAATGTGCCTGTCTCCTTCTCCGAACGGTTTTCGGATAAGCACTTAGGCACTCGGGGCGCCGATTGCCGCGCGGCCGGTGTTGGTCGCTTGCCGTAAAGGCGAAGTTGCTCGCGCTTCGCGCGCCACCGGCGGCATCACGTACGATCGCAGCGACGCCGTTACGCCGGCAAGGAAGAAGATCAGGTAGTGGTCCTGATGGGCGTACGAGCCGGGGTCGAAGAACATCGCGTCGGGCAGGTACATCGCGATGCCGGCCAGCATGACGATGCCTTGCGTGCGCAGCCACGGCGCCTTGCCGTTCTTCACTAACCGCCATGCGGCGAGGACCCAGCCCACCAGCACGGCGACGTAGAGCGACGCTCCCACCACGCCCGTTTCGACCAGGAAGCAGAGCAGCGTGTTGTGGTGCGGCATGTCGCGAATTTTGCGCAGCTCCAGCGAAAAATCAGGATCGGTGAGGTAATAGTTCGCCGTTTTCGCGAACTGTCCCGCTCCGCAGCCCACGAGGGGGTGATCCTGGAACATCTGCCACGACACGTGGGCGTACATCTTTCGATGGTTGACGGAGTCCTTCGTCATGGCCTTGCTTTCGCCGGCGCGATTCATCTCGACCAGATTGATATGGCCGGTTGCCACGAGCACGACTCCAGTCAGCGCCATTCCGGTGAACGCCAGCGGCCGCCACGCCCCGCGTAGCCAGTGCCACAGCACGATGCTCACGACCAGCGCCGCTCCGAGCCACACGCACCTCGTTTGGGTGGCGAACATGGCCGCCAACAGCAGCGCGCCGATGACGGCCAGCAGCGCCAGTCCGCCGCGGCCCGACTTGTGCAATAGCGCCCAAGCGGCGACGAGGCATACGCCGAGGTAGAGGCCAAGACTCTGCGCTTGCAATGCCGGTCCGCGTGCTCGGCCGAAGTGCGCCCCGATTGTCGGGTCGGAGATGTAGCGGGGGAAGACAGCCCACCACTGTCCGGTGACTTCGGCCAGCGCGGTGATAGCCAGATACACGCCGAAGCCCGTCAGGAACAGGTACACCAGCTTCAGGCGGCGCTCGTCAAGCGGCGTGCCCCGCAGCACGAAGAACAGCCCGATCGGCATCAGGTATCCGGCGATCAGTCGGTAGACGGGATCGTAGTTGTCGTATTGCCAATCGTGGGCAAAAGTGCTCGCCATGAGCAGACCACCCAGCAGCACTAGTACCACGTCGCTCCACACGATGCGGCGTGGTTGGAGCGTTCCCGTGGCCCGTCGCACGACATACGCCACGAGCAAGAGGCCCAACAGCGGCCGTTCGAGCGTCATCGGAATTGGGCCGAGCGAGAACCGCAACACCTCACGGCCGATACAGTAGCCCACGACCAGGAAGATCGCGCACCCGGCCAG
>CAYQAJ010000061.1:14031-17893 GCA_964415245.1 uncultured Pirellulaceae bacterium | reverse complement strand
TGAGGAACACAATTCCCAGCCCCAACAACAGTCCCGCCACGCCGCCCAACAACACGATGGAACGCCGGGCCAGTCCCACCGGCCGCTCTCCGGTGTCGGTAGCCGTCAACCGCGTGACGACGCTCGCGACATGGGCGCCGGCTTTGTTGGCTCGTGCATCGGCCAGATTCTTCTCGGCCGAGACCAGAATGTCGGTGCGGGTGCTCACCAGGGTTACGAGGTTGCTGTACCGCGCTCGCATGGCGGCCAGTCCAGCCAGACGCTCGTTGACGCCGGCCAGTTGTTTCTCAAGCAGGTTCAAATGCCGCTCGTTGAGCTCCAGGTCGCTGGTTACGCCGAGTAGTGCCGCCGACAGCTCGTCGTGCAGGTGCCGACGGATTTCGTGCTCCGAGTCGACCGCCTCAATCATCCGCGGATGGGCGTCGTTGAGCATTCCGCGGAGCCGCGCGGTGGCAAGCTGCGCGTCGACCAGGCCTTCCTTCAGCCGCTTCAAGGCGGGTTGACCATCGAGCAATCGGCTCGGCGTGGCCAGAAGCTGGTCGGGATCGTGTTGGGCGCCTTCGAGCAGTTCGAGCAACTGACTATTCGTTGCGACGTCGCTGCGCGTGCGGCGGATTTCGTTTTCCAGCTCGACGCGGGCGCGCCGCAGGTCGCTGTCGCCCGACTGCTGCTGACCCAGGCTCCGTAGCTCGCCGAGGTTGCTGCCGACTTGCGTTTCCAGCTCGGCCAGTTGGGCGGTGGCTTCGTCGAGGCCGGCCTGTGCTAACCGGACCGATTTGGCCAATTCATCGATCAGGCTCTGAGCCCGCTGGTCGCGGGTCTGCTGCAATTGGATTTCAAGCTGATTGAGCAGTGCGTCGTTCAGCGCCACGGCCCGCTTGCGATCCTTCGACTTGACGCGGAGGAAAAGCACGTCGGCCATGCCGAATTCCTCGCCGTTGGGGGGCGTGACGGAGATCGCCTCGCGAAGGGTTTCGATGTCCTTGTCGTCGGGCCAGGCGCTCGGCCGACCGAACGACACGAGCGACAACAGGCCGCGTCGGGCGGGTGGGCCGGCTTCTTCCAAGGCGGCCGAGATGACCGACTTGCTGCGGGTCAGTTCCAGCGCCGCTACCTGGGCCGACTTCTGGTCGGTGACGCTGGTGAAGCGGCCGGCGCGGGCGGCGTAGTCCGAGCTGCCCATCGCTTCGTCGCGCACGACCAGTGCGGTCGAAGCTTGCCACGAGGGGCGGTACACCAGCAGAGCATACGCCGTCGCCAGCACGCCGACCACGACGGTCGGAATAATCCAACGAAGGCGGTACGTCCAAAGCGTCCGGGCGAACTGTTTAGGGCTGGCAAAGGGATGCGTCGCGTGCAGCATGGCGGTTTCTCGTGCGAGGAATCGGGCTGGATTCCCTTTCCTTGGGCAAAGCACTGTCGGGGCACGGGTCGTTACGAGCAAAGGTGGTGCCGTGCGAGCCGGGCGAAATGCCGAAGTGGTGCGGTGGAGCGCAGAAAGCGTTATGGGGACACGCATTTGCGGCGGATGGCGGCGCCGGCGGGGCGCGATGCTGATCTCGCGAGACTGCGACTCGTGGTTGCCCGCGCGCATCAAGATGTTGACGTTTGGCAACATTTAAGCGCGAACGTGCCGCGAACGCCAATGGCCGAAGTTGCGAGCCCGGCAGCACAATCCGCACTCGCGTTCTTGTCTGACTCGGCCGGCACTCCGTTTGCGGCGCCTTGCCGAAGCGAAAGCACCGTTTTTCACGGCGATTTGCTTCTCTGCCTGCGTGACCGAAAGTTGTAATGACGCGCCGGCCAAGTAGGTTCCGCCTGCCGGGCGGGACCTGAAACTGCCGGTGCGCGCGTTGTGGCAGGTCTCCCGACCGAGCCACTTAGGAGACCGCAGGTCTCAAGGTGGGAGATCTGCAGTGATCGATCGCGCTGCTGGAGACCTGCAGTCGGCACTTCGGCGGGGTCGGGAGACCCGCGCCGAACCGAGTAGGTCCCGCCTGCCGGGCGGGACCTGGAACTGCCCCTACGCGCCACAACAGCCGAGGTCCCGCTCGGCAAGCGGGACCTACTCGCGACCGTCCTGCTTCCGCTGGCCACAGGTACCAACACCCATGCACGTAGTACGCGCCGCGAACTGGCAAGAGCTCGAGCCGTTCGCCGACCAGTGGGACCGACTCGACGGCGGCGTTCCCTTCCGCTCCTGGCCGTGGCTGGAGTGCTGGTGGCGGCATTACGGCGCGCCGCACGAGCTCTACGTGCTGCTCGTCCAAGACGACTCCCCAACGGCCGATGCACGCGAGTCGCTGATCGGTGCCGCGCCGTGGTTTCTCGAATCGAGCGGGCCGCGCGGTCGCGCAGTCCGCATGCTCGGCTCGGGCGAAGTCTGTTCCGACTACATGGGCCTGCTCGCGCTCCCCGGGCGCGAAGAGGATGTCGCCCGCGCGGTGGCCGGCTGGCTCACTCGTGCCGCCGAAGCGCGAAACGGCAGCGATCGAAATGACTCGTGGGACTTGCTGGAGCTGACCGGCGTCGCATCGACCGACGCGACGATCGCGCAGCTTGTCGCACTGCTTGCCGAATCGGGCTGTAGCGTGCACCGCCGCCCGGGCCCGAATTGCTGGCGGATCGAGCTGTCCGGCTCGTGGGACGATTACCTCGGCCAGCTTTCCAAGTCGCACCGCAAACAGGTGCGGCGAGTCGAACGGCGTCTGCTCGAATCGGGCCGGGCCGTGCTGTGTACCGCCGCCAATGTCGACGAGCTCGACCGCGGTCTGGAGATTCTCATCGACCTGCACCAGCGTCGCCGCACGAGTCTCGGCGAGCCAGGGTGCTTCGCCTCGCCACAGTTCGACGGTTTCGTGCGCGACGTGGCGTCGCAAATGCACGAGCGGGGCGCTCTGCAATTGCAGTGGGTCGAGCTCGACGGTCGCGCCGCCGCCGCCGAGTTGCACCTGGTAGGGGGCGACGTGGTGTATGCGTATCAAGCCGGCATCGACCCCGAGCAAATCGACGAGGAGCCGGGCCGCATCATCAACGTCGCCACGCTCAAGAAGGCCCTCGACGAAGGCCGCCGGGCATTCGACTTTCTCCGTGGCGACGAACCGTACAAGGCACACTGGCGGGCCCAACCCACGGCGTCGCTGGAGCTGCGCGTCGTGCCCGATCGCGCGGTCGCGAAGGTGCGGCACGGAATCTGGCTGGCTGGCGGCGCGGTTAAGAGCTGGATCAAGAGCGGGCTGAATCTGTCGGGCATGCGGTAAGAGCGGAATTCGACACACCGGCAATCAACGCACGGCCGACCATGACGACGATGTACGACATCTGTGAGGCGGACCGAACCGCCGATGCACAGGGCGATCGCGCCGGCGGCAACGGCGGCGAGCGAAGCGACGGCGCCGTGCAGCATGCCGCGCTCCCCGCATGGCGCCGTTCGCTGGTGGCCGCCTGGTATTACGGCACGATTGGCTACCGGATGGCGGCCGCCGCTCATGCCGCGCGACTCGGGCGTTCGCCGGTGATGGTGCTGTTCTATCATCGCGTGGCCGACGAGCACCCCAACGCGTGGACGATTTCCACGACCGAATTCCGCCGGCAGGTCGAGTGGCTCACTGCGCGATTCGATTTGGTGTCGCTGGCCGAGGCGCAGCGGCGGGTCGCCGAGGGGAACCACCGCCCCGCCGTGAGCATTACGTTCGACGACGGCTATGCCGACAATTGTCACTTCGCCCTGCCGCTGCTCATGGAACGCGCGATTCCCTGCACGTACTTTGTGTCGCTCGACAACGTGACCACCGGTCGGCCGTTTCCGCACGACGTGACGGCGGGCTGCCCGCTCGCGCCCAATACGATCGACGAACTGCGC
>CAYQAJ010000061.1:0-13931 GCA_964415245.1 uncultured Pirellulaceae bacterium | reverse complement strand
GCGCACTCCAACTCCTCCGCACTGCGAGGCGAGCGATGAGCGCCTCGAGTGCAACACAACCGTTGGGACGCTCGGCCGGGGGCGCTGTTGCCGCAGCCAGCGATACTGTTGCTTTGGGCGGCAAGCGGGCGACCGCCGTCGATTCGCTCGCCCTGGGAATGGTGTTCGCGCTATCGGCAGTTGTGTTGCAGCGGCTCGTCGGATTTGTGCGCGGCATTCTCTTCTGCCGATTCCTGCCCGACGATCAACTCGGCCAGTGGTCGCTGGCGTTCAGCTTCATGCTGCTCTTTGCGCCGCTGACGGTGCTGGGGCTACCGGGCTCCTTCGGGCGATACGTCGAGTTCTATCGCAGCCGCGGCACGCTCCGCTCGTTTCTGCGCCGCACGACGCTGGTCACCGCGCTGTTGGCGGTTGTGGGAATTGCCGCGCTGGCGCTGGGGCGGGATTGGTTCGGCTGGTTGATCTTCAACGATGTGGGGCAGGGATCGCTCGTACTGTTGTTGGCGCTGGTGCTGGTGGGGGTGGTGTCGTTCAACTTTCTCACTGAGTTGCTCACGGCCCTGCGCAAAGTGCGGTGGGTGTCGTACATGCAGTTTGCCAGCAGCATCGTGTTCGCCGTGGTCGGTATTGGTCTGGTGGCGGGGACGACACTGGGCATTAAGGGAGTGGTCATCGCGTACGGCGCATCGTGCCTGCTTCCGGCCGTTTGCGTGATGCCCTTTATGTGGGGCATCTGGCGGGAGCTGCCGACCGGTCCGACGCTGCGGGGCTCGGCGCTGTGGTCGAAGCTCGTTCCGTTCGCGGCCTGGGTGTGGGTCATCAACATCATGACCAACATGTTCGACGCCGCCGACCGCTACATGATTCTGCACTTTGCGCCGCTGCCGGCGGGCGCTGCCCAGTCGATGGTCGGGCAGTATCACAGCAGCCGCATCGTGCCGCTCTTGATGGTGGGCGCCGCGACGATGATCGCCGGCGTGCTGCTGCCGTACCTGAGCCACGAGTGGGAAGCCGGGCGACGCGGCGAGGTGTCGCATCGCGTGAACCTGGCGATCAAGATTGTGGCGCTCTCCTTTACGGCCGGTGCCGCCGCGATTCTGCTGCTTTCGCCGATCTTGTTCGGCTGGGTTCTGGCGGGCCGATACGACGCCGGCCTGTCGGTGCTCCCGCTTACGCTGGTGTATTGTGTGTGGTTCAGCCTGTTCCTGGTGGCCAACACCTACCTGTGGTGCGACGAAAAGGCGAGCCTGGGCAGTGCGGCCCTGTTGGTGGGAGTGCTGGGCAACATCGGCCTGAATCTCGTGCTCGTTCCCACGTTGGGATTGCAGGGCGCGGTGATAGCCACGGCGGCCGCCAACGCCATTACGCTCTCGTTGCTCTATGTGCTCTGTCGGCGCCGCAAGATGCGACTGACCGTGGGCACGCTGCTGGTCACACTGCTGCCGCTGGTGCTCCTGCTGGGAGCGTGGCAAGCAGCCGTGCTCGCGCTGGCCGTAGCGGTAGTCGCCGCGACGGGAAGCTGGCTGTTCGACGCACGAGAGAAGGAGTTGATCGGGGGGATGCTTGCGCGGTTCGGAGAGAAAGCGAGAAGCTGCTTCGGTAGGTCTGCGTGAAGTTTTCAGTGTTCAGCCGGAACCAGGTCGGAAGTCGGAAATCGGAAGTCGGTCGACAAAATACAACTGACAACGGGCCACGGACAACGGACAAGTCGCCGCGTCTCCGCGTCCCCGCGTGACCTGTCAACCCACCACGTAACAATCTCCAATGACTACTTCGCACAAAAAGCTGCTGCCGCCGCTCGATGATCGTGGTCCTTTGCGCATCCTGTTCCTGCTCACCAGCATGCCGGTCGGTGGCGCCGAGACGCTGCTGGTCAACCTGGTGCGCCGGATGGACCGCAGCCGATTTCTGCCCGAGATTTGCTGCCTGAAGGAGCTCGGGCCGTTGGGCGAGGAAATGGCCCGAGAAACGCCGGTTCACTCGCGGCTGTTGGCGGGCAAGTACGATGTGCGCGTGCTGCCGCGGTTGGTGCGACTCATGCGTCGCCGCCGAATCGATGCCGCCATCACCGTCGGCGCCGGCGACAAGATGTTCTGGGGGCGTCTGGCTGCTTGGCGAGCTGGCGTGCCCGTCGTGCTTTCGGCGCTGCACTCGACCGGATGGCCCGATGGCGTCGGCCGGCTCAACCGCTGGCTCACGCCCTTGACCGATTCGTTCATCGCCGTGGCGGCGGCGCATGGGCGGCACCTGGTCGAGCGGGAGCGATTCCCGGCCGACAAGGTGCGCGTGATTCCCAACGGCGTCGATGCCGAGCGGTTCCGTCCCGATCCGGCGGCTCGACGCGCGATTCGCGGCGAGATCGCCATTGCCGACGATGCGCCCGTGTTCTCGATCGTGGCGGCCCTGCGGCCGGAAAAGAATCACCGGTTGTTTGTCGAGGCGGCTGCGCTCGTGCGAAAGGAGTGCGCCGCGGCGCGGTTCCTGGTTGTGGGTGACGGTCCGGAACGGAATTCGATTGAAAAAGCGGCGCGCGATGCCGGCCTCGGTGATTCACTCTTGCTGTTGGGAACGCGGGGCGACGTGCCGCAGGTTCTTGCCGCCTCGGACGGCTTTGTGCTCACTTCGCACAACGAGGCCAACCCGGTTTCGATTTTGGAGGCGATGTCGACGGGCCTGCCGGTGGTCGCCACCCGAGTCGGTTCGGTGGCCGAGTCGGTTGAGGACGAAATCACGGGCTTTCTGGTCCAACCGGGCGACGCGCAGGCAATCGCCCGGCATTGCGTCGCGCTGGCCTGCGATGTGGCGCTGCGGCGTGAAATGGGCGGCACGGCCCGCGAGCGCGTCATGCGGTACTGGTCGCTCGATGCGATGGTCGAAGGCTATCAAAAACTCATCGCCGACGTGTACCAGAGCAAGAGCGACCGCTCACGTCTCTTAGCCACGGCCCATCGCTACGCCGATGAAGTAACGGCTGCCCGCTGACACACGCACCGCACGCGGCGAGTCAGTGGCTGTTCGGCAAGCGTCGGGGACTGGCTCATTTTGCGGAGCGCGCGTTGGATTCGCCTTTCGCATGGCGGTATCCGCGGAGCAAAGTGTGCCTGTCCCCTTCTCCGAGACGCTTTCCGAATAGCCTCTCACTCGGCCACCGGCTCGCAGCGCACTTCGGCCTTGACCGAGTTGGCAATGTAGCACTGCTCGTGCGCTTCATGGTGCATCGTGGCCAGTTCCTCGGGCGACGGGCGCTTCTCTCCGGTGAAAGCCGCGGCCGGCCGCAGCGTTACCTGGGTCATGGCGATTTTGCCCGCTGCGTTCTTGCCCATGACGCCAACGGCCTCGTCCTGGTAACGATCGACCACGAACCCGCGCTTGGCGGCGATCGATAGGAACCACAGCATGTGGCAGCTCGACAGCGACGCCACCAGCGCCTCTTCGGGATCGACAGCCGCCTCGACCGACAGCGGCGGCTTGACCACCTGCGGCGACGCCGACGCCGGCACATCGACTCCGCCATCAAACCGCCAAACGTGCCCGCGGCTGTAGCGGTTGTCAGTGAACCGGGCACCGTCGCGATTCCAAACGATCGTCGCTGTATGGTCTGCCATGGACGGGTTCCAGTCGATTCCCGGCGGGCCGCACCTTTATGGACTCAATGCGAGGCTCGTTCAATCCTCCCGCCAGCCGGAGCCGTACCACGGAATATCCTTGCCGAAGTTAAGTCGCAGTCGCAAGCTTAACTGGGCCGAATGGTGTTGGATGTGGCGAATGTTGTATACGTGCAATTCGGCCCGCGAAAACGTTTTGGGCGGGAAGCCGCAGGGCCCGCGCAGCACGTCGGCCGTTTCGGCTCCGATCACCTCCTCCGCCTTGCCGCGGCAGTGCACCAGGTAGGTCTTGATCGAGGGGCGATCGTACATCAACTGCTGGCTGCGGGGCTGGAGTTCCTCGTAGTCGCGGAAGAAGTCCTCGTGCTCGCGATGGAACGGCTGCTCTCGCAGCGCCTCTTCGTTCGGCCCCAGGTAGTAGTCAACAAAGAACAGCATGTGGTAAGCGACCTGACAGATCGCCAGATTGCCGACCGGCTCATTCCAGCCCGAATCGGGGCACTGGTCAATGCAGGCGTTCAACGTGCACAGCGTCGCCTCGAATTGATGGACGAGCAGTTGCTTGCAGGAATCGAGAATTCGTGTGTCCTCCGTTGGGAGGAATCGGTGCCGGTGTTTGTGCGCATTGGTCCGGCCGAATGCCGCGGCAAGTACCAAGACCGCCTATCGCCCTTTGACCAAAATGCTCGCGAACTCAATCGGGCCTTTGCCGTACGCCAGGCCGATGGGGCCGCGCTTCGGTAGGTCGGGGAGTTGCGCCTTATCGATCACGCGCACTCCGTTGAGATCGACGGAGAGCGTGTCGCCGACGAGCGTGATGTGAAAGCGGTTCCACTGGCCCAGTGGCGCGTCTGCCTTTTTGGCGGGCGTGACGGCGGCGCGCAAATCGGCTGTCGCGTCGTCGGACGTGCGGTAGGAATCGAGACCGCCCGAGCCGACCGACCAGCACCAAATGCCGACCGTCGACTGCGGCTTGCCACGGAGGAGGATGCCGCTATAGCCGGCGTCGGGCACGCGCGCTCGCTTGATATTGCCGTCGTCGTCTTTGGCGAAGTCGCCGCTGGGAAGGATGACGGGAAGATCGGCTTCCTCCGCCTTGCCGGTCAGCCGCCAATCGACGATCAGCTCGCAGTCAGCAAACTCGTCGGTCGTCCGAAGCGTCAGCTCGTCGTCGGGGCCCGCTCCGTCGCACGCCAGTCGCCAATCAGACGGTTTCCAATGGGTGGCGTGCTCGTCGTTGGTCTTCCAGCCGGACAGATCGACGCCGGTATAGAGTGGGCGGAAGCCTTCGGCGTCGAGCGCGACTTCCTCGGGCTTGGGATCGGTCGACGGCAGTTCCTTGATGCGGATGTTGCGGAAGTGGCAGGGGGAACCCTCGGACTCCAGACACAGGTAGCCTTTGCGCGGGGTACACTCGGTGCCGCCGGAGACTTCCTTGCCGTTGACCGACAGCTTGATGACGCCGTCGTTGCACACGACGCGGTAGTGGTTCCACTCGCCGGCGGGCTTGCAGCGGCGCTCGCTCGGCAGGCAGCGCTCCCAACCGTTCGGGTGGGGGCGGTCGGGGTGGAACCGAGCGCCGTGAATCGAGAACAGGTCGCCGTGGCTGGTATAGTTCTCGGTGTTCTGGCCGTCGAGAATCTGCACTTCAATGGCCCGGGCGAACGGTGTGCCGCGAGCGGTGATGGGGTTGGCCCACACGAACAGTCCGGCGTTACCCCCTTCCTTCATGTGGCGCCAATCGAGCTCGAGGATGAAGTTTTCGTACATACGGTCGGTGCGCATGATGCCCGTCGGCACGCCGGTGCTTTGGATCATTCCGTCGGCGACAGTGAAGGTGTCAGGGGCACAGTTCACGTTGACCCAACCAGTGAGATCGCGGCCGTTAAACAGATCGACGAAGCCTTGTTCGTCGCTCCCGTTGTCATCGTCGGCCACCAAGGGAAGGGGTGAGGGGAGCGCGAAACCGCAAGCGAGAAGCGCCACGATGACTATGAGCGGCTGCGGCTTTGGCCCGCGCGTGTTCCACGGGAAAATCGAACCCAATATGTAGCGCAATGTTTTCATCGGATCAGCCCTCCTCGTGCGACATCACTTGACGCCAGATATCAGCCCGACACACCGCGCGCCAGTATGACCGCCGGCGCGGGCACCGGCAAGCGAGAGGCGGACACGGCGCTGACCTGCGCCACTGCTGCCGAATTCCGCTTTCCGCTCTCCGCTTTTCGCATTGGGGTGCGGCGTCTCCGTGGGCTTCGGGTCGAACGCGCCGTCGCCGTTGGCTCCGGGCTAAACGGCGTCCCCGGACTGTCTGCCGGGCGCCCGGCGCGATAGACTCGCACGTTACACGACGCCACGTTGCCGGTCGTGCGGGGCCGCCCGTTTTGCGGGGCCGCCCGTTTTGCGGGGCCGTTGGCGTCGCTGCGCCTCAGACGCTGTCCGCCCCGAGGCTTCGACTCATCGCCAGCCGGTGCCCGCCGCCCGCCATGCACCTGACCGCTCCCGTACTGGCCCTTATCGCTAAACTGCTCAGCGGTGCCACCGTGCGCTGGATCGACTGCCAGCCCGATACCTGCCAGCGCATCTACTTCGCCAACCACACCAGCCACCTCGATGCACTGGTGCTGTGGTCGTCGCTGCCCATGGACGTGCGGGCCGTGACGCGCCCCGTCGCCGCCAAGGACTACTGGGAAAAGGGTTTCGTGCGCCGCTACATGGCCCGCGTATTTAACGCGCTGCTCATCGATCGCTTGAAGGTCAAGGTGCATCAAAGCCCGGTCGAGCTGATGCTCCGCGAGATGGGGGACAAGTACTCGCTGATCGTGTTTCCCGAAGGGGGTCGGGGCGAAGAGAACGAGATCGGGGAGTTCAAAAGCGGGCTGTATTACCTGGGGAAAAAGCGTCCCGACCTGGAACTGGTGCCTGTGTACATTGATAATCTCAACCGTGTGCTCCCCCGTGGCGAGTTTCTGCCGGTGCCGCTGTTAAGCTGCATTACCATCGGCAGCCCGATCTATCTCGAACGAGGTGAACCCAAGGCCGACTTTTTGAAGCGAGCACGGGCGTCCGTGGTGCGTCTGAAGGAGCTGTAGTGATGCGGAATAGTGGAAAGCGGAGAGCGGAGATGGTCAGTTGTCCGTGGTCCGTTGCGCGTGGTTGGTTGTTTGTTGTTGGTTGCCGGTTGCAGTCCGACACAAGCACGCGGCAACGATCCGATTTCCCCTCCGATACAACTGACAACGAACGACCGACAACGGACCTCCTCCGACTGAACACTGAAAACTGAAAGCTGAAAGCTGGCGACGACTCGTTCATCGCTTCTCCCACACAGCGTGTGTTGCTCGATGTCCTTTGACGACATACCGACGCTCTCGCTCATCGCGGCCGTGCTGTTCTCCCTGGGCATCGCGTCGGTCGTGGGGCAGTTCTTGCGCCGGCAGCCGGAAGGAACGGTAAACCCCGCTCTCGTGCAGGCCTTCAATCAGAGGCTGCGGGCCTGGTGGCTGATGTGGGCCATCCTGGCGCTCGGTTTGGTGCTGGGGCGCGTGGTGGCGGTGGTGCTGTTCGGTCTGGTTTCGTTCTGGGCGCTGCGCGAGTTCATCACCATGACGCCAACGCGGCGGGGCGATCACCGCGCACTGTTCTGGACGCTGTGCCTGTTCACCCCCGCCCAATACGTTTTGGTGGGTTTGGGGCGGAGCTTCGTGGGGACGTCGGAGGATTCGTGGTTCGGGTTTCTAGGCGGAATCGACTTTTACGGCGTGTACAGCATCATGATTCCCGTTTACGCCTCGCTGGCGATTCCGGCCCGCGTGGCCGTGTCAGGCGACCCGAAGCGCTTCCTGGAGCGAACGGCGAAGATCCAGGCGGGGCTGTTGATTTGCGTGTACTCGCTGAGCTACGCGCCCGCGTTGCTCGACATGGAGCTTTACCGCTACGCCGACGGCGGATGGGTGTTGTGGGAAGGGAACAACGCCGGCCTGTTGTTCTACCTGGTGCTGGTGGTGCAGCTTGGCGACGTGATGCAATACGTGGGCGACAAAGTGCTGGGCAAGCACGTGATCGCCCCCTCGGTGCACGCCAGCAAGACGTGGGAAGGATTCCTGGGCGGGGCGCTGACCACCATGCTCTGCGGGGCGCTCTTGTGGTGGGTTACCCCCTTCAGCTTCTGGGGGTCGGCCTGTATGTCGCTGGTCATCGCCGTGATGGGATTTGCCGGCAGCATGACCATGTCGGCTATCAAGCGGGACCGCGGCGTGGCCGACTTCGGGACGCTCGTACAGGGACACGTCGGCGTGCTGGACCGCATCGACTCGATCTGCTTCGCCGCGCCGGTGTTCTATCACCTCACGCGGCTGTTTCACTACGCGATGACGAGTCCGCCGGGACCGCTTTCGTGATGGTTCGCTGCGAGAAGGGACTACCCGACAGGTGGAAATCCCAAGCTCCCAAATTCAAATCTCAAACAAATCCCAAAGCTCAAGCGCCAATTTGGAACTTGGCCCTTGGGTATTGTTTGTGATTTGGAACTCGTGATTTGGTGCTTGCTGGCGCCAGCGAGCTCCTATCTTCGGTAGATCGTGCCCAGCGAAGAGCGCCCGATGCTACCTGGCCGGTACGATCCCACGGGGACCATGCTGCCATACTGCGACGAAGCTCCGTCACTGCCGCTTATTGGGACGGCCCCGGAAATTGCCGTGGCAGGGCCGGGTTCATCGGTCCACTTGATCACCATGGGCTGCGGCCGCCCGATCGGCTGCGGTCGTGCGGTCGACTGTTCGATGACGGCACCTTGCTGCTCCCCATCGAGGTGTCCGGCGTCAACCGTCCGTGACGCGCCGTTGCGCTCGGCCGTGGCGCGATCGCGTTGCCGCGAGTACCAGCCGTCCGAGGGAGCTGCGCCGATCGAACTTGCGGCGAGGTCGTCGCCGCGGGCTGTACTCGGCACACTTCGCGTACCGCCGCTGTCATCCGATGTCGACACCCTTACCATACCGCCCACCTCTTGGGCCGCGACCGTACCGCCGTCCGACACGAAGCTATCGATGGGAGCCAGGCCGCGTGAACCGCGTATCCGGTCAAACGGCTGTTCGGGCTGCTGAGAATGGGAATCCGCAGTTGCCGAAGAGCCATCAGCAACCGCTACGAATTCTTCGCGCCCTTGCAGCGGTGGCGAGCCCTGGCGAACCCATTCGAGCCACGTCACCTGCAATTCCGACAAGCTTTCGTAGCCGTAGTGCTTGTTCGTGGCGGCGGTCCAGTTGTTTTGGCTCATGCCGTCGCCCAGATAGGCTACGAATTTCTGTCGCCCACCCTGTTCGATCAGGAAACGCGACAGCGAGTACCCTTGCGAGTACAGGGGCATGATGTCGCGCGGATATTCGGTCATGGCGAACATGCGATTGAACGCGATGCCGCGACCCGTGGTCAGGAACTGAATCAGCATCTGGTGCTGCTTGCTCCGCTCGCTTTCGTGCTCGACGGTGGTCGAGGCGCCTTCGTCGGCCCATCGCGGCAACGGGCGGCCGAAGTGCGTGGCGAGTATCGTGTGTGTGACTTCGTGTGGGAGCACGCTATCGAGCACGCGCTCGCGGGAGCCCTGAATGGTCATCGTCCAGCCGTAAGGCCGACCGCGATCGAACATGAAGCTGGTCGCGCCGCCGGCCCCCAGGTGGCCGCCTTCGTTGATCGTGACGGGGCAGGGCTCATTCCAACGGGGCAGCTCCTTGCCCAGCCACTCGATGGCCAGATCATGGCGGTAGCGCTCAGCCGTTTGGGCCGCCTCGCGCGCGAGTTCCGGCGACGAGGCGGTGACGACAAAATTCTCGGTGCGGGCACTGGCGCCGAGAGAGAGTAGTGCCGCCGTCAGCAAGACGGCGTGCGCGAGACGAGCATCCATGCTCTTGATCCCCCGATGTGCGAGTTAGGGTCTCAGCGAGCCGCATCCTGCGGCCCGTGTGGGTCTGTCGCTGTGCCGCGTCGCAAACTGCGGGCCGAATGCGGGCGGCGCTGGCCAACCTGGCGTGGTACATTGTCGCAAGGCTTCGCGGCGCTTGGCTTTGACGGAAAGACGACTGCAATCAGCGCGACGATCACCACGCCGGGTGGTTGTAAGATTTGCAAAGACTAATCGGCCGCGGCGGATTCGACCAAGAGCGGTTTCTGCGTGGCGGCGCGGTTTTTTGCGCAAAAGCGCGCCACGATGCTAGCACTGTCGGGCAGAAACGTTCGCAATTCGCCTACTTGTCCGAATAGCCCGGCCCGGAAGGGCCGGGTTTCTTCGCGGCGCCGGATTGTTCCACTTCTCCGCGCGCAAGTCTTTCCACAATCTGGCGATTCGCCGCGGGAAACTCGTACCGCGTCAATTCCCGGCCGTCGACCCACCGAAACGGCTCGCGCGGCGCTTGCGCCGAATCGACCAGCGGGCAATCGAAGAAGAACAGCTCGACGGTCCCATGCTCGTATTCGTGCGTCACGTGCCCCAGTGAGCCGCGCACGACGACCTCGAGCCCCGTTTCCTCGCGGCACTCCCGCGCGCTCGCCTGCTCGGGCGATTCGCCGTCGCGCACCTTTCCGCCGGGGAACTCCCACAGCCCGGCCAGTGGCACATCGGGCCCGCGCTGGCCGATCAGAAACCGCCCTTCGTGCTCGACTACGGCGATCGCGATGACGGTGGGCCCTGTTTCGGGTCGGTTCATTGCGGCGCCATCGGCAGAAACGAGGAGCGACTCCGAGCCGATCCGAATGCCACCGGGGACTGGCTCCTCTTGCGCTCTTCCGCGGAGCATAATGTGCCTGTCTCCTGCTCCGCTGGCGCCTATTGGACAGGCTCTTTGCCGGAAGGCAGGGCGCCGCGCACTTTCTCCAGCAGCCGGCCCGGCGAACCCATCGTGTTGTAGCCGCCGTCGAGGTGCAGAACCTCGCCCGTGATTCCATCCGAAATCTCCGACAACAGGAACGCACCGGTTCGCCCCACCTCTTCGTGGGTGATGTTGCGGCCGAGCGGCGCCACATTCTCATAAAGCGCCAGCATGTCTTCGACGCCTGCCGCGCGACCCGCCAGCGTGCGCAAGGGACCCGCGCTGAGTGCGTTGACTCGAACGCCTCGAGGTCCCAGGTCGTACGCCAGGTATCGCACAATCGCTTCCAGCGCCGCCTTGCAAATGCCCATCACGTTGTAGCCGGGTACGCACTTCTCGCCGCCGAAGTACGTCATGGTCAAGATGGAGCTTTGCGGCGAGAGTATCTCCTTGGCGGCATGCGCGACGGCGATGAGACTAAAGGCGCTGATCTCCATCGCCAAGAGAAAACCGGCGCGGCTGGTATCGACCGTGTCGCGCGACAGATCCTCTCGATCGGCAAAAGCAATCGAGTGCAGCAGAAAATCGATCGTGCCGAATTGCTTCGCCGTCTCCTGCATCACGGCGGCGATGTCGTCGTCCTTCTGCACGTCCATCGGCGCCAGGAATCGCGCCTGCTCGAATTCGTCGGCGATCATCTGCACGCGGCGGCGATTGCGCTGACGCTTATCGTCGGGTCGGTCGGGCAAGTGCGTGAAACCGCACTGTCCCCCTTGCTCCATGATCTGCCGCGCGATGGCCCAGGCGATGGAATGGTCGTTGGCCACGCCCAGGATTAACCCTTTCTTGCCTTCAAAGCCTCCCATGCGACTTTCTCCCGTGCCGTGCCGCTGGTTGTGCGTGTTTGTGCCGCCCCGCTGACAATGTCCGTCACGAGGCTGTCACGCCATGTTGTCGCTTCCGGAACCGCGCTGCATCGCCGCCCATGCGCTCGCAGGAGCGTTGCAGGATACCCGTTTGGTGGCTTTGGCACCAAGTCCCCGGCCACTGCCACCCAATTTCAAAGGGCAGGCGGTCTCGGGCAGCTTGCCCGCTGGCCATCCCCACCCCTAAAAGTGGTGTCATTTATTTGATTTACATACTTGATCGTAATGACTACATACTGTAGGCTTGCCGTGTCAACATAGTGATTCATTAGTGAGTCCGATTTGCGGCGCGCCGCCCAGCGCGGCGTTCCGCACGGCTAACCCCGAAACGTAGATGGGGGGACCTTTACCATGCCAGCCGAAGTCGATGCAAGACGTTGGGAGTCGTACGCGCTGGGCGAGACGCTCGCCGCCCGCATCTTCCCGGCCGCCGCACGGCACGAATCGGCCGAGCGGTTTCTCGACGAGGCGCTCCCCCTGGTACGTGCCACGGTCGACGCGCGGTACGTCGGGCTACTTCGCGGGGAGAAGGGGACTTGGCGGAGCGTCGCCTCTACCGGTTCCGCGCGGTCCCTGCCCGAGGAGTTGCTGTCGGACGTTCTCGACCGTGAGCAACCCATCGTCTCGGGTGAGTGGTGTGCGGCGGCGCTCTTCGCGCAATCTGCCGGAGGCGAGGTTCTTCTGGTGCGGGGCATGTCGCCCGCCGCCGGTGCCGCGGTCGAAGCGATCGATGCATTGGCAGCCCTGTTGGGCGCCGCTTTGGCGCTGGTGCGCGAGCGGCACAAGCAGCAGCGCCGCGTCGAGCGACTCGAAACGGTGCTCGATATCGCCGCAAGCTGGAACCAGACGCTCGAAATGGACTCCTTGCTGGAGCAGATGGCCCAGGCATCGACGCAGTTGCTCGCGGCCGAACGGGCCAGCATCTTTCTCTGGGATCGGCCCAATCGCACACTGGTGGGTCGGCCCGCGCTGGGAGTCGAAGAAGGCGAGCTGCGCATTGCCGACGACACGGGTGTCGTGGGGCAGGTCGTGCAGACGGGCGAGTCGCGCCGCGTCGATGCCGATATCGTCGCCGATCAAAGCGCGATCGATCGCCAGGTCGACAAGCAGCTTGGCTTCCGCACGCGCTCGCTTTTATGCGTTCCCTTGCGCGGCAAAGAGGGCGAACTGTTCGGCGCCTTTGAAGTAATCAACAAGATCGGCGGCAATTTCACGTCAGAAGACGAAGCCGCACTGGAAGAGCTGGCCGGACACGCCGCCATCGCCTTGGAAAACACGCAAGAGCATGAGCAGCTTCTGCGCACCCGCAATCATCTCACCGATCAGGCCGCGCAAGGCGCGCAACTCTTGGGCAACTGTCCCGCCATCGAGGCATTGCGCTCGACCGTGCGACGCGTGGCCGACGCCGACCTGGCAATTCTCATCCTGGGCGAGAACGGCAGCGGCAAGGAGGTAGTGGCCCAAATGGTCCACTATCTCAGCAGTCGCCGCAACGAGCCGTTGGTGGCGGTCAACTGTGCCTCGATCACCGAAACGCTGCTGGAAAGCGAGTTGTTCGGCCACGAGAAGGGCGCTTTCACCGATGCTCGCGAAACGCGGCAAGGCAAGTTTGAGCTGGCCGCCCGTGGCACGCTCTTCTTGGACGAAATCGGCGACATGAGCCTCGGAGGCCAGGCCAAGCTGCTCCGCGTGCTGGAAGAAAAGACGGTGGTTCGCGTGGGCGGCAGCACGCCCATTTACACCGATGCCCGCGTCATCGCCGCCACTAACCAAAACCTGGCCGAGCTGGTGCGGCAGCGAAAGTTCCGCGAGGACCTCTATTATCGTCTCAACGCGGTCACGCTCGAACTGCCTCCGCTGCGCGAGCGGGGGGACGACGTGCTGATGCTGGCCGAGCACTTTCTCCAGGAAGCGTGCCGCCGCGCGCGACGCAAGCCGCCAAAGTTCACGCCGCAGGCACGCGCGAGGCTCCTTGCGCACACTTGGCCGGGCAACGTGCGCGAGCTGCGCAACCAGATGGAGCGACTGGCTTACTTGGCGCCGGGTGAACGGATCGAAGCCGACGAGCTGGCGTTCATCCTCTCGCCCGATGCCTCGTCGCCGCCGCTGTTCGCGCTCGATCTGCCGCTGACCGAGGCCACGCGGCGGTTTCAGGCCGAGTACGTCAAGAAGCAGATCAAAAGCGCCGGGGGCAACATGACCGAAGTCGCCCGCCGCCTCGGCCTGCACCGCTCGAACTTGTACCGCAAGCTGCGGCAGCTCGACCTGCCGGTCGACGGCGGGTGACAGGCAGGCGCACTGGCGCGGCGACAGGGCGTCACGGCGACACGGCGGAAGACGCATGTGCAACGTCATTCCCGCGCAGGCGGGAATCCAGGCGGGCGCGCCAGCCGGCTTGCCGCAAGTCGCGATCGCGGTACGATAAGTACCCTGATTGCGGCGATTGGCCCCCTTAGCTCAATTGGCAGAGCATCTGACTCTTAATCAGAGGGTTGATGGTTCGAGTCCATCAGGGGGCACTTGGTAAGTCCTTAGCAGCACGGTACTTGGCAATATTCCCATTTTGAG
The DNA here is from genome assembly GCA_964415245.1 of uncultured Pirellulaceae bacterium. GTDB lineage: Bacteria > Planctomycetota > Planctomycetia > Pirellulales > Pirellulaceae > CAYQAJ01. The sequence goes on along the minus strand of CAYQAJ010000061.1, from coordinate 32 downwards.
ATTTCCTGCCATTTTGGCCGACTGTTACCTAA
>CAYQAJ010000060.1:9228-21003 GCA_964415245.1 uncultured Pirellulaceae bacterium | reverse complement strand
CTTGCGGGCGACCTGGACGGCCTCCGCCGCAGTGGAGGCCCGATCGAGCAGGTAGCGGTTGAGAAGCTGCTCGTTGAACGTGCTGGCCACCTCGGCCACGAAGATGGTGTAATCGTAGTACTGGTAGGGCTGCGTGCGGGCCGAGAAATAGGTGTGCATCGAGTGACCGGCTTCGTGGGCCAGCGTGAACAGGTCGCGCAGCACGGTGGCCTTGTAGTTCATGAGGATGTACGGGTCGCCGTCGTATCCGCCCGCGCTGAAGCCCCCGCTCTGTTTGCCACGGTTCGGATAGCGGTCGCACCAGCGGCCCGAGAGCCCGGCACGAAGCGGATCGCAGTACTTGTCCCCCAGGGGCGCAAAGGCTGCGTCGAGCGTGTCGATGGCCTGTTTCCACGTATAGCGGCTTTCGATCTCGCTCAGGATCGGCACGTACGTATCGTAGTGATGGATGTCGGGCAGCTTCATACGGCGGCGACGCAGGTCGTAAAAGCGATGCACCGCGGGAAGGTGCCGACGCACGGCGGTGATCAAGTTGTCGTACACCGCCTGGGGCACGTTGTCGGGAAACAGCGCCGCCGATAGCGCGCCGTCGTAGCCGCGGGCGCGGGCGTAATACACGTCCTTCTGCATCGAGCCGCTGAGCATGGCGGCCAGCGTGTTCTCGTGCCCGACGAACTGCTCGTAGTACTGGTGGAAGGCGGTCTTGCGCACCGAGCGGCGGGGCGATTGCAAGAGATGCATGAAGGTGGAGTTGCCCAGCTCGATCTTCTCCCCCTTCTCGTTCTCGACGAAGCCGAACTTCAGATCGGCGTCGAGCAACTGGCGGAAAGCGCGGGCCGCCGCGTCGGCCATTTCCCCCTGCATCGCCAGCAGGTTTTCCTCGCGGTCGGAGAGTGTGTGCTTGCGGTAGCGCAATAATCGCTCCAGCAGCAGCTTGTACGGCTTGAGCTCGTCGGAGGCGAGAAACCGCTTGATCCGCGCCGCGGGGATCGCCAGGATTTCGGGCCGGATGAAACTGGCGGCTTGCGCGGCGCGCGTGGCCAGGTTCTGGTACCGGCCGAACATCCGCTGGTAGGTGCTGTTCGACTGGTCCTCGGCCGTTTTGAGAAACGCATAGCTGCCCAGCCGTTCGGCCAGCCGGCTGAATTTCAGGTCGAATCGCTGACAGGCGGCCAGAGCTTTGGCCGACTTGCCAAGCTTGCCGCGGTACCGCGCGTAGCCGGAGATGTTCTTCTCGCACTTTTTGAAGGCGCGTTCCCAGGCGGCATCGCTCTTGTACAGGCCGGAAAGGTCCCACGTGTCGGCCGGTTTGACTTTGTCGCGCGGGGGAAGTTTTTGCACTTTGGCGGTCGCGGTTGGCATGGATGTCCCGTTTCCGTGTTAGTTTTCGGCATTTGGTTGAGGCGAAAGCGGAAAGCTGAAAGCGGAAAGCGGTATGCGAATCGAGATTCCGGTTTCCGCTCTCCGCTTTGTTACCGTGGTTCCTCCGGCACGTCGATCCAGCGGCGTTTCTCATGCGATGCCAGCACGGCGTCGGCCACCGTTTGGGCCCGCAGGCCATCGTAAAAACTCGGCACCGCCTCGCGTCCCTCGACGATGGCCGATACGAATTCCCACACCAGGTCGTAGCGGAACACCGTCGCCGGCGGACCGGCCGCCGGGTCGCGCGGGCTTCCGGCCGGCTTGAGTAACTCGGCTGGCACGCTGACGGGTTTCACGTCGTCGCCGGTTCGCCCGATCAGGATCAGGTTCGGCTCGTGGAGGCGATAAACGGCAGAGGCCTCCGACCCGTTCACCTCGGCCCATTCGTGCCCGAAGCCGTTCAGGTGGTATCCCTTGGCCAGCGTCGTCCCTTCCCACACGCCGACGGCGCCGTTTTGGAACTCGCCGATCAAGCACGACCAATCGTCGACTTCCGAGGGCGGGCACGATTTGCCGTCGGGCGTGCGATCGCGCGGAACGAACCGCGCCACCGCGCCGCACACTCGCGCCAACGGGCCCAACAGGTCGATGGCGAAGTCGATGCGGTGGATCGTCATGTCGTACAGGTCGCCGGCCCCGGCCTGCTTCTTGTACTGTCGCCAGCCCCAGCTCGTCTCGGGCCAATCCAAAAACCGCTGGCTGCGAAAGTGCCGCGCGTCGCCAAGCTCGCCGCCATGGAGCAATTGCCGCAAATACCGCATCGCCGGGGCGAAGCGGTACGTGAACGCGGTCATGTGTACGATGCCCGCGTCGCGGGCCGCGCGGTACATCTGCCGCGCCTCGTCGGCCGACACCCCCAGGGGCTTCTCGCACATGACGTGCTTACCGTGCTTTGCGGCTTCGAGGGAAATCGGGGCATGCGTGAAGTTGGGCGTGGCCACGATCAGCGCATCGACCGACGGATCGGCGCACACGGCCGCGTAGTCGGTGGTCACCTTGTCGATGTTCCACTCGCCGCGGCGCTTCTCGAGCAGTTCGCTGCTGGCGTCGCACACGGCGACCAGCTCGGCTCGCGGATCGAGACGGATCGCCGGCACGTGGTGGTAATCGCTCACCGCCCCGGCCCCCACGATGGCGATTCGCACGGGCCCGCCACCATGTTGTTTCAAGCTGGGAGGGCTCATGACGAACACCTTTTAGAAACCGTCGGGGGCAGGCTCATTTTGTGAGGCGCTCCGGCATTGAGTTGCGTTTTGGGGTCGGCCGAGCAAACGTGCCTGTTCCCGGCTCTGCGACGGTTTCGGGTTTAGCCTTGTTAGTATTCGCACCGGTGATACTGGCGTCGCGGTTCTATCAAAACCCTACCGGCTGCCCATCGCCGCGCGCCCAACGCATGAACGTTCGCTTGCGCGAACCGCGGCTCCCCGAACCACGTACCAGCGAAAAACGTGCAAAAAGACCGCAGGCTACGCACTTTCGCTTCGGCCGACAAGGATGCATTGGTCCGACCGGGCGGGCAAAGCCAGAATCCGCACCAGGACCCCCATTTAGGGGTGTCCGAGCGAATGCGAACTCGGTACATTTAGTGGAGAGAACCTTTCGGCGGTTTTTCCTTCATTTTCATTGTTCACGGCCTGTGTAATCGACCGCACCTCGCTTGCTCGTTCGGGGCTCGCTCGTTCGGGGCTCGCTCGTTCGAGCGATATTTATACCGCATGCGTGGTGTTGCACGCACGCAAGCACTTCGATTCCGGCCGTTAGAAAGGCTTTGCACGGACTCCTATGTGCCTTCTGGCGATTCAATATCAACTGGTGCCCGAGTCGCCCCTGCTCGTGGCCGCCAATCGGGATGAGTTCTACGACCGACCGACTCAACCCCCTTCGATTCACTCGGGCAAGCCCCGCGTGTTGGCCGGGCTCGACGAGCGCGCCGGCGGAACGTGGCTGGGTGTGAACCAGCACGGCCTGTTCGTCGCCGCGTGTAATCGCCCGAAGCTTTTGCCCCCCATTGCGCCACGGTCGCGCGGTCTGTTGTGTCGCGACCTGCTGCGGATGGGATCGGCTCGACAGGCTGTCGACCAGGCTCTCGAGGAGTTGAGCGGTGGCGCGTACGAAGGGGTGAACTACGTCATTGCCGACGCCGAATCCGGCTGGGTGGTGCACGCCGCCGACGACGTGGAAGTGGTCGAGCTGGAAGAGGGCCTGAGCGTGCTGAGCAACTGCGACGTGAACGATCGGGGCAACGAGCGCGTCAAGCTGGCGCATCGACTGTTGACACTGCAACTGCTCGATTCGCCGGTCAAGTTCCTGGCCGTGGCAAGCAAGGTGTTCGCGCGACCGCCGGCGGCGCCCGATCGCACCGGCATGGTGCTTCGCGGCAGGGATCGCGGCACGGTGAGCTCGACGCTGGTGGCGCTGGGGCAAAAGCCTCGCGACGCGATCTTTCAGTATTCGATGGGCCCCCCCGACAGCACGCCCTACCAGGATTTCTCGCCTCTGTTGCGCGACATCCTGAGCCGCGGACTGCGCGAAGCGCGCACCAAGGCCAAGGCGTAGCGGCGGATGTCCGTGGTCAGTTGTCAGCAAGCGCGATCCGAACGGGCACCGTGACAAATCTATTTCGTCCATGTGTGTCCATAACGTCGATCGGGCTGTCGCGCTACCCGGCCTTCGATAGCGGTCGCTTCTTGGCGTGGCGAAACCAGTCTTGTTCCGCCGCCACGTCGTACAGCCGAAAGTTTCTGAGCCGGCCGACTTCGTGCACTGCGCCCGTTTGCCGCAGGCAATAGGCGATTCGCTGCGCACTCCATAGCGGAACGCCGAGCGCTTGAGCGAGGTGGGCCGTGTGAAACGGTCGGCAGATCGTTCGCGGCACGACTTGTAACAGGTCCCCGGCGACGCGAAAGCGGTGCGCCTCGCCCATTTTCACCAGATGCTGGTCCACGCCGCGCCAGTTTTTTCGGCGGCGACGCCGCGCGCGCCGCTCGCGCCGCTCGCAGCGCCACTCTTCGGTTTCGACCAGCAGCGCTTCGAGCGTGAGATTGGGATGGGGAAAGACGCGGGTGAAGTAGACCAGCTCGTCGAACAGATCGAGCAGGCTTCCCCGTTTGGGGCTGAGCCGCCGCCGCAGCACGCGGCCCCCCTTCTTAGCGACGTACACCAGTTGCTTGCGGACCACGATCGGCTTGACCACGCGGACCCGGTGCTTCGCCAAAAGCCGACGCACCTTGTCGCGAATGGCAGCCAGCGAGGCGTGCTGGATTTCGATCAGCTCGCCCGCGCACACCACGTCGATGCGATATCGGTCGACGGGCACTTCCGCCCGCGCGCCCCGGCGCAGGTAATGCTGCTTGAGCTGTCGATGGAGGGAAGTTTCCATGCTTTGGCGCCGCGCGGGGCGAGGCGGGGGAAATTCCAAATCACAAATAACAAATCACAAACAATGTCAAACTTCCAAATTCCCAAATCTCAAACGGAACCGTCGCATTGCGCTGCGCCGTCCGCGTTTGGAGCTTGAGCTTTGAGTGTTGAGATTTGTTTGGGATTTGTGATTTGCGATTTGGAGCTAAGATCCCGTCTCGCCTACGCACTTTCGCCGCCGATATCCATCGCGTCGGCGTATTCGCCGATCGGCATGACGAAGATCTTGCCGTCGCCCATGCGCCCGGTGCGGGCCACTTCGACGATGCGGCGGACAATTTCCTCGACCCGCGCGTCGTCGACGTACAGGGCGACTTCGACCTTGGGAAGAAAGGCCAGAGAATACTCGCTGTCGCCGTATTGGTCGAGATAACTTTTCTGGCGGCCGTAGCCCTTCACCTCGCGCACGCTGAGCGCTTCAAGCGGAGCCCGCTTGAGGCTTTCGAGCACCTTTTCGGCCAGGTTGGGCCGGACGATGGCGATGACTTGCTTCATGCTTGCGCCCGCCCACCATTGGTAGCGCGCCTCGGTGCTGAGGCGCATGCGCCGAATGGGCACTGTCTGGCAAATGACCAATGACCAAATCCAAATGACCAATGCCTGGGATGCCGCGACGTTTGTCTTCCAACAACCGTCAACAAGCAACTGACAACGGACCACGGACAACTGACTCTACGGCGATTACCACCCGCCGCCGGATCAACTAAAGAAATTCTCGCCGCACAGGTTGAACTCGGGGCCGGTGACCACTTCGATGTCGCCCTTCACGGTCGTCTTGCACGCCAGCCGCATCGTGTCTTCGTGCCCGACGTACGCCAGGCAGGGTATGGGGTCGGGAACCGGCAGCGGCAACGGCGTTTTGAATTTCAGGTACTCGATGGCCCCCATCTTGTTGGTGTTCTCCATGCCCTTGGTGATCAGCACGCGGCACGTGCCGCACAAGCCCAGGCCGTGGCAGTTGATCACCTTATTCAGCGTCTCGCCGTAGCCGTTGACACCCTTGTACAGATTGATGCCGGCCTTGAGGGCCTCGCGGCGGAGGTTGGCCCCGACGGGCACCTCGATTTCCTTCTTCTCGTTGACGAACTTGACGATGGGCATGGGAACGAATCGCCTGGTAACGGGATACTCGGGACCGGGGTTGGACACATTGGGCCGCGATGCGGTACGTGGATCGGTAATAATGTACCGCAGGGCCCCGACGGCGCTAACCGGGATACTTCGCGCTGCCGAGCCCGTCGTTAGCAAGGTCACAAGCCCACGGATTGCCATCCGTGGGTGGCCATCCGTGAATCGCCACCCGTGCGCGAGGCCGCGTCTTGGCACCCACGCCGAAGTCCACCACAATACGCCAGTCATGGCTGCGCCGCTTCTGGTTCTGGGAACGCACAACCGCAAGAAGGCCCATGAGCTCGACGCGCTGTTGGCTCCGCTGGGGCTCGCGCTGGCGACGCTGGCCGATTTCCCCGATGCGCTGGAGGTGGCCGAAGAGGGTGAAACGTTTGCCGCCAACGCCGTGGCCAAAGCCACGGAGCAGGCCGTGCACCTGCAGCAATGGGTGCTGGGCGAAGACAGCGGATTGATCGTCGACGCGCTCGACGGCAGGCCCGGCGTGTATTCGGCGCGATACAGCGGACCGGACGCCACCGACGAATCGAACAACCGCCGGCTGCTCGAGGAGCTGGAGGGTATTCCGCCCGAGCGGCGCGCCGCGCGGTACGTGTGCCATCTGGCCCTGTCCGATCCCGAGGGTCGCGTGCGGGCCGAGTGCGAAGCGGCGTGCCACGGTCGGATCGCGCTCAGCGAAGCGGGCACGGCCGGATTCGGTTACGATCCACTGTTCGAGATCGCGGAGTACCACCGCACGTTCGGCGAGCTGGGTGAGGCAGTGAAATCGGTTCTCAGTCACCGATCGCGAGCCGCGGCGATGCTGGTTCCGAGCGTCCGCGAACTGCTGGCGAGCGGCGCGTGGAAGTAGCCGAGGCGGCGAAGTCCGCGCAACAATGGCGGTGCGAGCCAGGCGGCAAGAGTTGCGTCGAAGCGTCGGCAGAGTGCCGCGCGGCGGCGAAAAGAATCGGCAGGCGGCGGGAAATGAAGGCCGACGCCTGCCATAATGACGGTGTGTTCGTATGACCCCTTGAGGGTAACTACACGCACAAAAAAACTCAATACCCGCAGTCGGGGCAATGACCAAATCCCAAATCCAAATGACCAAGAACTGACGGCCCGAAAGTTTCGTCCACAAGGTCCACACGATCCTGCAACGCATTTAGTACCGGGAGGCCCACTATGATTCGTCGCATTACCGCTGCTTTATTTGTCGCGTGCGTGGCCTGTGTGCCCATGGTGCGGGCCGAGGAGCCGAGCGAGTGGGTCCGCGCGAACTTGGACGACCTGGTCGCCCTGTACCGCGAGTTCCATAGCAATCCCGAGCTGTCGTTTCAGGAGAAGGAAACGGCAGCGCGGCTCGGCGAGCAATGGCGGCAGGCGGGATTCGAGGTGCACGGCAACATCGGCGGGCACGGCATCGTGGGCATTCTGAAGAACGGCGACGGGCCTATGCTGATGCTTCGCACCGATCTCGACGCGCTCCCGGTGACCGAGGACACCAACCTCACATTTGCCTCGACCGTCAAGGTGACCGACCCCTCGGGCGTCGAGGTGGGCGTGATGCACGCCTGCGGGCACGACGTTCACATGACCAACATCGCGGGCGTGGCGCGGTACCTGGCCGCCAACAAGGACAAGTGGCGAGGCACGCTGATGCTGATCGGCCAGCCGGCCGAAGAGCGCGGAGCCGGCGCCAAGGCAATGCTGGAGGACGGGCTGTTCGACAAGTTCGGCAAGCCCGACTTCGCTCTGGCGCTGCACGTCGATTCGACGCTGGCCACGGGGCGGCTCGGTTACCGCGCCGGTTATGCCCTGGCCAACGTCGACAGCGTCGACGTGACCATGCTGGGTCGCGGCGGGCACGGCGCCTATCCCCACACGACCATCGACCCCATCGTGCAGGCGGCCGAGCTGGTGATGTCGCTGCAAACGATCGTCAGCCGCGAGATCAAGCCGATCGAGCCGGCCGTGATCACAGTCGGCTCGATCCACGGCGGCACCAAGCACAACATCATCGGCGAAAGTTGCCACTTGCAGATCACGGTGCGCAGCTACTCGGACGAGGTGCGGCAGCACTTGTTGGAAGGGATCGAGCGGAAGGCGAAAGCGGTGGCCCAGGGGGCGCGGGCGCCGGAGCCCATCGTAAGCGTGTCGGAGGGGACGCCGTCGATGTACAACGACGAGAAGCTCATCGAGCGGGTGCTGCCCGTCTTCCGCCGCCTGGTGGGGGAAGAGAACGTGCAGTCAGCGGAGCCTTCGATGGGGGGCGAGGACTTTAGCCAGTACGGCCGCGCCGGGGTGCCGATCTTCATGTTTCGCCTTGGCTCGGTCGACGCCGCGCGACTGGAGCGATACAAGCAGCTTGGGCAGGAGCCGCCGTCGCTGCACTCGCCCATTTATTACCCCGATATCGAGGAGACGCTGACGACCGGCGTATCGGCGATGGCCGGCGCGGCGCTCGAGCTATTGAAACCGTGATACGGTTAGGAGTAGGTCCCGTCTGCCGGGCGGGACCTCAAGCGCAGGCTCGATGGGCCCCAATGTGAATCGGGTGGTGTCGTAGGTCCCGTCTGCCGGGCGGGACCTCAAGCGCAGGTCCTGCTCGGCAAGCAGGACCTACCACAGATGAACTGAAAAACTCTGGCCGCAACATGAAACTCCTTTCACCGGCGTCGTTCGCGTGGCTCGCCGCCTATCTGGTCGCCATGGGGCTGGTGGTGTGGATGGTGACGTGGGCGCGGTCGTGGGCGATCGCAACGTACGACACGCCAGCGGGCCACGAGCACTGGCAAGAAGATCGCGACGAATTGGGGGAGCAACAGGCCACCGACGAGAATCCCGTCCGGAGGCACGTGGCACGAACTGACGATCCGCCGGCGTTGGTGATGCTGCAGGATAACTTTGGCGTTTCGCTGGGCGGGGCATTGCTGCTTTCGACGGCGGTGTTCGCGGCGATTGCATTTCTGGCGCGTGGGGCGCTGAGCCCGTCGCCTCAGGTGCGGAGGCCGGAGGAAGAGACCGGCGGGAAACGGTGAGGGGGCGTGCGTCGGCAGTTCATGGACGACATGGACTTTATGGACGATATGGACAACCGGGAGACTGGACGCCCTTGGTGACGCCGCAACTACAATAGAGGCATGACTTCGCAAAGCGTGCGCAAGCAGCCGGCCGTTGCGGCGCCCAAGCCTGTCGAGCTTCTCCTGGCGAATTGGCCTCTGCGCGACGACGGCCCACTGGGGTGGTTGGTGGCGATCGGCGCGGTAGCGGCATCGGTGGCGGTGGGATGGGTCGCGCACAGCGCCCTCATGGGCGTCGTGAGCTTTGCCGCCTTGAGCATCGCACTGTGGCGGCTGTGGGTGCCGGTCACCTTCGAGCTGGGCCCGCGCGGCGTCGTGCAGATCGTGCTCGGTCGGCGGCGCCGCATTCCGTGGTCGTCGCTGGCCCGATACCAGGTGCGAAGCCGCGGAGTGCTGTTGTTGGCCGACGATGGGAGGGGGCCCGCCGCAGCGCTGCGCGGGCTGTTCCTGCGGTGGGGCCGACACCGCGAGGTGCTTCTTGCGGTGGTCGAACGCTACCTGGGCCACCGGGAATCCAGGAAGTAGTCGCCCTTCACGATTCGCGTGGTGATTCGCTTGCGGTTTCGCGGGCACTCTTCTCCCGCTTTCGCCCCACGAACAGGTAGTACGGCGTGCGCAATAGTGGGAAGTACGGCATCCGCGCGCTATGTTCCTCGAAGTGAACCGGCTCGAAATGGCGGCTCAGGTACGGTACGTGATCGGGGGAGGGAAACACGTTGTCGAGGCCGAACGTGATCGGCCACAGCGTGCGCGTCAGCCAGCGGTGCCGCTTCGTTCCCTCGGCCGGGAATTTTCGTGAGACGTAGAAGTCGACGACCCCGACGCGTCCCCCCGGTTTGAGCATCGCCTCGGCGTTTTCCAGCGCTGCGAACCAGTCGGGAATCATCGTGAGCGAGTACGAGAAGGTGACCACGTCGGCGTGCCCCTCGGCGGGACGGAACTCGGCTGCGTCGGCCTCGACCGCCTCCACGTTGGTCCAGCCATGTTTGGCGATCCGCTTCTGGGCCACGTCGAGTAGCGAGCGCGACAGATCGACCACGTACACTTTGGCCAGCTTGCCGATCTCCTCGCCCAGAAACTCGCAGTTGGCCCCCGTGCCCCCGCCCAGATCGACCCACACGCCACCCTCGGGAACGCCGAGCGTCTTCCACAATTCGCCGCGCCCTTTGAGCAACCGCTTGCGATAGTCGTCGTACCCTTCGGCCTGGTCGGCGTAAAAGCTCTCCAGGCGCGCGGCATGATCGCGGCCGCGAATCGGCTTGAACAGAAAGTGGTACAGCATGCGGACGTCGGACGAAAGACCCATGAGGCGATCAATTCTTTCGGTCAATTCGGGCGAAGAATGGGGCGGGCGGCCAGGCAATGACCAATGACCAAATCCAAATGACCAATGACGGCAAGCTGCGCCCGCCCGCGATTATTGCTGCAAGTCGGCGATATAAAAGCTGCCGTACGTGTGCACGCGGTCGGTGGGGTGCAGCTCGTCGGCGAGATCGCGGTGGTACTCGAGCATCTCGGGCAGCGGGCGGATGCAGCCATTGCTTCGCACGTGCACGTCGTTAAGGTAGTCGGTCCGCAGCCCTCCGCTGCGCCAGATGGCCCGCGCGTCGGGCGTCGCACGCGACAGGATCGCCTGCCACTCGGCTTCCAGCAGGGGAAAGAATCGATCGCTCAGCCAGTCCATGTGGTCCAGCAGTACGAAGCGGGAGATCGGCCCGTCGTTCTTTTCCAGAAAGCCCTGCACCGAATCGGTATGCACGCTGACGCGATCGACCAGCCCTGCCTTCAGCCGCTGGAAGTTTTCGGGCTTGAGATACTCGGGGCAGCACTCATGCGTGTAGCGGCCCGTCATGTACACTCGCCAGAAGTAGTTGTCGCGCAACGGAATCTGGGTGAACACGGATTCGACGCAGTCCTGCACGAAGCGAGGGATGCCCCCCTCGTACTGCGTTTCAATCTGCCGGCGTTGGGCGCGAGGCACGCCCACCATCGAGAGCGTGGTGTCGCGGTTCATGGCGAACCGCAGCGTGCGCGACCAGATGCGTTCGCGCACGCCTTCATACAGCTCACGTTGTTGGTCGAGCGAGTCGGCGTCCAGCATCTGGTCGACCAGCGGTCGCAGCTTGAGCACGCGGTCGGCATACAGATTCAAGAACCGCGCGAACGTGCCCGAGGTGCCGCGAAAGTAGAACGACCGACGCGGGTTGTCGAAGAACTTGATCCAGCGGTCCCAGTAGTTGCGAGCCCAAGCGCTCAGGTCGTCGCGGAGCTGGCTGCGGTACACGCCGGCGGCCCCGGGGAGGCGACCCTGGCCGAATAAGGAGAAGAAATCGTCGAACTCGAGATGGCGAATGCCCGCCAGCTTCAGCTCGAGCAATGCGTTCTGCCGCGGGTTCAGGTCGACGGCGTAAACGTGGTTCGGCTCGGTGAGCGCGTAGTCGAGCGCGTTGCAGCCGGCCGAGGTGATGACCAGCACGTTGTCGCTGTCGCGCAGCGCCAGGGCCACGCGATCGAGCCGCGGGTCTTCCCAGCAGGTGTTGTAGACGAGGTTGTTGCGGTGGACGGCGTTGAAGACGCGGCCGCCGACCCAGTCGAAAAGCGCCATTCCCGGTTGTGTGCTCGACTACGAAAGAATGCAGCCGCCTGCCGCGGTCCCGGGGGCCGCCTGCCGCCCTGTTGTACCGCATAAATCGCGCCCCCCGCGCCAATTTGTCAGGCGAGGGGGCATCGACTGGATTGTAACGGT
>CAYQAJ010000060.1:0-9128 GCA_964415245.1 uncultured Pirellulaceae bacterium | reverse complement strand
GCGCGGGACTTCGACGTGACAGGCTCGTGGCAGGAGCGGCGTTCGCGCTCGTCGCGGCTTTCGGCATATGCGTCTCTCCGTCGCCAGCCGCCGAGCTGGCTGACGACGACGGCGCACCTCCCGGCCTCGTGCTGCGCGAATTCATTTTTGAGACCGCTCCCTTCGCGCAGTGCCACGCCTCGACCATTGCGGAGACGAAAGAGGGGCTCGTCGCCGCCTGGTTTGGCGGCACGCGCGAGAAGAACCCCGACGTCGAAATCTGGCTATCACGAAATGTCGACGGGCGGTGGACGGAGCCGGTAAGTGTGGGCACCGGCGTGCGAAGCGAAAAGCTGCGCTACCCGTGCTGGAATCCCGTGTTGTTCGCGGCGCCCGACGGCAAGCTCTTGCTCTTCTTCAAGGTCGGTCCCAGCCCCAGCACATGGTGGGGAATGCTCACGACGTCGGACGACGGCGGGCGCACCTTCGGCGAGGCAAAGCGCCTGCCCGAGGGAATCGCCGGCCCGATCAAGAATAAGCCCGTGTTGCTGGCCGATGGCCGGCTGTTGTGCGGCTCCAGCAGCGAAGACGACGGCTGGCGGGTGCACATGGAGACTACGTCCGACTGGGGGAACACCTGGTCGCGAACCGACGTACTGAACGACGGCCGCAAGGTGCGGGCGATCCAGCCGACGATCCTGCTACACAGCCCCGATGAACTGCAGATCCTTTGCCGTAACGGCGGGGGTAATCGCATTCTCACCGCGCATTCGAACGACGCCGGCAAAACATGGAGCAAGCTCGAACCGACCGAGTTACCCAACCCCAACTCGGGCATCGACGCCGTAACGCTTGCCGACGGCCGGCACCTGTTGGTTTACAACCACACGACCCGCGGCCGCACCCCGCTGAACGTGGCAGTTTCATCCGACGGCAAAGAGTGGCAAGCGGCGCTGGCGCTGGAAACGGAACCGGGCGAATACTCGTACCCCGCGGTGATCCAAACCTCCGACGGCCTGGTACACGTCACCTACACGTGGAAACGAGTGCGCGTGCGGCACGTGGTGCTCGACCCGACGCGCTTGCAGCTCTCTCCCATTCGCGACGGCGCCTGGCCGCAGTGAGTCGATCCCTCGGTTTACACGTCCGTCAGGTGTTTCGTTTGGCAGTCGACTACGTCTGCTGTACTGGACGCCATCGAGAAAGAGAGTTGGACGACAGAGCGGTCGCTCGCGAGACTAGCGGTTCCCCTTCATTCGCTTGGCCACCTCGTCCATCCGTTTGAATCCGTCGGGAATGCCGCTGTACATGCCGCGCTCGGATAGGCGATCGAGCGAATCGCCGCACACAACGCGGGTCACGTGGACCTCGGCGTCGGGGTGGATGTCGATGTTGGCTCCGGGCATTATCTGGCGGAGCATGCGCTCCAGGTCGCGACCCGTCATGCGTTGGCGGGACATGGGAGGTCTCCTTTGATAAGAGGCGATTAACGGAACTTGGCTCAGGGCGCGGCAAATGCCGGCTGGGCCGCTATCGGCTGTGCGAATGCCGGCGCGACGGCCGGCTCGGCGGGTATCGCCGCCGGCAGACTTGACGGAATGAGCTCTTGTTGACGGCGGAGGGATTCCTCGATTGCCCACTGTTCCTCCATGGCGCGGTGCAAATCGTCCATGATCCGTGTCGATTCATCAAACTGTTCCCAAGAGGTATCGGGCACCGTGATCGGAGCCATCGGGCGCGGCGTGGGGGCCGGTGCTGCATCGCAGCCGACAAGACCAAGCGCGGTCACCAGGCCCAGCATGCTCATCCAACGTTTCATTTGCGTTGCCATTTTCGTGCTCCTCCCTGCGTATCGGCCTCTGATCGGACCGCGGAATAAACTCTTGCTGCCCGGGCGGAGGACACCACCATCGCGTATGGCTGGTCGAAAGGTCCTCCGCCCCCGTAGAAGCCGCTTCCATTACTCCTCGGTGATGGTCCAGGTCGCCCCGTTTTCGCCGAGGTAGTCGTAGCGGCTGGCGAATCGCTGCGTGCCGTCGAGCGTTTCGGCGCGGAAGTTGTGGTAGCCGACCGACACGAAGTCGACGCCCTGGTCGCCCGGCGGAATCGAGCAGGTGCGCACGTCGTCGACGAACACGCTGATCCACACCGAAGTGCTGTTGACCACCACCAGCTCAGCCGACTGCTGATACTCGGCGGATTGCTTCAACGCATCGGCGGCGTCGGCGGGAACATGGGCGGCGGCTGGCATCAGACAGGCGATGGCCAGAATCATCAGGCTCACGGGCTTGCGGAACATGGCGGGCTCCTTCGTCGAACAAAAGGTTTTGGGATCCGGGTTGCATTCCGCCTCGCGGCGGCTGCGGCCGGTCGAACATTGGCCGGCCAAGACCAGAATCCGTAAACGGGCCCATCACCCGACATCGATTTTTTGGAATCCGGGCGGCCCCAACGTGCCGGCGGCTTCTTGCCCGGACGCCGGCTGGAGCCGATTTCTTGCCTGCCGACGCTGCGGGAGCCTAGAATGGCGGCGTTTCAGACTTCAATTCGCCCGCGATTCGTGGGGAATGGACAATGGAGCCCGACGGGTCGGTCACCATCTGGATCGGGCAGCTCAAGGCGGGCGACGACGACGCTTTGGCGCGGTTGCACCGCCGGTTCTGGCCCATGCTCGTGGGTCTGGCTCGCAAGAAGTTGCGGTCGCTCGCGTTGCGGGCCGCCGACGAAGAAGACGTGGCCCAGCAGGCGTTCTGGGCGTTCTATCGAAGTCTGCGTGCGGGGCGAGTGCCGCGGTTGGACAATCGGCACGATTTCTTCGCACTGATTACGCATATCGTGGGCTGCCGAGCCGCCAGCCAGATCGAGCACGAGCTGGGCGTGCAGAAACGAGGCGGGGGCCGGGTGCGGGGCGAGTCGGTATTGCAGGCGATGGTCGATGGCTCGGTCGTAGGTGGCATCGGCGCCGCTCCCGACCCCGGCCGCACCCCCTCGGAGCAGGTGATCCTGCACGATTGTTACGAGCGGTTCACCAGCGCACTGCCCGAGAACTTGCGACCGATTGCCGAGATGCACCTGGCTGGGGCCGCTAACCAGGAAATCGCCCGCGAGCTCGAATGCGTCGAACGAACCGTCGAGCGCAAATTGGCCCTGATCCGCGAAAGATGGCAGAAAATGGCGGCCGAGTCGTTGGGGTGAACCGAAAGCCGCCACATTCACGTGGCGCTCCGCCCGCGGCAACGCACATACTCATACTCCCGCCAGATTTCTTGTCGGCCGGGCGGCACATTCCCGGATAAGTCATCATGGGAGCGCTCGGGCTGGTCTTGGCCGCGCTCGGCTGGAGTAAGCGTCGAGCGAGCGGCCGGGCCTGATCCCCAATAGCGATCCCGAGAAAGAGTCCCCGTGAGATAACTAGGGCCGACCAACAGGAGAATCGCCATGGCGGCAGACGCCCTCGCAAGTCACGATGATTCCCACGCGATCGCCAACGGCTACAGCCAGGCGCGTAACAACGTCCTTCGGCACTTGATCAAGTTGGCGATCTTTGCGTCCCTGACGGCGGTGCTCATCGGCATTGCGTTTACCGAACAGGCCAAGGGAGCGTCGGCTTGGTTCATCTGGGCGCTGGTCAGCTATCCGTTTGCGGCGGCGGCGATGCGGAATGTGCACGGCCTGGTGGCCCGGCCGCATCTGATTCTCACGCCCGAAGCGTTGCACCTGCGTTACTGGCCGCGCGTCGGCCTGTTGCGGATGTTTCTGCCGTTGTACGTTTTGCGCAATTGCACCATTCCCTGGCGGGAGTACGCTGGCTGCCGAACTTTTCGGCATCGGCTCAACGGAATCACCACCTGGCGGTCCCTGATCCTCGAAACGACCACCCAGGTGCACGAGATCGGCTGGGATCATTTCCGCCCCAGTGTCGACCGGTTGCAGGAAGAGATTCTCGACTACATCGAGTTCACGTTCCACCAGCCGGTGCGCGAGGAGATGGAGGTGGCCCAATTCTGCCGCGCGCGATATCAGACGCCGCTGCAGGTGGCGGCACGACGGACAGGCGTCGCAGCGCCGGTTGCGCTGGTGCTGTTGACGGCGCTCGCGTGCGGCTTGATTGCCATGCTCGTTCCCAGTTTCCCGAACACCGGTTGGATGTGGATTCCCGGCATCTTGGCGTTTTTGACCGTGGTTTGCATTTACACGGCGATCGAGCAACACATGCAGGGATCGGGCAAGCGGGTGGTCCTTTTGGGAGGGGAGGGGATAGCGTTGGGCAATACGCCCGACGCGCTGCAAGTGATTTCCTGGGAGCAAATCGCCTTCGCCCGCCCGCGGACCTTCAGCGACGTAAGCGGGTCGGGCAAATGGAGGCAGGCCCGCACGACGGCATTGGATATCCGGCTGCGCGACGGCGGCAAAGTGAGGCTGTATCCGCTCTACCACCGCACGTTGGACGATTTGCGGGAGCTGATCGATCCTCCGGCCTCCAAGGTCGCTGCCGCGTACGAGCTGTTGGCGCAAGGTAACGACCTCGAATCGGCCGCCCTGGCCGCCGGTCTGCCCGCGCGGGGGGACTAGATCGACTCATTCGAGTAAGTTCTGGGGAGACCACCCATCATGAAACGCCTGATATGGATTCTGCTCGGCGGTGCCGCGCTCGCCGCTGTGGTCGGCGGGCTATGGAGCGCGCATTTGCGCAACCGGGCGTTCGTGCGAATCGACAGCGGCTACTCGCACGCCGTCGCGCTCGAAACCGACGGACGCCCCTGGGAGGAATTGCCTCCCGGCGAGCAGCGCATGCTTCGCCTGGCTGAGGGAACGCACACGTTGACCGTCCGGCATCCGTCGGGCAACATGCTCGATGAGCGCACCGTGACGGTAGTGCGCAAAGGCAAGTACATTTGGAATCCCGAAGGCTTGGGCTGGTACCACGCCGAATCGCGCCCTTACAGTACGGTGCCCTTGATATTCGGGTCGAACGTTGACGACGTCGACCTGGGCGCAGACGAGTGGATCGACGTGTCGTCGCTCGACTTTCCGTTTGAGCCGCTGCCCGGCTCAATTCCGTTGGAATCGGGCGAATCGGGCGGCCAAGTCCGCCGCACCGGCAACGTTTCGCGTCGCCCCGCTGTCGAGCGCTACCCCTGGGTGTGGGTCGACAACCGCCGCGACGAGCCGGTGCAGTTGGAAGTCGACGGACACGTCGAGGCCCGGATCGAAGCGCTGTCGCATGCCAAGGTGCGATTGGCCGAAGGGTCGAGGCACGTGCGCCTGTTGTCGGCGACGGGCGACGTACTGAACTCGCTCGAGCCGAGTTGCGAGCCGCTGCACCAGTACATCTTCAATCCCGGCGGGATGCAGCGGTACACCAAGCACTACCGCCGTTATGGGACGCTCGTGCTGTTCGACGATTCCAACGATGAGCCCGAGGACTTGGGCAACGCCGAGTGGCTCGATGTGACCGGGGTCGCTTTCGTGCTCGAAGACTTTCCCGATTCGATCGACGTGCAGGTCGACCCGGAAGTCAATGGCTTATTGGGCGGATTTCAGGAGTTCACGAGAACGGCCGTGTTGGCGGTGGAAAAGTGACCCAACGCGGTTATGCCCAGGGGCGCGCGATTCGCGCCGCTCAGAGTTCGGATAAAGGGGAGTTCGCCTCGACGACGCGGAGATCGTAAGGACGGCGGTGGTTCACAGGGCGGGATGGGCGACTGTGGGCGGTAACGAAGCACAGCGCGACGACGAAGCTGGGCTTGCAACGGGTACCGACCGCTAATCCGTACGAGGGGGGAATGCACCAACGCGCGTTGCACAACTCGGGCGCCGCATGAAACGGCCCAACGATCGTTACGGCAGTTCGAAGAGGGACTGCGTTTTGACAATCGCGCAGTCGTCGGGGAAGGTGTGAAACGCCTGCACCCGCATGCTGCGGGTGCGCGTTTCGACGTGGATGTAGCTCAGGGCGCCCAGCGCCATGCGTCCGCTGGCATCGAACACGTGCAGCATTCCCTGGCGGTCGCTGTCGTGCAGCAATTCCTGCTGAAACGTCCAGAACACGTCGGGCGCAACCGATTCGAGTTCGAAGTTCACCTGGTACGAGACGCCGCCGCGGCACTCGACGCGGTCGTTGCGGCTGCCGCGCAGCCGGCACGAAATCAAACGCCGCCGCTGCGGCAGAGGATGCTGGGCGGAGGCCGCCACTTCGGTCAGCGTCATGCCCTGATAGCGCCAGGTGACGACGTGGCCGGCGCTGGTGATGTCGATCGTTGCATGGTACTTGCCGCGCTTGACCGTCGACCGCTTGTAGACGTGGAACAACTCCGGATGCAGCGAACGGCCGTAGAGTTGAAACGCCAATTCGGCGACCTTCGGTCTTGCGGTCAACACGGCGTCAGGTCCTCGTCGTTGGATGGATGATGATGAGTATGAATGAACGAAGCGTCTGAAGCAAACCTGAGGGCCCCATTATAAACTCGGCTCGCGCGTTCGAGAAAGGTGACTTACAAAATTGTACGCGCGCCGAATCGCGTGCGCCGGCGCGGTGTTGAATCTTGGGAGCCGCGAACATCGAAGCGACTCGACGCGGAGCGAATCGCGTGCCAATCGCGCATCGTGTTGCTAGCACAGTGCGGCGCGCGAGTGCAGAGTCCACCGCATCGGTATAGATGAGCGCCTCGTCGAGCGCGCGTCTCATTTTGCGACGCGCGCCGCGCGTTCGCGACGCCCGACCAGTGGCACGCGCACGACTTGCGAGCTTGCGAGCGGGTGGTGAAAAGTCCACTTGACGCGCTCAAACGCCTAGCGCAGCACGCTACGTGTGGGCCGCGCTTGCGCACAATCCCGGCTGCCGAAGCCGGCAGATTCGGCCACCAAAACTTACATCCGCGCTTACTTAGCGCACCGAACTTTCTGCCCCCATCATCTCCCGGAACTGGCGGAACAGATACCGGCTGTCGTGCGGACCGGCCGACGCCTCGGGGTGGTACTGCACGCTGAATGCCGGGAGCGAGCGATGGCGCACGCCCGCGATGGTGTCGTCGTTCAGATTACGGTGCGTGACTTCCAGGTCGGGCGGCAGCGACTCTTCGTCGACCGCGAAGCCGTGGTTCTGCGACGTGATTTCCACGCGCCCCGTTTGCAGGTTCAGCACCGGCTGGTTCGCACCGCGGTGGCCAAACTTGAGCTTGAATGTTCGGGCACCGCACGCCAGCGACAAAAGCTGGTGGCCCAGGCAGATGCCGAAAATCGGCACCTTGCCCAGGAGCTCGCGAATGGTGCCAATGGCGTAGTCGAGCGGCTCGGGGTCGCCGGGTCCATTGGAGAGAAACACGCCGTCGGGGTGAAGCGCCATCACCTCATCGGCCGTGGCGGAGCCGGGCAGGATCGTTACGCGGCAGCCCTCGTCGCGCAGGTGGCGGGCGATATTCCACTTCATGCCGTAATCGAGGGCCACCACGTGCCGGTCGGGCGCGGGGAGCGGCGGTCCGTGCGACAAAGGGGAATCGGCGGCGATCGTTGCGGCCGAGGGGGCGGTTTCCAGGCGTGCCCACGGACTGAGCCCCTCCTCCCACTCGCGCGGTCCGTCCGGAAGCACTTCGCGCACCAGGTCGCGGCCGACAAGTCCGGGACTGGCCTTGGCTTTGGCCACCAGGCTCGCGTCATTGAGGTCGACGGTGGAGAGGACCCCTTTCATCGCTCCCAGAGTGCGAATACGTCGCACCAGGGCTCGCGTGTCGATCTCCGCAATCGCCACGACGCCATTTTCCTGGAGATACTCCGACAAGGTACGGTCCGACCGAAAGTTGCTCGCCACGCGGCTCACCTCGCGCACCGCGAAGCCCGCCAGATAGGGCCGAGCGTTCTCGACGTCCTCGGCGTTGGCCCCGTAATTGCCGATCTGGGGATACGTCATCGTGACGATTTGCCCGCGGTAACTGGGGTCGGTGAGGATTTCCTGGTAACCGGTCATCGAGGTGTTGAACACCACCTCGCCGTCGACTTCGCCGAGCGCGCCGAACGAAATGCCGGTGTAAACGGTGCCGTCTTCCAGGGCGAGTTTTGCGGGTTGGTTCATGGAGGCGGATTCCTCGCGTCGCGACGATTCCGTGTGCAAGGTGGCTATGGCGGATCCCGTGGCGTCGGGCCGTTCTCGCACCGCGTGACGGAGCAACCCTAAACTGCGCAAACCCGCGCCGCTCGCCGGCGATCCCGCGCGACGCGGCGGCTACCTAAAGTCGCCCTGCGAATTGTCCCGATACCAGTTTGTACGGCTGTGGGTCTCGGGACGATCGGTCGCAAGGCCTCGTTCCGAACAGCCAACAGGAGGGTTCTCGTTGCGGCGAGCAAGAACCCTCCGTTTTTTATGCGCCGGCGCGACGCGCTCCGCTGCGTTCCCCCGCGCTCCGCTGCGCGTCGCGGCTAACCACTGGATTGCCGCCTGCGCGGGAATGACGCGCTCCGCTGCGCGTCGCGGCGAAACTGTTGAATTCGTTTTCCGCGATTCGTATTGCTTTTGCAACCCGCCGCAATATCCGGCTTGCACTGGTACGTTGTGCGACGCCGTAGTCCTTGAAAGTGGTCCGTTGCTCGTACGTTCACTGAAAACTGAACACTGACAACTGAAAACTATGGCCGCACTTTGCCCTTTTGTCGGCGGCGTGGCTGCACATCCTCCCCCGCGTCGTCGTTTCGGAGGCAGCGTCCGATCTGTCGCACGCCCTGCCGCAGCCGATTCTCGTTTTCGACCAGTGCCATCCGCAAATACCCGTCTCCCGCCGGGCCGAACCCGCTTCCGGGGCTGACCGCAACGTCGGCCTTGTCCAAAAGCAGCATGGCGAAATCCATGGTGCTCATGCTGCTGGACCAGGGCTCGGGAATGGGGGCCCAGAGAAACATCCCGGCCCGGGGGCGGTTTACGTTCCAACCGATGCGGGCCAGGCCGTCGACCAGCACGTCGCGACGGCTTTGGTAGAGCCGCGCTTGCGCTTCGACCTCGGCCTCACAGTGCCGCAGCGCGACGATCGCCGCGATCTGGATCGCCTGGAACATGCCGTAATCGTAATACCCCTTGATAATTCCCAGGGCGCGGATCATGTCGGCATTGCCGGCGCAGAAGCCGACCCGCCAGCCGGCCATGTTGTAGCCCTTGCTCATCG
>CAYQAJ010000059.1:0-21018 GCA_964415245.1 uncultured Pirellulaceae bacterium | reverse complement strand
CCCTCCCACCCGACGGCCTGCTACAATCATCGGCGTGGTGAATAAGACGGGATGACAACATCTTGCGGGGACTCCGATCTGTGCGTATCCAGATTTTTTTCAGAACTCCCGCCGCCTCCACTTGCGGCGCTGCCGCAGATTGAGCAGTCGAGAGACGAATGGAAGGAAGCGAGTCGTCGGCTTGCTTCTCGCCATTTTCCCTTTTGCGCTTCTGCTTCCTGGCCTTCGATTTCGAGGCGCAATCGAGGAAGTCGGCGTGGTGTACTAACGGCATCTCGCGCGACTCTTCCGCCCGGGACTCGCGGAACTCGGCATCAACCAACTCGCCGCGAGCGGCTTCCGCGCTAGGCTCTAGCGTGCCGACTGGGAACCGCCGAGTTCCTTGATGTGGGGTCGCATGACGTTCTTGGCAAGTCCCACACGCTCGAGCAGGCAGATGACCAGGTAGCCCAGGTCATACTCCCACCACTTGTGCCCGTGCTTCGCCGAGCGCTGATCGGCATGGTGGTTGTTGTGCCATCCCTCGCCGTGGGCAATCAGCGCTACCAGCCATTGATTACGGCTGCCGTCGCTGGTCTCGTAATTGCGGTAGCCCCAAATATGCGTCACGGAATTGACCCACCAGGTGTTGTGCCACACGACGACGGTGCGGACAAACACGCCCCAGATGAGCAGGCTCAGTCCAAACTGTACGCCGCCGACATAACTCGCGGTAATCACCCAGCCCGCGATCAGACCGACGACAAAGTATAGCGCGGCGTGAAGAATGTATGCCCACAGCCAGAGCAACTTCTGCTCGAAACGCACGTAGAAGCGGTCGCGGAGGATATCGCGGGCGTACTGTTCGTAGAAAATGAGGCGACTGTGCTCGCCATGTTTCACGAACAGCCAGCCGACATGCGCCCAATAAAAGCTCACCAGTGGCGAATGCGGATCGGGCCGCTCGTCCGAGTGCTTATGGTGCAGCCGATGGATGGCGACCCAGCGGGCCGGCGAATCTTGCAGGCAGCAGACTCCCAGCAAGGCGAAGAAATGTTCCAGCCACTTGGGACACGTAAAGCCCTGATGCGTCAGCAAGCGATGATAGCCGATATTGATTCCCAGCAGGTTGTAAGTGAACAACCCCACGATCACCAGAACAACGCCGGTCCAACTGAAAAACCAGGGAATAAAAGCCAATAGCGCCAGCAGGTGCACCAAGACGATCGCGATCAGGTGTTCCCAGGCGATTTGCAGCGGGCGCGTTTGCTCCGGCCGATCGAAATGCGGCCGCTCGGCCGTGTGATGCGGAGTCGAACTCGTCGACTCGCGGCGGGCCACCGGTGAAGGGACGTGCTTGACCATTCTCGCGCGGAGCGCCTATTCGTGGCTGGATGCCGATGGGAAAGCTCAGCGGCCACTGAACTCCATGCAGTTTGTAAGATTAGCCGCAATGCCCGCAAAATGTAAGATGCATTGGGGCGGCGATTGGCCTCCGAATGCCAACGGATGGCGACGAATCGATAACGTCCGGACTCATTCGCGCATTGCTTGTGGTGCCGCTTGTGGTGCTTGCCGCGGTGAAGCGGTTCGGGAACCGGATACTCAGAGGCTGTCCGAAAACCGTCGGGGACTGGCTCATTTCACGCTCGTCAGTTGTCCGTAGCCAGTCGCGAATTCGACTGCCGGCTGAAAACTGAAAGCCGAACACTGAAAACTTGAGCCCGTACCTGTCCCCTTCTCCGGACGGCTTTTCGGATAGCCTCTCATTGACGCGGCGTCGACTGCGTCATCTTAGGCTGACGCTGAGGCAATGCTGGGCTAACGCTGGCGGGCGAACTCTCTCCTGGCCACGTCGCCATCGACGGTCGGACCGGGCCCAAGGCCGTTGCTGCTGGTCCCGCTGGATGGACGTCTGCCTATCGCCTTTGTGTCAGAATGAGCCTTTGGGCTGTGTTTAGCCTGGTGGGAGAACCGTGGTGACCGAGTTTCCGGAAACGCGCGAAAGCCTGCTCGTCGAGGTGCGATCGGCGGCGAATCGCGAGGCCTGGGATCAGTTCGTGCTGCTTTACCGGCCCGTGGTTTACCGGTTGGCCCGCCGCCGGGGCCTGCAGGATGCGGATGCCCAGGACCTGGCACAGCGGGTGTTGATGGCCGTGGCGTCGGCCATCGGGCGGTTTGAGAAGTCTGGCGAGTCGGTGCGGTTTCGCCACTGGCTGCGGCGTGTTGCCCGCAACGCCATCGTCAACGCACTGGTGCGACAGCCGCACGATCGCGCGGCCGGCGGTTCGACGGCGCACGAGCTGCTGATGGAGCAAGCGAGCGCCGATCCACAGTCCGATGCCGAAATCGAGCTGGAGTATCGACGGGAGCTGTACATGCGAGCCGCCAAAATCGTGCGCGGCGATGTGGAACCGGATACCTGGCGGGCGTTTGAGATGACCGTGATGGAAGACCGTAGTGTCGACGAAGCGGCCGCCCTGCTCAATAAGTCGGTCGGCGCCATCTACGCGGCTCGCAGTCGCATCATGCGGCGACTGCGCGAAGCCGTGCAAGAGCTACACGAACGCGAAGAGCCCGAATCATGAAACTGAACCTGCGAACCGACGCGTGCGACCTCGATCGGATGGAATCGTTCTTACAGGGCGAGTTGAACGACGCCCAGGAACGCGAATTCACGCTGCATTTGAACGCCTGCGAAAACTGCCGCCACGCCCTTCAGCAGCAGGCGGCCGAGCCCGAAGCCTGGCGGGAAGCGGAGGAGCTGCTAAGGCCATCGGCATTCGATCGGCCGGGCGCCGACGGCCCTTCCGACTCGGCGACGGTGCAACAAGCCGCGCGGCAGCCGATCCCGATTCAATACGTGCTCGACGCACTCGCGCCGACCGATGATCCCCAGATGCTGGGCCGGATCGGCGGCTACGAGGTTTCAGGCGTCGTTGGCGCGGGGGGCATGGGCGTCGTGCTGAAAGCGGTCGACCGCTCGCTCGATCGCACCGTGGCCATCAAAGTGCTGGCGCCCCACCTGGCATCGGGCGGAGCGGCCCGCAAGCGATTCGCCCGCGAAGCAAAAGCCGCCGCGGCCGTGTTGCACGCCAACGTGATCGCGATTCACAGCGTTTCGAACGACGAAGCGCTGCCGTACCTGGTGATGCCGTATCTGCGCGGCACCTCGCTGCAAAAACGGCTCGACGAGGAAGGCCCGCTCTCGCTCGCGGAAATTTTGCGCATCGGTTCGCAGATCGCCGCGGGACTCGCCGCCGCGCACGCGCAGGGACTCGTGCATCGCGACATCAAGCCGGCCAACATTTTGCTGGAGGAAGGAATCGAGCGAGTCGCGATTACGGACTTTGGCCTGGCCCGGGCGGTCGACGACGCCACGATCACGCACAGCGGAGCGATCGCCGGCACGCCGCAGTATATGTCGCCCGAGCAGGCTCGCGGCGAAGCGGTCGACGGGCGGAGCGACCTGTTCAGCCTGGGCAGCGTGATGTACGCGATGTGCACGGGCCGTCCGCCGTTTCGCGCCGAAACGAATTACGGCGTGATGCGGCGCATCACCGACCATGAGCCGACGCCGATTCGCCAGATCAATCCTGATGTGCCGGAGTGGCTTTGCTCGATCGTTGCCCGACTGATGTCGAAGCGGGCCGCCGACCGCATTGAATCGGCCGCGGAAGTGGCGGAGCTGCTCGAAACCTGTCTGGCGCACGTGCAGCAACCGGCGGTCGTGCCTCTGCCGGCCTCGCTTGTGCTGCACGCCGCGGGTCGCCGTTGGATAACCACTTCGCGTGGGAAAGGAGCGATCACCATGGTCGGAACATGCGGTATCGTCTTGTTGGGAATCGTGCTTTATCAGGCGTTCGGCTTGCCTCTGCTGTCGAACAAGTCGCTGCCTGACTCCGACCGTGGTTCGAATGCGGCGGCACAGCCGGTAGCGGCGCAACCGGCGGCAGCGCAACAGGACACGTCACGGCCGGAAACGACGGAAGGCACGCCCAAGCGCTTGCATCAGTTCACGGATCTGACGACCGGCCACGACGTAACCATTGCCTGCTCGGCCGACGGCAAGCTGATCGCCCTTGCTAATGGCAACCCGACGTTGATCATGCTGGGAGGTGGTAGAAGCAAAGTCGCGGACGGCTGGAAGCCCTCGGTAGACATACTGGACGCCGAAACGGGGAAAATCGTCGCCACGCTCAAGCTCACCACGGCCGACGAAGACACGGTGCTCGCCGCGACCGAACGAATCTCCCACGTGGAGGCAACGGCGCTCGCGTTTTCGCCCGATGGCAGCATGGTTGCCGTCGGCACCAGTATCGGCCAGGTCAAATTCTACAACACGATGGGCGGCGAACTGGCCCGCACACTGGACGACAAACCGTCGCGACTCGCCGACAAGCAAACGCCCGACCATTGGAAGACGCTCCCGCGGGCGATGGGAAAGGTGTCGTCGCTGGCGTTTTCGCCCGACGGCAAGTTGCTCGCCACGTGCGGCGAGTCGTTTGCCGACTACTCCGATAGGTTTGACGGCATCTCACGCCTGGGCCTTCGCCGCACGGGGCCCGGCCGGCTGAAGGTGTGGGACGCGCAAACCGGGACACTCAAATACGACCTGGTTGGTCATAACGACGAGGCATACGCGGTCGCTTTTTCTCCGGACGGCAATCTGTTGGCCAGCGCCGGGCGTTGGCTCAAGGACCGCGATTTTGGGAACGGCGTGATCCTGTGGAATGCCCATACCGGCGAGCAGATTCACAGCTTGATTCGGACAACCGCTAACGGCGGCACGCGGGCCATCGCGTTCTCGCCCGACAGTAAGTTGTTGGCAATGGGCACGCAGCGTTTTGACGACGACAACGTCGACGAGCCAAGCACGGGCGGTGTGAGTGTTGTACACGTTTCATCGGGCATTGAGGATTGGCTGGTAACGGTTCCTGGTTGGGCGAAGCCGTTGACCTTCTCGCCCGATGGAAAGAGTGTGGCGGTGCTTTGCGGCGGACGATCGATCCGGTTCCTCGACACAGAGCAAGGTGCGCTCAAGCACGAAATCCGACGGGCCGACTCCCCCGAAGGCGTGCGATGGAGCGATTTCGCGCTTTGCGGGCGCGGCAACGTGCTGGCGGTCGGCGGAGTGGATAAGAAGCGAAAGGTAAGCGTCGAAGTGTGGAGCACGCCGGCCAGGGGCAACAACGGCGCGCCTGCATCGCAAGCGCCGGGCAAAGCGACGACGTCCCAGGTCGAACCCATCAAGCACTTCACCACCGAAGCGCCCGTGCGGACCATCGCCTGTTCGGCGGACGGCAAACTCGTGGCCATTGCCAATGGTGGCCCGACCCTCATCATGCAGGAAAACGGAACCAGCAGAGTCAAAGACGACTGGAAGCCGTCGGCCGAAGTTCTGGATGCCAAGACGGGCAAGACCGTCGCCCGGCTGAAGCTCACCACGGCCGAGGAAGAAGCCGTGCTCGCCGCGACCGAACGCGTTTCCCATTTCGAGGTCGAGGCTCTCGCGTTTTCGCCCGATGGCAGCGCGGTGGCCGTCGGCACCACTATCGGCCAGGTCAAACTGTTCGATCCGCGGACCGGCGAACTCGTGCGGTCGCTGGACGACGAGCGGGCGAAGCTCGCCGATAAGGAGACTCCCGAGAACTGGAAGTCGCTCCACCGCGCGATGGGGAGCGCCCGGTCGTTGGCGTTTTCGCCCGATGGCAAGTTGCTCGCCACGTGCGGCGACTCATTTGGCGACTTATCGCGCGTTTTCAGCGGCGTAGACCGATTGGGCGAACGTGGCTCGGGCCCCGGCCGGCTCAAGGTGTGGGAAGTGAAGACCGGGACGCTCAAACATGATCTGGACGGGCACAGTTACGCCAGCGACGTCGCTTTTTCACCGGATGGGCGGTTGCTGGCGAGCGCTGGACGTTGGTCGAGCAATCGCGTCGACGGGACCGGCGCCATCCTGTGGAACGCCCAGACCGGCGAGAAAGTACGCACCGTCGAGATCGAGGCCAACGGCGGCGCACGCTCGGTCGTCTTTTCGCCCGACGGCAAACGGATGGCCACCGTCTCGCTGCACTTCGATTTGGATAAGCCGGACGATGGCGGCACGGGGGGAATTACCGTGGCGCACGTTGCGTCGGGCGTTGTGCAATGGCGGCGAACGTTTTCCTGTTCCGCCAGTGCTGCGGTATTTTTCACGTCGGAACGCAGCGTGATCGCGCTGTACGACGCGAATTCGCTGCTGTTTATGGATAACGAGACCGGGGAATCGTTGGCGGTGATCGGAGTCCAGTTCTCCGACCAGGGAGCGCGTTGGAACGACTTGGTGACCGCGAAACAGGGCCACGTGCTGGCGATCGGCGGATTGGACAAAGAGCACAAAGGCAGCGTCGAAGTGTGGAACTTCGACAACGCGGACACCGCCCCGGAATCCGCCCCCCAAAAGGACGGCGACAACTGAGGGGTTGTCAAGGAAACTCGTACGCTCGCCTCTTCCTCTCCAAAATCTCGCCCCATGTCAGATTCTCTAGCAGATCTTCGTCAGCGCACGGGACGGCAACACGAGCTCGAACGAGAACGGGACATGGAGTGATTAAGTCGGCACTTCACCGTGTCAGAGTTCCGAAGTGGCCGCCTTCCGCGATGGCAACTTGATCGCCGCGCGCCGTCATGGCCACGAATTGCTGACCCATTGGTGACGACTGCCCGGTCGAATCGACTGGTGGCCGTCACCGTCGCCAAAACTGGCCGCTCTGACGGAAGCGCGAACCTTCCGCGCCGCGGTGTGTCAGAGCGCAAATCGCATGATTCGATCGACCTGATGGGAAAGGGGTTACCCATGAAACTCTCGCGTCGACCTTCGCCAACGTTAGGCCGCCTTCGACGGCGGCTCGCGCCGATTGTTCGTACACGACGAGAGTCCCATGGCCCCAAACCGTTCCCCGCGCAAACCGAGAACGCAGCGCACCGAAGAGCCTGATCCTCAACTGCTCGCGCATATTCAGTCCCTCGGCCTCGCCACGGTTGACGACTACCTGGCATGGTGCGCCCGGCACGGTTTCGGCCGCCGAGCCCAAAAGCACTGGCGACTGCGCGAGGGCGAACGGGCGTTCGCCCGACGCGCAACCGCCGATGCCCGCCTCGCCCGCAAGAAGCAGGAACAGCGAAATCCCGCCAAAATCGTCGATCGAATCTTTCGCGGCGAACTGCGGGAAGCCGATGTCACTGAGCTGCATTGGAAGGCGGTTTGCCAGGCATGCCAGTCCAAACGAGAGTCTCGCGCAACGCTCCGTGCTTTTCAAAGTCTACTAAAACACGCGCGCACTTACTCCGACTTGATCAGCAGCCGGCCGGCGATCGGACACATCGGCAGGCAAGTCGGCAATACCTTCGTCGCGGGCCTGTTGGCATTGGCGCGGCACTGGCAAAGTTGGATTCGTCCGATTCACGATTGGAGGCCGCAGTCGCATAATTGCCGCCGTCAGTTCTCGTCCCTGGCAAGACATTTGCTGGCCGAGTGGCCCCTGCCCGCGTTCATGGATAGCGTATGGTTCCTGGGCAGCACCGCGGAAGCCACGCGTCGACAGGCGTGGTTTTTGCACGTCGGGCGAGGGCGAAACATCCGCACCGCCGACCTGCCGCTGCCCTTCACGAAGCGGATGGCCCATCACTTTTTGCAAGCACCCGCCGACCTCACCGTCGATGGGGCGCTGCGTTGGGGTCAAATCCAGGGACTCGGCGGCTCGGAGCGCCTGGCCAGAGCGATCATCGCCACGCGTATCGGAAACAGCTTCGAGCACGATGACTTCTGGCTGACGGTGCTGCGGTTCTTCGTCGCCAATGCGATGCTGGACCTGGCCCACGTCGGCCCCATCGTCGACTACATTCACAACCAGCGGTTTGTGGCGCAGGACGTTTTCGTAGCACCCGGCGTGATCGAACGGCGTGGCGCCGCGCAACCCAACTTTACGATAAAGGGACGCACCGCCGCGTCGCTGCTGCGGCAAGTCGACTCGTGGCACCGTACGCTGGCGCAAGCCACGCAATCGGCGACCGATTGGCCGCCATCGGGAATCGCGGGTTTCGAGTTCGTCGAAGGGACCGAGCGAAGCGGCAACCGGAGAATCTGGACCATCACCGAGCTGCTCAGCAGCAAGGCGCTGGTCGCCGAAGGCCGGGAAATGAAGCACTGCGTCGCGTCGTACGCCCGTTCGTGCGCGCGGCGCATCTATTCGATCTGGACGATGGAGGCGAAGAGCTTCGAGGGTCGCTCGAAGGTTCTGACCATCGCGGTTCAGAACCAGTCGCGAACGATCTGGCACGCACGGGGCAAGTGCAACGCACTTCCCGCCGAAAAGCACCTGGGGATCCTGCGCCGCTGGGCCGAGCAGGCGGAACTGAGCGTGGGGACGTACTTGTAGTACGTTGTATCGCTATAGTCGGAGATCGCTTCGCCACCGTTTCGGTGGGTGGCCATTGTGCCGTTGTTGGCGCGACCGTAAGCACGATGAGCAGCGGTGGCGGCACATTGACGTAACAATATACCAGAAACCACTTTGTGTCTTGCGAGGCGGCCTGTTTTCAATGGATTGTCGTTCCGGTTCGAAGTTTTTCCACCATTGAGACAATTTCCGATTCGAGAAAACGTGCTAAAATAAGAAATCTTAGGAGTAATGGATACTACTTTCCAGAAATCAAACAATTTCTCGAACGAGAACATGTCTAAAATCAAGAAACCATTGTCGGAGCGACTGCTCGTTGACTTCCTCCGAGGCCTGGGCGACGGATTCCCACCAATCCGGATACGCTTAATCGAAACCAACAAACCGACAACTGGGTCGGACCGAATGGTCGACGCCTTAGTTGAAGTGACCTGGAATCAAAGTCGCTTCATCTTCGCACTGGAAACCAGGCTCCCATTTAATCCAAAGGCCATTCAAGGGGCCGTCGAGCAGATTACTGTGCTCGCGGAGCAGATCAATGTCAATCCGATGATTCTGACTCCCTATCTCTCCGAAGAGCGCCTACGTTTCCTCGAATCCCGACAGGTGAGCGGCATCGACATGTGCGGAAACGGCGTCATCGTCGTGCCAGAACGACTCCTCGTCTATCGAACCGGCTATCCCAATAAGTATCCGAGCAGCAGCCCGATCCGAAACGTATATCGAGGCACCAGTTCCATTGTCGCACGCGCGTTTCTGATTCGCTTTCAATACGAGAGCTCGCAGGAATTGCTCGCCGAGATTACCGCCCGGGACGGCGCAGTCACTCTATCGACGGTCTCAAAAGTTTGTTCATCGCTGGCTGACGACTTGGTCATCGAGCGGGAGCGCAAGGGACGTACTACACGGCTCCGACTGTTGCAACCCGAGAAGCTCTTGGATCGTCTAGCAGAAAACTACGAGGCTCCGGCGGTGCGTCGGCAGTTTACTGGGAAACTGACACTCAGCGAGAAGGATTTCGACATGTTCCTTCGAGACTGGAATCGAATCACGTCCGAGCGCGTCATCCGCACAGGTTCATCGTCATCAGGTCGGTATGCCACCATGGCGCGTGAACAAATCAGCCGTTTCTACTGCAACAATCTGGCGGGAGTGCTCGATCGTCTTGGCGAGTCAATATGCGAAACCGATCGTTTTGCCACCATCGAACTATCGGAGACCGACGACGCCACCGTCTACTTCGATTCCCGCAACGGCATCGATGCATCGCCTATCCAGGCATACCTGGAACTGAACTCTGGCGATAAGCGCGAGCGTGAAACGGCAGAGCAGATACGGCGACAATTACTCCGGGGAGATAAGAGTTTCCCGAGGGAAGCATGAACGCTTTCGAGGTATTGAAGACTGCACTCCTTGATCTTGTTCGCGCCGTTGGCGACGAGAGTTCCTTGATTGTCGGTGGAGGATTCGGTCTCTATCTTCGACAGGAACAGCTCCGTCAGTCGGACGAACGAACGCTGTTGGACCGACTTCCCGAGCCAAGGGCCACTAACGATATCGACTTGTTTCTCAGGATGGAAGTTCTCGTTTGCGTCGAAAGAGTTCGGGCATTGCAGCAAACGATCGAGCAATTGGGGTTTGAACCTGTCGCGGGAGCCAAATACTTCCAGTGGGAACGACGCGATCAAGCAGGCAGGCAAGTCAAGATCGACTTGCTCTGCGGGCCATTGGGTGAATTCGCCGGGAGGCTGTACACGAACAGGCTCCCACGAGTCCGACCGAAGACACTGAAGGGCACCTTGAGATTCCATGCGCGTTGGACGGACCAGGCGATTGAGCTCGATACGCGAGCGCGGCCGATCGTCATGGAAGGACATGGTCCCGACGGCGAGGATGTTTCCAGGACGATCCACGTACCCCACCCGTTTACCTATCTGATGATGAAACTCTTTGCGTTCGACGACCGCAAAGATGATGAGAAAAAGGACGTCGGACGCCACCATGCGATGGACCTCTACCGCATTGTTGCCATGATGACGGAACCCGAATACGAACAGGCACTGGCACTGGGCGCAACCTACCGTGGCGATCAGCGCGTGACGCGGGCGCGCCAAATCGTGTCCGACCATTTCGACAAATCAACCGACCTCGGGACGCTCCGTCTGCGTGAGCACCCTTTGTTTCGCGACGAGTTCCCTATTGCGGATTTCGGGCGAGTGCTCAGTGAAGTCTTTTCGACCGCGCCAGCGTAATGACCGTGTCGAACGAAAGGTTGGCGGCGCTGAGAAGGGGCGGCTGGTGCAGGGCGACGCCGCTTTTCACGAGCGGGAATTCGAGCGGTTGCGATCGGAGCTGGAGCAGGCGTTCGAGCAGTGCCAATTGCCTGACGTGGCCCACGGCGCCGCGGCGCTGAACGACCTGTTGGTGCGCCTGCGATTGAGGGCGTGCTGAACGACAGCGTCTACCCGCTGCCGCCGCGTTCGCGGCTCTGCGATGTGAATGCTCCGATTCTTTTGGGCCGTTGCCCACGGCGACGCGGCTGCATGCGAAGTGAGAAAAGGCCCAACCGCGTGCCGATCAGCCCTCGCTGGTCATGATGAACAACGGCTTTCGTTGAAAGGTTGCGTATTTGGGGCGTAGCCGCTGGGCGTTGAAGTGTTTTGGTACGTCGACTGAATTGTTTCAACCGCAATGAGACAGTTTGGGGGGTGGGTTAAGCAACGATCTCCGCCGGTTCCCAGGGCAGCGTGGGCTGCCGCAATCGCAAGTTCTTTTCTCGTCGTTGATGCCGTGCTTCGGCCAGTTTTCGCCGTCGTGCCGTCCCGAGAAAGGCCCGGCGGGCCGCGATTGCGGCCCCGAAAGCCCCGACGGAAAGTGATGCCAAGTGGAGCCTTCCGGCGATGCCTGTGCGAGCTAGAGTTGATTAGAGCGCGCCGCTTTGCGCGGCACAATTCGGCGGCTGCGTCGCCGGTGCCCGTATTGCCTCGACATCGCAAATCAATACAGTAGCGTTGGCATCGGGCGTCCTTTAACTCGTTGGTGGGTGCGGCGTTTTGAACATCCTGTACTGCACGAGCGAAGTGGCCCCCTTCAGCAAGACGGGGGGCTTGGCCGACGTGGGCGGGTCCCTGCCCCCCGCCTTGGCCCGCCTGGGGCACGAGGTGTGCGTCATTACGCCCGCCTACCGGCAGGTGTGGCAGTGTGGCCGGCCGATCGAGCCGACCGAACATACGTTCGACGTGCCGATCGGCAGCAAGATCATTACAGGCCGGCTGCTGCGGGGAACGCTGCCAGAGGGGGACGTGCCGGTCTACTTCGTCGAGCAGGACGACTACTTCGACCGCGCGGAGCTGTACCGCGAAAAGGGCCAGGACTACAAGGATAATTGCGAGCGGTTCGTGTTCTACTGTCGCGCCGCGATGGAAGCGGTCCGCCTGCTGGAGCTCAACGTCGATGTCGTCCACTGCAACGACTGGCAGACTGCCTTGATCCCCGCCTTCGCCCGCATCGAATACGCCCATGCCGCCGGCTACGAAAACCTGGCCAGCATATTCACCATCCACAACATGGCCTACCAGGGGCAATTCTGGCATTGGGACATGCTGCTGACCGGACTCGACTGGAAGTACTTCAACTGGCACCAGATGGAGTTCTACGGCCAGCTGAACCTGCTCAAAACGGGCCTCGTATTCACCGATGCGATCACCACGGTGAGCCCCCGTTACGCACGCGAGATTCAGACGCACGAACAGGGATTCGGGCTGGAAGGCGTATTACAGCAGCGTCACGAGGTGGTGAGCGGAATTCTCAACGGGGCGGATTACGGCGTGTGGAACCCGGCGACCGACGACCACCTCGCTGCGACGTACAGCGTCGAGAACTGGCAACAGGGCAAAGCGGCCTGCAAGGCAGCGCTGCAGCGCGAGTTGAACCTGCCCGAGCTTCCCGCGGCGCCCCTTATGGGGTTTGTCGGCCGACTCGCCGATCAGAAGGGCTTGAACCTGGTCGCCGCCGCGATGCGCGACTACCTGCCCAACGTCGACGCGCAGTGGGTCGTGCTGGGCACGGGTGAACCAGGCTATCACGATCTGCTCGCCAACCTGGCCCGCGAGTGGCCGGGCAAGCTCGCGGTGCGGCTGGAATTCTCCGACGCGCTGGCCCACCGCATCGAAGCCGGCGCCGACATGTTCCTTATGCCCAGCCAGTACGAGCCGTGCGGCCTGAACCAGCTCTACAGCCTCAAGTACGGCGCGGTGCCGGTGGTTCGCGCCACCGGCGGCCTGGCCGACACCATCGTCGACGCCAACAACGAAACAATCGCCACGGGCACGGCCAACGGGTTCACCTTCGAGGCCTTCGACGCTCGATCGTTCCAGGAGGCGCTCGGCCGCGCGTGCGATACCTACGCGCATCGCAAAGAGGCGTGGCAGCAGATCGTGACCAGTGGCATGAAGCAGGACTGGTCGTGGTCGAAGAGCGCCCGGCAGTACGTCGCGCTGTACGAGCAGACGGTCAAGCGGCGGCAGGGCGTTTGCGTGTGACGGTCCGGGGTGTCACGTCCGAGTGTTGCGCTTCTCACCCCACACTGCTGTATGTCTGAGCTGCGCAAAGACCCGGTTACTGGCCACACGGTGATCGTGGCCGAGAACCGGGCGGCTCGACCCGACGAGTTCGCGCCGCTCGCGCAGTCGCAGCGCTTCGTAGCGTCCGACGCTCGCGCGACGTGCCCGTTCTGCGCCGGCAACGAGCATCTCACGCCGCACAGTGTCGCCGAGTATCCGCGGCCGAGTGGCGAGCATCCTCCGCGCGCTGAGTCGGCAACCAATCGCGACATGTCTTGGCAGGTCCGCGTCGTGCCTAACAAGTACCCGGCCGTGGATGGCGGTGCCGAATCGGCCGTCGCGAACCGCAATCCTCTACTTTCGCCTCCCGGATCGGAAATCTCGCCTGGCACCGGCCGCCACGAAGTGATTGTCGAGTCGCCGCACCACCTGCTTCGACTGACCGACCTCAGCGACGAGCAGGTTGCCCTGGTGTTTCGAGCGTATCGCGATCGACTTGCGGCCGCGGCCCGCGAAAGTGGCCTGGCGTATGGCATCGTGTTCAAGAACCAGGGTCCGGCGGCCGGCGCATCACTCGAGCACCTGCACAGCCAGCTCATGGCGCTACCCTTCCTACCGCTCGATGTCGCGAGGGAACTGCAGTTGGGCGTCGAAACGCACCGCCGCACCGGTCGCTGCGCGATGTGCGCGCTTCTCGACCACGAACTCACGGCATCCCAGCGGATCGTCGCCGTAACACCCGACTTTGTCGCCCTATGTCCGTACGCTAGTCGGGTTCCGTATGAAACATGGCTGGTGCCCAGCACGCACGCCTCGCGCTTCGATTCTTGCAGCGAAAATTTGGCCAACCGTCTTGCCCAATTTGCCCGCCGGCTGCTGATCTGCCTGGAAACCAGCATGAATCGGCCCGACTACAACTACTTGATTCGATCGGCCCCCTTTGACACCTCGCCAGCCGACCACTATCACTGGCGTATGGAGGTATTGCCGCGCACCACTCGCTTTGCCGGCTTTGAATGGGGTTCGGGCTGCTACATCAATCCCGTGGCGCCGGAGCGCGCCGCGGCCGAGCTGCGCGTACTGGCGGAACCGCAATCGGGCTGAGTTTGCCTTCGACGGTACAATAGACGGCGACGGGAACCTCGCCCAACAATGCGCTCGGTACGCGCGGCGCTTTTGGCACGTTCGGTAATACCGGTCCGCTAGAGTCTGCCGACGGGAAAAACTAGCTAAATGGCGTCGGCTTTGCCGATTGATAGTCAGCGGGGAACGTGTTCCCGGCAAGTCGTGGCGGTCGACGACGGAGCGACGCCGCTCCACGGTGGATCAGCCGTGCCATTGTCGCCGCTGGAGCGGCAGGGCGCCGCGTCCCCGTGCGGGCCAAGGAATCGTCCAGGCGCGTTTTGCATTTGCTCCACCGTAGAAGCTGCCGCCGCTGCCGAACATGACACCTTCGATTCGCTTCTGCCTCGTCCTGCACAACCATCAGCCCGTCGGTAACTTCGACGGCGTCATCGAGCAGGCGTACTTCGACAGTTACGGTCCGTTTCTCGACGAGCTCGAGCGGCAGCCGCACCTGCCCATCTCGCTACACGTGAGCGGCCCGCTCATGGAGTGGCTCGACGAGCATCGGCCCGACTATCTTGACCGGCTCGCCGCGCTGGTGGCCGACGGACGGCTGGAGATCGTCGGCGGGGCGTTCTACGAGCCGATTCTCACGATGATCCCCTCGCGCGATCGCGTGGGACAGATCACCCAGTACACGCGGTGGCTCGAAAATCGCCTCGGCGCCCACGTGCAGGGCGCCTGGGTTCCGGAGCGCGTTTGGGAGCCCACGCTCACCACCGACCTGGTCGAGGCGGGCATCCGCTACACGGTGCTCGACGACTTTCACTTCAAGAATGCCGGCCTGACCGACGACGCCCTGCGCGGCTACTACCTGACCGAAGACGACGGCCGCCTGCTCTCCGTGTTTCCCGGCAGCGAGCGGCTGCGGTACTTGATTCCCTTCGGCGGGCCCGAACAGACGATCGAGCTGTTACGCGGCGTGGCGGAGCGGCACCCGGGCGCCGTGGTGGTCTTCGGCGACGACGGCGAGAAGTTCGGCTCGTGGCCGGAGACGAATCGGCACGTCTATGAAGACGGTTGGCTGCGCGAGTTCTTCGCCGCGCTGGCGTCAAATGGCGACTGGATCCAGGTGACGACGCTGGCCGAAGCGCACCAGAACACGCCACCGGTGGGCAAAGTGTATCTGCCCGACAGCAGCTATCGCGAAATGACCGAGTGGGTCCTGCCCGTCGAGCGGCAGAACGAGCTGGCGACCCTGGCGCACGAAATGGAAAACGACCCGCGTTGGGCCCGCATTCGATCGTTCATCCGCGGCGGCTTCTGGCGCAACTTCCGAGTCAAATACCCGGAAGCCGACGAAATGTACTCCCGCATGATGCAGGTCAGCCACCGCCTGTATCAAACCCGCGCGAGCGACACGAACCGCGAAGAGCTGGCCAATGCCCGCCGCGAGCTGTACCGCGGGCAGTGCAATTGTCCCTACTGGCACGGGGCGTTCGGCGGCATTTATCTGCCCCACCTCCGCAACGCCGTGTACAACCACCTGATCGCCGCCGACAACCTGCTCGACCAGGCACAGGGGCGCACCGGGCCCTGGGTCGAAGCGCTTGCCGATGACTACAACTACGACGGCCGCCAGGAAGTGCGCCTCTCGAACGACAAGCTCGTTTGTCTGGTCGCGCCGGCTGGTGGTCACCTGTACGAGCTCGACGTTCGGTCAATCTGCCTCAACCTGCTGGCCACCCTTGCCCGCCGCCCCGAAGCGTACCACGAGCGGGTACGAAGCGGCGCCCAGCAGGGCGACAATCAGGTGGCCAGTATCCACGACCGCGTGGTATTCAAGCAGCCGGGGCTCGAACAGCGGCTGCAATACGACTGGTACCTGCGCAAGAGCCTCATCGATCACTTCCACGATTCCGACGTGTCGCTCGAAGCCATTCGCGGCGGCACGGCCGCCGAGCGAGGCGACTTTGTCGGCGCCCTGTACGAGACGCGCATCCGCCGCAGCCCCTCGCGCGTGCAGGTATTGCTCATGCGGTCGGGCCACGTCGGCGAATTGCCCGTGACCGTCACCAAGGGTGTAACGCTCGAAGCAGGTCGCGGCGAGTTGGAGATCGCCTACCTGCTCGAAGGGCTGCCCAGCGACCGCGAGCTGCATTTCTCGGTGGAGCTGAACCTGGCGGGTCTCCCGGCGGGCGCCGACGACCGATACTTCTCCAGCCAATCCGAGGGTCGACGGGGACACCTCGGCACTTTGCTCGACCTGCACGGGGCCAGCGATCTGTCGCTGACCGACGAGTGGCAGGGAATCGACGTGCGTCTGTCGTCGCGCTCTCCCGTGAACCTGTGGACCTACCCCATTGAGTCGGTGAGCCAATCGGAAGGCGGGTTCGAGCTCGTGCACCAGTCGGTGGTCGTGCAGCCCCATTGGCTCGTCCGCGGCGACAACGAAGGCCGCTGGAGCACGACTCTCTCGTTGTCGATCGACACCGCGCGGGCCGAAGGCCGCATGGAACACTCCGCCGAAGCGGCTGCCTCTTGAGCGTCCGCGCTCAAGTCTCTGAATTCGCAGAGTAGCTGAATTCGCAAGAATTCAGCCGCGGCTTCTGCTGCATTCTTGCGAATTCAGCTACGCCGCGTCATAGTCACCCAATCGACCGGCGGGTCGAACGCCTGCTCCTGCCATCCCACCGAAGTCAAAACGACCCTCGGCGCCACGCAACCGCTTGCCGGTTTCGCGCTCGGATGCGCGGCGGCAGTCGCGACAACCTCCCGCGACGCATTCTGCATCATTCCCATTCGTTGAAGCAACTCCTCAAAGTTGCTCGCTTGGCTCGGGTCGTCGGCCAAAGGTGGCCGCACGTCGTTGAGCACGACCGCGGCGACATCCAGTCCCAGGCTTGCGGCGGTCACCAGCGTTTGCAGCGTGTGGCTGATGACGCCCAGCTCGTTCGCGGCGACGATCACCAGCGGGTAGCCTAAATCTCGGGCCACGTCGGCGACGTACTCGTCGTCGGTCACCGGCGAGAGAAGTCCGCCGGCCCCCTCGACCAATACGATGTCCGAGCGCGAGCGCCAGGATTCGATGCCTGAGCGGAGAAGCTGCGCGTCGACCTGGCGACCTTCGGCGCGAGCGGCCAGATGCGGCGCCAGCGGCGCCTCGAATTGTTGCGGGCAAACCGATGCCAGCTCGCCGGGCTGTCCGGCGGCGTTCCACAGCGTCAGAGCGTCTTCGGAAACGAGGCGTCCGTCTTCTTGTCGGCAACCGCTGGCAA
Organism: uncultured Pirellulaceae bacterium; assembly: GCA_964415245.1. Lineage (GTDB taxonomy): Bacteria > Planctomycetota > Planctomycetia > Pirellulales > Pirellulaceae > CAYQAJ01. Next base: position 3,693 of record CAYQAJ010000059.1, on the reverse strand, counting down.
CCGGTTTGTACACGCTGACGCGCACCCCCTGCGCGCGCAGCGCGGCGGCCACGAGCGCGGCGACGTACGTCTTGCCAACGCCCGTGCCGGTGCCGGTGATGAACAACCCGGTGGCCGGTTTCCGGTTCATCCGGCTTAGAGTACCATCAGCCGGTAGAGGGTCCAAGGAGCGCGTGAAGGGATCGAACGCCATCACCATCGCGGCACGTGGTCGAGTTGCGGGCTGATAAGACAATGTCGAATGACGAAGCTCGAATGACGAAGCCGGCGGAAGTGACGATCGCCCTGGTGCAGATGTCGTGTACGGGCGAGAAACAGGCGAACGTCGCCAAGGCGCTGGATCGCATCGCCGACGCGGCGTCGCAGGGTGCCGAAGTTGTTTGCCTGCAAGAGTTGTTCCACGGCCTCTACCCGTGCCAGAGCGAGGATCACGCCCGCTTCGCCGAGGCCGAGCCGATTCCCGGCCCCACCAGCACGGCGCTGTCCGAAGCGGCCCGACATCACGGCGTGGTGATCGTGGGATCGATCTTTGAGCGCCGCGCCGCCGGCGTATACCACAACTCGGCCGTGGTGTTCGACGCCGACGGCCGGCAGGCGGGCCTGTACCGCAAGATGCACATTCCCGACGACCCGCTGTACTACGAGAAGTTCTACTTCACCCCGGGCGATCTGGGCTTTCGCAGCTTTGCCACGCGATTTGGCCGCGTGGGCGCGTGCGTGTGCTGGGACCAGTGGTTTCCCGAAGCGGCTCGGCTCACCGCGCTGTCGGGAGCGGATATCCTCTTCTACCCCACCGCCATCGGCTGGCTTCCCGACGAGAAGCAAGAGTTCGGTGCCAGCCAGCACGCCGCTTGGGAAACCATGATGCGAAGCCACGCAATCGCCAACGGGCTGTTCGTGGCGGCCCCGAACCGCGTCGGCCGCGAAGGGAAGCTGGAGTTCTGGGGCGCCTCGTTTGTGAGCGACCCGTACGGTAATGTGATGGCCCGCGCTTCGCATACGGCCGAGGAGACGCTGATCGTTACGTGTGCGTTGGACCAGGTGGAGGCGGCCCGCACGCACTGGCCGTTTTTGCGCGATCGCCGCATCGACGCCTACGGCGAACTGACAAAGAGATACCGCGACGATGGCTCCTGACCGGCCAATAACCGGCCGCGCGGAGCGGATAGAAAGCGATAGGAGATATTGCGACGATGAGTCCTGATTCCATGCAAGGTGCCGACCACACACCGGCCCGATTGGGATATCGCTGGCCCGCCGAGTGGGAGGCACACATTGCCACCTGGGTGGCGTGGCCCCACAACCGGGAAACGTGGCCGGGCAACTTCGAGCCGATTCCCGAGGCGTTTCAGCGGCTGGTGCGCGCGCTGGCCGAGTGGGAAACGGTGCGCGTGCTGGCCGGCGGTGATACAGTGATGGCTGAGGCAAAGCGGATGGTGGGCGACGTCCCGAACGTCGAGCTGTGGGACATTCCGACCGACGATGCGTGGGTGCGCGATTACGGGCCCACGTTCCTATCGAGTCCGCACGGTGCCGAAAGCGCTCTAGTCGACTGGCGGTACAACGCATGGGGCGGCAAGTATCCGCCGTTCGATCGCGACAACGCCGTACCGCGTCACATCGCCGAGCGGCTGCGTCGGCGCCGCTTCGCCCCGCACTTGGTGCTGGAAGGAGGCGCCATCGACGGCGACGGCCAGGGAACCGCGCTCACCACCACCCATTGCCTGCTGAATCCCAACCGCAACCCGGGAACGTCGCGCGTCACGATCGAGCGGTTTCTCGGCGATTACCTGGGAGCGACTCGTGTCCTATGGCTGGAGTGCAGCGGACTGGCGGGCGACGACACGGATGGGCACGTCGATCAGTTGGCTCGCTTCGTCGCGCCGGGCAAAGTTGTCGCGGCGGTCGAGCAAGATCCTTCGGACGACAACTACCGCGCGCTGCAAGGGAATCTCACGCAGCTTCGCCAAATGAGCGACAGCACGGGCCGACGGCTCGAAGTGATACAGCTCCCCATGCCGCGGCCGGTATTCTTCGAGAAGCGTCGGCTGCCCGCCAGCTATGGCAACTTCTATATCGCCAACGGTGCCGTGATCGTGCCGCAATTCGACGACGAGGCCGATGCGACGGCGGCCGGCATTCTGGCCGAGTTATTTCCCAGTCGAAAGGTGTGCCCGTTGCCGGCACGCGACGTGGCGTGGGGGTTGGGCACGTTCCACTGCCTCACGCAGCAAGAGCCGGCGGCGCTGTAGAAGTGCGCACAACATCCTTTTGCCCGCTGTGGAGGTAATGACCAATCACCAATTTCCCAATGACCAATGCCGGAAGCACGGCGCTCATTGGTCATTTGGATTTGGTCCTTGGTCATTCCGTCGACGCAAAGAATTGCTGAAACGGCTACCGGGCGCTAGATTTCGAGGTACTCTTCCAGCGCTTCGCGCATCACGGCCGCGTCGGGATCGACCCCGGTCCAGATTTGGAATCCGATGACGCCCTGGTTCACCAGCATGCCCAGGCCGTCGAGCGTTTTGCAACCGCGCTCCGCCGCCTCTTGCAGGAATTGCGTATTCGGCGGGTTGAACACCACGTCGGCTACGACCATCTTCGGCTGTAGCGACTCGGCCTGAATCGGGACGCGGGCATCGGCGTCGCCCAGGCCGATCGACGTGGCGTTGATTACGACGTCGGCCGATTCCGGCACGGCATATTCCCCTTCCCACTCGACGAGGTGGGAGGCGACCTTCACGCGATTGTTCAACAGGTCGACGAGCTGCTGCCCGCGCTCGGCCGAGCGATTCACGATCGTGATCTCGACGGCGCCCGACAGGCCGAGCTCGACGGCAATGGCCCGCGCCGCGCCTCCGGCGCCCAGTACGACGATGCGTTTGCCCGTCGGGTCGGTCACTTCGCGCAACGATTGCACGAAGCCCTTGCCGTCGGTGTTCTCGCCCAACAGCGAGTCGTCCTGGCGATGGACGCAATTGACGGCCCCCATCAACTCGGCGCCTTGGCTCAGGCCGTCCAGAAACTGGATCACCGCCACTTTGTGCGGAATCGTGAAGTTGCCGCCGCGAAAGCCCATGGCCCGCATGCCGCGAACGGCGTCGCCCAACTGCTTGGGGGGCACTTCGAGCGTGAGATACCGCCAGTCGAGCCCCGCCGCGGCGAACGCCCGCTCCATCATGAACTGCGTGGGATTGCCCGCCACCGGCTGACCTATGCAGCAGACGATTTGTTGCAGCGCGGGACTGGACACGTTGCGGGAACCGTTCAAAAAGTAACCCGAAGCGTCAGCGAGGGCCCCGTCATAGGCGCGAAGCGATAGCGAGGCACTCGCAAGTGGCAGTCGGAGGTCGGAAGTCGGACAGCGCAATCCTGAATCGCAAGCGAACGACGAGCGAACATCACGCCAAAGCGTAAGTCCCGCCGCGCCCGAGTCGATCGAGTCCGTACATTCTGATGAACCCGAACTTTGTTTGCAACCGCGGCCCATTTTGGGCAAGTCGGCTTGTGGACGAGCCGCGCCAAATCAATCAAACTGAAACGAGCATGAAACCGCGGCATCTACTTCTGACTCTGCTCGTCGCGGCCAACGTGGCCGTCGCGCTGCTGCTGGCTACGGCGCCCGAGTTGTTAGAGCCCCTCTGGCCGGGTTGGACATGGCCGGCGACGGCGGGCCTCATCTTCGGGCAG
>CAYQAJ010000058.1:13438-21051 GCA_964415245.1 uncultured Pirellulaceae bacterium | reverse complement strand
CCGACGCTTCGACGACCATGATCGTGTTCGACGTGCCGTCGAGCACGCCCGCCAAGCTGATCGGTTTGGTGCCGGGGAAGATGGTCTTCTCCCCCCGCACGGTCAGGTAGCTCGTCATGCCCGGGCCAGCTTCGCTTCCCGGCGCCGCGAACACCTTGGGCATTTTCTCGACGAGCGCCTTGTTGTGCTCGCTGTCCCACGGTTCGTCGAGATGGAATTCCTTGTACAGCGCGTCCTGTTCGATGTACGGCAGAATTTGCACCCGCCAGCTCAACAGCGGCTTGCCGTCGTCGTCGGTCGAAACGGCCGCCGGGAAACCGCGATGCACGTCGTGATAGGTGTGCAGTGCCAGCCCGATCTGCCGAAGATTGTTCATGGCAGCCTGCTTGCGGGCCTGCGCCGGGGAAAGAACGGAAGCCAGGCCGTCGAGCAGGTCCTCGAAGTCGCCCCCGGTCCAGAACGCGGCGCCCGCCACCATCGCCACCGAAGTGATGCTCATTCCTGGAATGGTGCGGCGACTCGTGATTTCAATGCCGCCTTCGCTGCGGGTCACGACGGTGAGCGATGGCTCGAGGTGGCGGCGAATCGCGCGGCCCGAGGGAAGGGCATCGATATCGACGTCGATTCCCTCCTCCTGTAGCGCGCCGACCAGGATGCGGCCGCCAATCTCCGCCCAGGGATACAAGAGCTCGAACACGGGCCCGACATCCTGATACGTGATTGCCACCGGGCCGTTGCCTTGCGCCAGTGCGTCGGCCACCTCGGGCACGTCGGCCAGCGAGCGGAATTCGTCGCCCCGCGACAGGTACGCCTTAATGTTCTGCGGAAAGAGCGCAACGATCAACTCCTCGCCAGTCACGCACCAGGCGGGCGCAAAGGGCATGCCGAAGCTGTACCGGCTCAGGTAGAAAATGGTGTGGCCGGCGAACTCGGTCTCGCCGATCCGCGGTGGCCCCACGGCGAAAAAGTCGTCCTCGACGGGGCGATCCATCGCCTTGACCAGCGCCAGCAGCTTTTGCTGCGTTTCTTCCAGCTTCATGCGGTCGCGCACGGTGACGGTGGCCAGGAAACCGGTAAACAGCCCCCCTTCCCTCGAACTGTGATAGACGCACCATCGATCGCCAAGCGTCTTCAACAGGTCGCCACGCAAGTCAAGGCCCAATTCGTCGCCCAACTCGCGCAATGCGCTTTCGAATTCCTCGCGCGGCTCCGGGCTGATCGGGTCGAGCGACTTAAGCACATTCTCGATTGTACCGTCGAGGTCCAATCGGACGACGGTCGCCAGCGTCGCGTCGGCCGGAACGCCGTGCAGGTCCTTGGCGGTAAGCGGCTCGGCGGCAAAGGGGGCCAGCAAGCCGACCGGCGCTCCGTCGAGATTGATCTGCGTGCGCGTCAGCGTGCCCGAATCGTCGAGCCCCGTAACGCTGACCAGCGACGTGACACCGCTCAATCCCAACGACTTGAACACCTTCTCGATATCGGGATCGCCTGTCTCGCGTACCAGCTCGAGCCCGGCCGCCGCATTCACGTACACCAGATTCGCGCGGCGCGGCACGGCGAGATCGTCGTGAATTTTTGTCAGCCAGGCGGGCGGATCGGTGGCGACTCGCTCGAACATCCCCTCCACCGAACCTTCGCCCGCGCCCACGTACAGGTATTCGTCCTTCACGCCAAACGTGATCGTCGGAAACGACGGGTCCGGCTGTACGCGGAACATGGGCGTGCCGGCCACTTCGACGGGCGTAGCAGCGCCGCGGAGCACACTGCCGGACAGCTTGTCCAACAGCGCGCTGGCCTTCCCGGCATCCTCACCGAGGTTGACGACCACGCCGCCGTTAACGTCTGGCGGACCTCCGGGATTGGGCTTGAGCGACGTAATGAAAAACGCAGTGGGGCGCAGCGGCAGACGTTTGCCCCAGGCAACCAACTCTTGTGCCAAATCCGCCTCCTCGGGCGGCGACCCCTCGTTCGCCTGCGCTACGGCCTCGTCGATCAGCCGCGACAGCGTTGCAAACAATGCTTGCACTTCGGGTTCGGCGAGCAATTGCTCGGTCTGGTTGCCGCTTTCGGCATCCGCCTCCGCCGTACCGGACCAGGTGACGTAGAGCAGGCACTTTTCCGGCGCCACTTTGGCTAACAACGGGTCCTCGGGTAGCGGCGGAATTCCCAGCGGCAGTCCGCCCATCACGAAAAGCGTCAAGAGTTGGACCAACGCGAAGACTGCCATGGCAGATTCCTCCCGGAGCTTGATGCACCGCTCAAGATGGCGCTGCGACAATCGGCGGCGCGAAGAGTCGCGGAAAGTACGATTTGACCGAATCTTCCGGCAGCGATGAGGATATCACGCGCGCCGGCGCCTGTCCACTAACGGAGCCTGCGACGAACCGACGGGGTGTATTCGCGGCGGGAAAGCATATCTTGTGCCGCAAATTCGGGCGTTCTTTAACCGGGATGCGACCCCCACCGCGCACAACGCCAGGGGAACAGCACGGCTCACAGCGGCAGATTGCAAGAACGCGCCCAGCACCGACGCGGCGACGCCGGTCGCGATGCCTTCGGGCGGCTTATCGTACCGTTTGCGGCCGGAGATGGCCTGGATTTGGGCCGGCGCGACGGCATGCGCTCGGTCCGCTTTCGCGCGCCCCCTGCCTCCGCACTTTGCGAAGCCGGTACCAGTGCCGCAGCCCGCGGGTCGCAAGATCGGCCGCCACGAGTGCGACCAGCAGCAGGATGCCCCAGCCAAAGTGAAATGGCGCCATGTCGATGACCCTTGTGCAATGTGCAGCCGCAAAAACATACGGCGCAGCACGAAGCGTGCAAAAAATCGGCGCAGAATTTCTTCGCGCACGATGGCCGACGGTCCGACTACCGAGCAACGACTGACGATGTGAGTGTTCGACGCGCCGACGATGACGAACTTGCCGACGCCGACGGTGCCTCGTGACATCGGCAGGCCGGGCTATTCGCCAGCCGCCAGCGCCGGCGACGCATCAACCCACGCTGTTGGGAGGGGCGCCGTCACCGACACCATTTCGTGCGTGGCCGGATGACGGAATTCGAGCGATCGCGCGTGCAGGGCGATCCACCGCTGGCGCGGGTCATCCGTCTCGGGTCCGAACGGCTGAATGGCCCCGTATTGTGAGTCACCCAGGATCGGCAAGCCGCGCGATGCCGCCTGCACGCGAATCTGGTGGGTGCGGCCCGTTTCGAGCTCGATCTCGAGGCAGCTTCCCGCGGCGTGACGGCCGATGTGGCGATAGTGCAACACGGCGATCCGGCCGCCGGGGGCGTCGGGAGAGACGACTTCCGACCGCGCCTCCCCTTCGACTTTCCGCAGGTAATCGCTCCAAGTGCCCTGGGGCGGATCGACCTCGCCCTCTACGAGGGCCCAGTAGGTCTTGCCGATCAGCCGGCCCTCGAATTGCTCGGCCAGGCGGCGCGTCGTGCGAATACTCAGTCCCAACACCAAAACACCGCTCGCTGGCCGATCCAACCGGTGCGGCACGCCCAGGTAGACCGTGCGACCATCATTGCGCCGCTGTGCAAGGTACCGTTTGACCCGCACTTCGAGGCTGTCGATGCCCGGTGGCGCCTGCGTGAGCACGCCCCCCGGCTTGTTGACCGCCAGGACGTGGCCCTGTTCGTACAAGATGTCAAAGCCAACGGAGGCCATCGGCAGCGGAGATACGGGCGCCAACTCGCGTCACAAGCTGAATCGCCGGGAAAATCACCAATGACCAAATCCAAATGACCAATGCGGGCGCAATGTGCGTCCTATATTGGTCACTGGTGCTTGCGATTTGGTCATTAAACCTGCCCGGCTTCCGGCACGACGAACGGTTTGCGGTAGTCGCGGGTGAGCATTTTGTCGGCTTCGGGGGCTTCGATGAATTGCTCGGTGTCGGGGTTGAACGCAAGCTGCCGGCCGAGTTGAATTCTTGTCATGGCCGGATCGACGCCGTTGTCCTTCAGGTGCGCGAGCGTACGTTCGAAGGTGGCCGCCACGTCGTCCTTGGTCTTGACCATCGCCATCGCCGGCAGCACCTTGTCGGCCGCGACTTCGCTGCCCAGGCGATATGAGATGTTGCCCAGGTGGCACAAGGCGCTGGAGAGGTGCCCCTCTTCGATGTCGGCGTTCAGATCGCCGACTTTACGGCTGCGGACCGCCTGCAAAAAGTTAGCGAAGTGGTCGGCTCCGCCCGAGAAGCCGCGCACCTTGTTCCCATCGAGATCGAAGGCCGCGCCGCTGTCGTAGCTGGTCATCACCACGTAGCCCTCGGTCCCCTCGAAGATCACGCCCACCCCGGCACCGCGAAGCGACTTCGTGCTCAGGCCGCGCACTTCGAACACCAGCGACTTGTCGCCGTAGTCGTGCATCACGATCTGCGTGTTGGCGGTGTCGCCGGCATCTTCGTAGCCGAAGCGGCCGCCGTAGCTGACCACGCCTTTGCTGAGGGTGTTGATGCCCAAAGCCCAGCGGGCGATATCCATCTGGTGGATGCCCTGGTTGCCCAGGTCGCCATTGCCGTAGGGCCACTGCCAGTGCCAGTCGTAGTGAAACTGTTTACGAGTCAAGGGTGCCATTGGAGCCGGCCCCAACCATAGGTCGTAGTTGACGGTCTCGGGCACCTTGTACTCGCCGCGCTCGCCAATCGAGCCGCGTCGCTTATAGCACAATCCCCGTGCGACCTTGAGATCGCCGATTTCCCCACTTTGCACATACTCGATCGCGGCGATCATGCCGGGGTTCGAACGACACTGCGTGCCGGTCTGGCAGATGCGCTCGTACTTGCGAGCCGTTTCGACGACGCGCCGCCCTTCGCTCACGTTGTGGCTGACCGGCTTCTCGACGTACACGTCTTTGCCGGCTTGCATCGCCCAGATGGCCAACATCGAGTGCAAGTGGTTGGGCGTGGCGATGGTAACGATATCGACGCTCTTGTCTTCCAGCAGTTTGCGAATGTCCTCGACGAACTGCGGCGTGCGCGACTGTCGCTTGCCCACTTCTTCGGCGCGTTGCGGGCCGATCTCGCGGTCGACGTCGCAAATGTAGAGCACCTCGGTGTCCTTGCGGCCGGCGAAGGCGCCGATGTGGCTTCCCCCGCGGCCCCGCACGCCGACGACGGCCACGCCGAGCCGCCCGCCGGCGCCCTTGCCTTCGGTCGCATCGTCGGCAAAGAGCTGGGGTGCCGAACCGGCCGCAGCGGCCGCTGCGGCGGCGATCATCGAGTCTTCGAGGAATTGACGACGAGTGCGTTTGGTCATCGCTGGCTCCCTAGGTGGTCAGGGTCGGCGTGGCGCCGGGAGGCGGCACATTCCAGCACCGCCGGCGTGAGGGAAAGGTAACCCGAAGCGTAAGCGAGGTCTATGATAACGCAAAAGATAGGCCGATTTCCACCCACGGCGTAAATGCCCCAATGACCAAGCCCAAACGACCAACGAAGCCGTCGTTTTGGAAGTTGGGAATTGTGCGTTGGAATTTGGCGATTGTTTGTGATTTGGTGCTTGTGATTTGGAACTTGAACCGTCGTGGATCGTCAACCGCCCCGCTATCCAAATCGCGCCACCAGCCGGTCGGCCAGCGGCGGGCAGATACGGTCGATCCAAACTACGCCCCTGCCGAACGGCGTGAGAATGATTTCGTGCTTTCCCCGCATGATGGCGCGGACCGCCTTGCGCGCAACCGCCTCGGCCGGCATCCGCCGCATGCCAAACCACGCCGGCTCCGCCGTGCGCTCCAGCACGCTGTCGAAGAACTCGCTCTCGGTGGTGCTCGGGCTCACCAGCAGCACGTCGATCCCGTCGCCGACCAACTCGGCCCGCAGCGCGTCGCTGATGCCGTGCAGCGCGAACTTGCTGGCACAGTATTCGCTTTTGTTGGGCACCGCGCGGTGCCCCAATATGCTGCTGATATTGACCACGATCGGCCGATTGCCCAACTTGAGCAGCGGCACCGCGATCCGCGTCAACTCGACGGGCGCGAAGAAGTTCACTTCCATGATGCGGCGCAATCGCTCGGGCGAAGCCGGCACCAGTGGCCCGGCCGCGCCCACGCCCGCGTTGTTCACCAGAATGTCGAGCCCGCCAAGCTGTGATCGGGCAGCTTCGAGCACGGCCTGGCGCACTTCAGGCTGGGCGATGTCGCCGGCCACGAACTCTGCCTTGCGCCCCTTTGCCCGGCACTCGTCAACCAGCTCACGCAAGCGCTCTTCACGGCGGGCCGTAACGACAATGTCGGCGCCGCGGCGGCATAACTCGCGCGCAATCTCGCGCCCGATGCCACTCGACGCACCCGTGATGATTGCGCGTTTATCTTCTATGGTGCGTCTCATGTCGTGGCTCGATTCTCTCTCGTGCCCAGGCTTCAGTTCTCTCGTGCCCAGGCTCTGCCTGGGTACGCACTTGCACGCCGGGCTCTGCCCGGCAATGGGACGTCGGCATTCCAATCAGCCAGAGCGGGCAGAGCCCGGCAAACAGTGGGTTCCCAGGCGGAGCCCGGGAACCAGTATATCGCTCGTGGCAGGCTGGAAAGCCTGCCCCACTATCGCGCTGCCAACTCGCGATAATAGTCGAGCGAGAGCCGCAATCCCTCTTCCAGCCCAACGCGCGGCGCGTAACCGAGCAGCTCTCGGGCCAGCGTGATGTCGGCCAGACTGTCGCGCACGTCGCCGGCTCGCGGCGGCTCATGAATCGGCTCGACGTGGATTTCGAGCAGGCGTGACAGCGCGCCGATCAACTCCAACAGGCTGATGCTTCGCCCGCTCCCCACGTTAAAGGTCTGCCCCGGCGCTTTTGGCGATTCGGCGGCCAGCAGATTGGCCTGCACCACGTCGCCCACGTACACGAAGTCGCGCGACTGCATGCCGTCACCGTACACGACCGGGGCTGTTCCCGCGAGCAGACGCGTCAGGAAGATCGGGATGACAGCCGAGTAGGGGCTGGCCGGATCCTGCCGAGGCCCGAACACGTTGAAGTACCGCAGGCAAACGGTTTCGAGGCCGTACGTGCGGTAGAACGCCTGGCAGTAGAACTCGGCGGCCAGCTTGGCGGCCGCGTACGGCGAGAGTGCTTCGGGCAGATCGGTTTCGCGCTTCGATGGGCTCGGTCGATCGCCGTAGGCGCTGCTCGAAGCGGCATACACCACGCGACGCACGCCGGCTCGACGCGCTTGATCCAACAGCATCACCGTTCCCGTGGCGCAGACCGCGTGCGAGTCGAGCGGACGCTCGACGCTCAGCGGCACCGAGGCCAGCGCCGCCTGGTGGAAGATGCAGTCGACCTCTTTCACGGCGCGGGCCACGCAATCGGCGTCGCGCACGTCGCCTTCGATCAGCTCGATGCGGTCGAGCACGCCTTCCAGATTGCCGCGGCTGCCGGTGCTGAGGTTGTCGAGCACGCGCACGCGGTCGCCGCGCTCCACCAAAGCCGTGGCAAGGTGCGAGCCGATGAATCCCGCCCCGCCCGTAACCAGCACGCCGCGCATGCGTTTCGTTCCTGAGTGCCACTTTCAATGTGCAACCAGCTTAGCAGGTGAACGGAAAGCGCGAAGGGCAGAGGGCAGAATGCAGAGTGCGGAGTGCAGAGTGCAGAATATCCGGACAGCCCGCGTACGC
>CAYQAJ010000058.1:8446-13428 GCA_964415245.1 uncultured Pirellulaceae bacterium | reverse complement strand
GATCACCGCGTCGCCGCGTCAGCCGTTTTGATCTTTGGCGCTTGGAGCTTGTTTGGGATTTGAGATTTGGCGTTTGGCGTTTGGCGTTTACTCGACGCCCAGCCCCTCAGGCGCGTTGACCACGACACAGCCCAGCACTCGCGCGCCGGCCTCCAGAAGGTGCTGCATCGCAAGTGCCGCCGGCTCCATTTCGGTCTGACCGAGGCGCACCAGCACGTACGTGCCGTCGCAAAGTCGGGCAATCACGCGGCCCGCCGCTTCCTGCGCGTCGCCCGAGGCGATCACGTAGCGGTACCGCTGTTTGAGCTGGGCGAGGAGTTGTCCAATGCTGCGGGCAACGTCGTCGAATTGCCGCGCGTCGCCCCGTCCCGCGGGAAGCACGTGCAGCCCGTCGATCGACGTGGCGGTCACACATTCGGCGGCGTCGGCCCGACCGTGCAGCACGTCGGTCAGTCCCGCCTTGCCGCGGAGCTCGAACAGATCGGAGAGCGCCTTGTCCGTCACGTTGCAGTCCATCAGCAGCACGTCGCGCGTTCCGTGGCGGGCAAGTCGGGCCGCGAGATGAGCGGCGGTGCGGCACACCTCGGGCTCCATGTCCGGAGCGACGAGCAGCAATGCCGCGGAGGCCTGCATCCACCATTGACGCGAAATGCGGTCGGCCAACGCCAGGTACGCGCGGCCCAGAGGCGTCTCCGGCTCGCCCTCGAGCAGCGACGACTCAATGGCAGCGGGCCGGCGCACCAGGTGCGGCGGCGAGTTGGCGGCGCCCAGCGATCGCGTGCCGGTCCACGAATCGTGCGATGTCTCGAGTGACGGCTCCGGCAACGCATCCAGTGACGGCTCCGGTGATGTGTCCGACGAGTCCGGCGACGTGTCCGGTAGCAATTCCGATGTCGAATCGGGCGTGGCGTGATCTGTCGAGTCGACCAGCGAATCGCGCGGCACTTCAGTCGTAGGTTCCCCTTCGTCGGTTTCGATCACGGCATATTCGCTGGAAACTGCGTCGACCAATTCCGGCAACCCCGCCGACACGTGATCGTCCCAAGGCGATTCGGCGGTCGGGCTCGAATCCCAGAGCGAGGCGTCGGAATTGTCGCCATGAGAAGGTGGGACCGCATAGGGGTCGACTTCTTCGACCTCGTGCTGGAACTCGCCTTGGATGGGGTCTTGGTCTGCGTCTGTTATCTCGCCCGGGATGGCGACTCGATCTTGGTACTGGTCTTCGTTACCTGGCTCGTCCGCGCTTGCGATGTGATCTTGGTGTTGCTGATCGAGGTATTCAGGTACGCGAATCGCCTCGGGATCGCCAGGCGTAACTTCGTTGAATTCGGCTCGCTCGATGTCGTCGTACGAATGATCGGTGGGGCCGTGCTCGGCAACTGTGTCACCGCCGGCTTCGTCGACGACCGCACTCGGCACGTTACTGTCCGCCGCGACGTCATCCCATGCAGGGGGCGCATCGGCAGGCTCGGCGGCAGCGTCGATCGCGGGCGACGAATCGTCGACGAGCTCAGCTACGTCGGGCCACGCGGCAGAGTCCATCACCGACGACCGATCGTCGCCGACCTCAGTGCTGTCAGCCTCGTGCAGCGATTCGATGGCGGCTTCGGCGGTTACAATCGCCTGCTGCGCATCGTGGGCCACGTCGGCGGCGTCGAGCACCTGGGGCGACTCGTCGGCCACGTCGGCGGGACCCGGCGGTTGCGGCGCCTCGTCGTTGACATCGGCGGGACTCGGCGCTTGCGGCGCCTCGACGATGCCGGCGGCGTCGATCGCGCCGGCTGGCTTTTCATTGACGTCGGCGGCCGATTTGGCCTCCAACTGCTTCAAGGCTCGCAGCATGCGGTTCATGGGGTGAACACGTCTTTCTAACTGCGCCGCAGGCGGGCGAACAATTGGCGGTACTCCATGCGTCGAGCACCCGCCGAGGGTCGCTCCGGCTGCCGACGTTTCGACTCGCGTCGCACTTCCGCTCCCCGCCCCTCTTCCGCGATGGCTTGAGCCGCCGGCGTGTCGTCTTCCACCACGATTAAGTCATCGTCCGATTCACCGCCGTAACCGGCCTCTCCCCGCCGATCGCGATCCACTGCCGCACGGGAATCACCCGGATACGCACGCTGCGCTTCGGCCAGTAGTTCGTCGGCCCGATCCGCTGCCGCCGTGAGCCACTCGGGCCGGGTCGGCTCCGCGTAGTAGTGCGCTTCGTCCGTGTCGCGCGCGGGCATGCCGGGTACCTTGGGCTCGGTCGATTCCCAGTGACTCGGCTGCTGTGCGACCGGCGGTACGTTCGGCGCGGCAAGGTGAACTTCGTGATCGCGGAACGCGTCGTCGTCGGGCATGACCGGGTCGGATGCCGGATCGAGCGGTTCCTCCAAGCGTTGGCTGTCGTCGCTCGTGTGGTCCGATCGAACGATCCGCTCGTGATCCGATCCGGCGTTGTCCGGCACGACGGGAGGCTCACTGAGCGCCGCGGCAAGGTCGCGCCCTTCGCTGCTGGCCACGCGGTAGCGGATCGATTCCCCGCCCTGCCCCAGGCTCGCGTATCGATCGATGACGATCTCTTCCTCGTCATACGCGCCGCCGAACAATTCGTGCGGCCCGTGAAACAGCACGCCAGCGTCGGGTGGGACGTGCTCGGGTTCCGCCTGTTCGGTGAGCGGGAGAATCGCGGGTTCGTCATTCCGATCGGCAGCGTGCGGCACCTCGTAAACGTCCGCGCGAGCGAGATCGCTCGCCGTTTCGCTTGCGGTTTCGCCCTCGGTATCACCCGCAGTTACGCCCGCGGCATCGAACTCCGGAAGCAGCGCGTCGGCCATCGGTGCCACGCCCAAGGCAGCGTTCTCCATCGGCTCATCGTCGAGCTGCCCGAACTCGATCACGTGGGCACCCGCGCGCTCGACGCCTTCATCAATTCGCCGTGGCGCCGGCAACTGCTGCAAATCGCTCCACGCCTCGTCGATGCCCGCTCCGTCGATCGTGAACTTTCCACCCGCGGCCGCCATCAACAGCGCCAGGTCGCACACCTGGTTGATCAACCGGGGGATGCCCTCGGTCACGCGGTGTACGGCGGTCAGCGCGTCGGCGGTAAAGATTGCGTCGCACTGCTCTCCCGCGGTGGCAATTCGCCGCCGTACGTACTCGCACGTCTCGTCGTGAGGGAGCGGATGCAGGTAGCATCGCGCGGCAATGCGCTGCTGGAATGTCGCGAGCTTGGGGCTGGTAAACCGCTCTTCAAGCTGCGGACCGCCGGCCAGAACCAGCCGCACGCGCGGCAGCCCTTCGCGCGTCAGATTCGTGATCAGGCGAATCTCTTCCAGCAGCCGCAGTGGCAGCGTGTGTGCCTCATCGACCAGCAGCAACAGGCCGTTGGGGCACGCGGAACCCGGCTCCAGGTAGTCCATCAGTGCCAGCCGCAGTTCCCCTTCGTCGCGGTCACGATAGGGCAGACCCAGCTCGAACAGAATGTTTTGCAGCAGGGCACGCCGCGTGGCCAGCCGTGCGCTCGCCAGCGTGACGACCGAATAGGTGTGGCGGAACTGCTCCGCCAGCATCAGGCAAAGCAGCGTCTTGCCGGTGCCGGCCGGGCCAACCAACAGGCCCGGTCCGCTGGCCATTTCGATGGCGCGGGCCAGCGATTGCCGCGCATGCTCGATAGCCTCAGTGGGAACGTATAAGTCGGCGCAGGGAACCGCCGCAAACGGGCACCTGTGGAAGCCGAAAAACTCTTCGTACATGAACCGTTTCCCCACACTGTACGGTCGCCGCAGTCTTCGCACTCTGCGCCGCTGCTACGCATCCATCCGCCGCCGAGCCGAATCGATGATCACCTCGTGCAGGTCAACACCCCACGCAGGTCAGCCGATCTGGGTTCGTCCGTAAACATCGGCCGACCCGACTGCTTCTCTCCATATTGTCGACGCACGCAACCCAAAGTGCCGACACGGAAAAACCGTCTTGTCAACGCACCTATCTCGCTCTTCCTTTGCTGTGTTAATTCTCCAACCCCTGTCATCATCCCGGTCTTCCTGAAACGATTTGCTCATCGACACGCATTGCGGAGCAGCGGTCACGGCGGCAATGCCGCAAGCTGCTCACCGCCAAGCGGAAGTGACTCGCGTCACCGCCTCGCCGATCGATCCCAGGGGGTCGGCCGTGAATTGCTGCGTCACCTCGCTCTGCACCAGCGCCACCAGCACAAATCCAATAACCACAGCCGCCAGCGTCAACTCGCACGTTGTGATAATGGTCGACGCCCATCGCCGAGCCGGGCCGGCGACGGGCAGTGGAGGACCATCGCCGGTGGGCAGACATGCGACGACCGGCACTGCCAGCCGTTGTTGCACGTCTTCGACGCGGTAAAAGACGCCCGCCTTGAGCGGTTTTCCGACCATGAGCGCCGCGGCCCCCGCTGCCAAAGCTGCCACGAGCCCCAACAGCGCAAGCTGGCTGCGCGAAGGGGTGCCGCCTACGCGGCCGACGAGCTGCGCTGCGCCGGCCATGTGCGCGTCGTGAACGAGCGCCTTATCGACAGCGTTTTCTTCGGCGAATGTCTGTTCCAGCCGCCGGCGCTCGACCCGCGCCGCGAGATACGCTTCCGTCAAGGCTACGTATTCACTTCGGACTTCGGCGGCGTGCCGTTCGGCGGCCGCCCGTCGCTGGGCGTCAGCCTGACTCGCAACGGCATTGTTATCGCCGCGATTCTCGCGCGACGCAGCGCCATCTGACCCGCCCGGGCCTTCCGGCGCCTGCACGAAGCGCGGCGTCCGCTCGATCTGCCGGCTGATCCGCCCGATCTCGTCGTCGATTCTGCGCACGAGGGGGTGAGCGGACGTGTAATCGGCCAACAGTTTCGTTCGCTGCTTTTCCAGGGCGACGGCCTGCTGCTGGAGCTTCATCCAGTCCGGATTCACCACCATCGGAGGCGCGGCGCCCATCTGAGGCGCGGCCCCCGCCTGAGGCGTGGCCCCCGTCTGAGGCGTGGC
>CAYQAJ010000058.1:0-8346 GCA_964415245.1 uncultured Pirellulaceae bacterium | reverse complement strand
CGCCCATCTGAGGCGCGGCCCCCGCCTGAGGCGTGGCCCCCGTCTGAGGCGTGGCACGGTGCAGCCCGTTTGCGGGGCTCGGGGACTGAGACTCGTCCGGGTAAACGCGAACAATGATCGATGGCCCGCTCCCCGTCGTGTCGTTGGGATCGCGCTCGATGACCGTTTCGTCGGGAGTTTTCGTGTCCGAGCTGTCGCGCGATGAGGTGCTTTTCGACGAGCGTTTATCGGCCGCGGCTGTGCGAGCAGATCCATCCGCAGAGCCAGGCTTATTCAAAGCGTCGGTCGCCGAGTCGATCGTGAGTGTGTCCAGGTGCTCGCCGAGAAAGGCATCGCGCGCGGCACCGGCCGTCTCTTCCCGCTCGCGAGCACGATCCAGCCGCGCCCGTTCGACTCGCTGCGATCTTTGGGCCACTCTTTGCTGCTGACGGTCCTGAACCGAGCAAACGTAGTCGGCTGCCAAGCGCTCGACCAGTTGCACCGCTTCCCGGCGGTCGCTTCCCAAGTAGCTCACGTCGACGAGTGAGTGACCCAGCGAGTCGGCCGGTTCGAGGCGAACGCTGATGGCATCGCGCAGCGGCTCGATTGGTGCACCTGCGTCCCGGCCCGCCGATTCGGCGGCACTCCGCAGCCGCTGGTCGGACGCCAACTCGCCGTGAATCGCCTCGGCAATCTGCTCGTCGGAAAGGCCGTCTCGATCGGCAAGACGTACGGAAATCGCCGCCCCGGCCAGGTAACCGTGGATCGGCGCGCGGAAGATCAACAGCCCCAGCAGGAACACTGCTAGCAGGGTCACCATGAAGACGTACGGTCGGCTGCGGGCAGACCGATTGGTCGTCCGCCGCGTCGACCACGGCAGCTTCGCCTTAAGCCCCGACATGGTGCAGTGGGCTGTTGTTCTGTTGGTGATGAGAAGGGTTTGCGCCCGCGCACGCCGGCTGTCGCGCCAGTGCCGAACGGGTTGTCGCAGCGCGCAAAACGGCCTGGGCGCACGGATACGTTCCTTTTTTATCGACGCCGGCCGCGCGAGACCTTAAGGCCAATGCAAACATCCCGGATGCCCCAGGCGCTATTGGCGCAGCCACGTCGCTTCCTTGGCAAAAGCATTGGCGTGCGGAGCAAGCCAACGGATAATGGACATGGCAGTCTTGTCGGTCGGCCTACGATCGAATTCTGCTCGTCGGTCCACCATCGTTTCTCTGCTGGAATCGCTCCATTGTTTCGCGTGAAGATCTGCGGCATCACGAACAAGGCCGACGCATTGGAAGCGGCGCGCTTGGGCGCTGATGCCGTAGGATTGAACTTTTACTCGAAGAGCGCGCGGTGCATCGCTCGCGACGTGGCACGCGAAGTGGTCAAGGCATTGCCGGAAGGAGTGGCGCGCGTGGGCGTATTCGTGAACACCCCCGCGTCGCAGATTGCGGAAACGATGGACGAACTGGGCCTCGACTACGTGCAGTTGCACGGCGACGAATCGCCGCAGGTGCTCGCCGAGTTGAAAGGCCGCCCATTGATCCGGGCCTTCCGCTGTGGCGACGAAAGCCTTACTCCCGCAAAGGCATACCTGGAGGACTGCGCTCGTTTGGGTTGCGTGCCGTGCGCCGTATTGGTCGATGCGGTCTGCGAAGGATCGTACGGCGGGACTGGGCGAATAGCGAATTGGAAAAGCATGGCCGAAACTCGCGACCTTCTCGGAAAAGTGCCGCTCATTCTGGCTGGGGGCCTCTCGCCTGAAAACGTCGGCGAGGCCATTCGCCTCGTTCGCCCTGACGCGGTCGACGTGGCCAGCGGCGTCGAAACGAGCGCCCGGCGGAAGGACGCGAAGCTCATGCAGCGCTTCATCGAAACGGCACTCAACGCCCTGGCGCCAGGCTAAGAGCTTATCCAAAAACCGTCTCAGAGAAGGGGACAGGCACATTTTGCTCCGCGGACTGCGCAAAGTGAGCCAGTCCCCGACGGTTTTTGGATAAGCGCTAAGGCTCTTTGTACCGCGGTCTCCCGACCGCGGCACGGTCGGGAGACCGCGCCGCAACAGGGGATAGGGCCCATTGGACGATCGGGCCGGTTCGCCCTATCATACGATTTCCGCAACGATCGGCGGCGGCAGGCCCACTCGTTTTGCCATTCCGCCGCAAAAACCCGACAAGCCAGTCGCACGGATGGCTGGCCAGTTCCACCGCAACAGTCGAGGAGCACCACGTGGCGAACACGCAAACGGCAGCAGTTCCCTACCGGGTCAAGGATATCGATTTGGCCGACTGGGGCCGACGCGAGATCAACCTGGCCGAGAACGAGATGCCCGGCCTGATGGCACTCCGCGAGAAGTATGGCCGCGATAAGCCGCTTGCCGGGGCGCGCATCGCCGGCTGCCTGCACATGACTCTGCAAACGGCCGTGCTGATCGAAACGCTCACGGAGTTGGGTGCTCAGGTCACCTGGAGCAGTTGCAACATCTTCTCGACGCAGGATCACGCCGCCGCTGCCATCGCCAAGACGGGAGTGCCGGTGTTCGCCTGGAAAGGCGAAACGGCCGAGGAGTTCGACTGGTGCATCGAGCAGACGCTGCACTTTCCCGACGGCGAGCCGTTGAACCTGATTCTCGACGACGGCGGCGACCTGACCGCCATGGTGCACGAGCGATTTCCCGAGTTGCTCCCGGGCATTCGGGGCCTGTCGGAAGAAACGACCACCGGCGTCAAGCGGCTCTACCAGATGCACCGCCGCGGCGAGTTGAAGGTTCCCGCCATCAACGTCAACGATTCCGTAACCAAGAGCAAGTTCGACAACCTGTACGGCTGCCGCGAGTCGCTGGCCGACGGCATCAAGCGGGCCACCGACGTGATGGTCGCCGGCAAGGTGGTGGTCGTGTGCGGCTACGGCGACGTGGGAAAGGGCTGTGCCCAGTCGATGCAGCGGTACGGCGCCCGCGTGATCGTAACCGAGATCGACCCTATCAACGCGCTGCAGGCGGCGATGGAGGGATTCCAGGTCACCACGCTCGAAGAGGCCGCGCCGATCGGCAATATCTTTGTCACCTGCACCGGCAATCGCGATATCATCCGCGGCGAGCACCTGTCGGTCATGCCCAACGACGCCATCGTGTGCAACATCGGGCACTTCGACCTGGAGATCGACGTGGCTTGGCTTAACGGACAAAAAAAGGTCACGAAGGAAACGATCAAGCCGCAGGTCGATCGCTACACGTTCGCCGACGGCCACTCCATCATCCTGTTGGCCGAGGGACGGCTGGTGAATCTCGGTTGCGCGGTGGGACACCCGTCGTTCGTCATGTCGACGTCGTTCACCAACCAGGTGCTGGCCCAATTGGCCCTGTGGACCGATCCGGAGAAGTACGATCTGGGCGTACACGTTCTGCCCAAAAAGCTGGACGAGGAAGTCGCGCGGCTGCACCTCGACAAACTCGGCGTCAAACTCACACGGCTAACGCCGAAGCAGGCCGAGTACATCGACGTGCCCGTGGATGGGCCATTTAAGCCGGACCACTATCGGTATTAGTGGTCAGTCGTTCACTGTTGGTTGGTGGCGTAAGGCAACGTTTTCCGCGTTAGCTGCACTTCGACGGATTCCGCAGGTTTGCGCTGCGTTCAAGCTCCCGTCATAATCCCATGCCCGATATTCAGGCATTTCGCGCGTTGCGGTACGACCTGGGCCACGTCGGTTCGCTGAGCGACGTGATTGCGCCGCCGTACGACGTGATCGACAGCGCGCTGCAAGAGAAGCTCTACAAGCGACACCCGGCGAACGCCATTCGGCTGATCCTGAATCGCGCCGAGCCGGGCGACGAAGACGACGACGCGCGATACCGCCGCGCCGCGGGCTACCTGAAGAACTGGCGCGAAGAGGGGGTGCTCGACCGCGATGCGCAACCCGCTCTCTACGTGTACCACCAATCGTTCTCGTACGGCGACGCAACGCTCACCCGCCGCGGATTCCTCTGCCGCGTGCGACTCCAACGATTCGGTGAGGGGAACATCCACCCGCACGAAGAGACGCATGCCGGGCCCAAGGCCGACCGGCTGAAGCTGATGACGGCCTGCCGCGCCAACCTCAGCCCCATTTTCGGCATCTATCCCGACGCCGAGAACCATGCACAGGAATTGCTCGAGCGGGAAGTGGTCGGTGCCACTCCGCTCGAAGCAACCGACCATCTGGGTGTCGTGCACCGGCTGTGGCCTGTGACCAATCTCGAAACGATCGCCTCCGTCGAAGCCCAAGTGGGGCCCAAGCCGCTCTATATTGCCGACGGCCATCATCGTTACGAGACGGCGTGCGACTACCGCGACCGATTGGCTGCCAATGGCGAATTATCGCCGACGCACGCCGCCCATTCGGTTCTCGCCATGTGCGTGAGCATGAGCGACCCCGGCATGATCGTATTGCCCACGCATCGATTGTTCCGCCAGATTCCCGAGCTGTCGTCGGCGGAGATGGAAAACAAACTCGCCCGCGCATTCGAGACGGAGGTCGCGGGCAAGGGAGCAGCGCTCGCTCCTGAGCTTTGGGCCGAATTGGAACTGGCCGGCCAGCAGGGGAACTTTGCCTTCTACTGCCCCCGCGATGACACCTGGGTCATGGCCCGCATTACCGATCAAGGGCTCGCGCGGATGGCGGAGATGTACCCTTCGCGAAGTGTGCCGTGGCGCAGCTTGGGAGTGAGCATACTGCACGGGCTGGTCGTCGATACGCTGCTGGGTGCCAAGGGGCATCCCGCGCCGCGGTACGTGCATTCGGTGGAAGAGGTCGTCGACGGCCTGACCAAGGGCGACACCGCCGAACGCGACGCCGCGGGAATGCGCGGCCAGGGGAAGCGATTCGCACTTGCCGCCCTGGTCATGCCAGCCACGCTCGAGCACATCCGACTTATCTCTCAACACAAGGAGCGGATGCCGGCCAAGAGCACCTACTTCTACCCCAAGCTGCTCAGCGGGCTGGTCATCAACCCGCTGGAGTAACCGCTACGATGATCGAGTGACGCGGGGACACGGGGATGCGGCGACGCGGCGATTCAGGCACTCACCCCGGTTAGCCGCCACATTCATGTGGCGTTTTCCGCCTTCCTGTGGCGCCGGGTTTCACGTGAAACGCATCTGCGCTGTTTGCGCGGCTGGCGTAAAACCGGCGTTTCACGTGAAACGCGCAGATCGCAGCCCCTGTGTGTTCCACGTGAAACGTGCCGTCTTTGCCGACGTAGGTCCCGCTTGCTGAGCGGGACCTTGATTCGGTGTGATCATCCGTTCGGCGCGGGTCTCCTGCCCCCCTCGATTTCACCGCGTTCGGCGTGGGTCTCATGACCCGCCGATATCACCGCGTTCGGCGCGGGTCTCATGACGCCGCCGTGATTCAGGACGACACTTCTCCTCCCTTGAGACCTGCGGTCAGCCTTTGTGGCTCGGTCGGGAGACCGGCCACAACGCAGGTCGACCGGTCACAACATAGCGATCGCATCAGGTCCCGCCCGGCAGACGGGACCTACCTTGCCGAGTCTGCGCGACCGGCCGTTCTCCGCATCCGAAACCTGCTCCAACTTTCTGTTCGTTCCGAATCCGACATGGCGACGATACCAATAGAGACCCACCGCGGGCAGGGACGCCGACGCGGAACATGCTGACAGGCCTACAGGGAGGGAGGGCAACGTGGCGAGGGAGCGACGATTGGGGCGCGGACTGGCAGCACTCTTGGGCAGTCCGTCGGTGAATTCGAACGAACATGACGCGGACACCGAGCAGCGAAGCCGGGGGAATGCTTCCGCAGCCGAAGGCAGTGCTAGCACCGCCCCGTCGGATCGCGCGGAGTCCGATTCGCCCGCCGACGGCAACGACGCCCTACTTCGACTGAGCGTCTACGATGTCGACGACAATCCTTTCCAGCCGCGCCGCGACTTCAGCGAGTCGGAACTGGCCTCGCTGGCCGAGAGCCTCAAAGAGCACGACATGCTCCAGCCCATTCTGGTGCGCCGCGTCGGCGAGCGCTACCAGCTCATCTCGGGCGAGCGGCGGCTTCGGGCGGCCATCAAGGCGGGCTGGTCGACGGTGCCGGCGCGCGTGCGCGAGGCCGACGATCGCCTCGTGGCCGAGCTGGCCATCGTCGAGAACCTGCAGCGCAAGGACCTCAACGCGATCGAAAAAGCCCTCTCTTTCAAGCGGTATCTCAACGAGCACCGCTGCTTGCAAGAGGATCTCGCTCAGCGGCTGAAGATCGATCGCTCGACGATCGCCAACCTGCTGCGACTCCTGGAACTGCCCGACGCCGTGCAGCATGCAGTACAAAAGGGCACAATCTCCGCTGGCCATGCCCGAGCGCTGCTTCCCTTGGGAGATGAGCGCGAACAAGTCGCCCTTTGCGAGCGCATTAGCGACGAGGGACTAAGCGTCCGCGAAGTCGAACGGCAGGTGCAGGAGACGATCCAGCGCGACGACGCGCCTGCCACCGTCGCCATGCACGGCCGCCGCCGACCGCAGCGCAATCAGCAGATTGCCGCGCTCGAGCAGCAGCTTCGCATGGCCCTCGGCACGCGGGTCGACGTGCGCAAGGGGAGCCGCGGACAGGGCCGCATCGTCGTGCACTTCACCAGCGCCGACGAATTCGACCGCCTGCACCAATTGCTGACCGACGCACACGGCCCCCAGCAGCAGCTCGCCGCCGGCTAATCGCCACATTCGGTGCAACGCAAGTCTCGCCACAAGCGTTCGTGCGTTCGTCGTCGATCACGCTATGGCGAGAATCTTGGTTTCCGATGCGTTGCAGCCGCCACGACAGTATATATACATGTGTATACACAAGGTTCATTGACGCTCATCGCGACTCAGGCCCTCGCGCGCTTCGCTGCAACTCGCGGCTTTTCGCCCACCCAAAGACGGGCGCTTCGGAAACATTCGCCGGAATGTACACTGGATTGTCGATCGACTCACCCGCCACTTGCGCCACGCTTCGACTCGGGAATGCCGGCGGGTTTTCTGCATGGTGATTATTTCGAGCCGCCGACAGGCGAAGCTGCTCGACAATCGGGTCGCGACCCGGCCGCTGATACCGGCGAGCGTCTACCGGGGTTTTTTCGCGCATCAGCTGGCCGAGATTGAAACTAAGTGGGCGGCGGCGCGAGAAAGGGCGGCGGAGTTGGGACAAGCCGCGGGGCTTGCCCCATTTGAGCACGCGCATTGGGATTGGCGGAATAAGGCGGATAGTATAGAAGCAGGGCAACACATGCTGGTCGCCGTCGAATCGGACAATGAGATCCAAGGACTCATGGCGGTCCTCAGACATCCGCGCCGCGCCCGTCTCGGTGAGGGTCACGTCGTTTACGTGGACTACCTGGAGTCGGCCCCCTGGAATCTCAAGGGTTCGACCGATCCGCCTCGGTTGCTCGGCGTCGGTACGGTCCTGATGTCCGAAGCGGTCCGAATCAGTATCGAAGAAGGCTTCGAAGGTCGCGTCGGGCTTCACTCGCTTCCGCAAGCCGAGCCTTTTTACAAGAAGTGTCAGATGACCCGGCTGGAACAAGATCCGAGCTACTACGACCTGGCCTATTTCGAGTATTCCGGGCGTCAAGGGATTGAATGGCTGAACGCGATAGGAGAGCCCCAATGACGAACCCATCCACCGAACACCTGTTTCAACAGGCTGCGGAGGCCGAAGGCGGGATGAGTGTGTCGGCGGGAGCTCGCGTCGCTCACGTCCGCCTGGCACTGGAGTCGGGGCGAGCCATTACGGTCGATTTGTCGCAAGTCCCTGAAGATTCGCGTTCGGCGCTGGTCAAGGTGATTCGTGAAATGGTAAGATTGGCGTCCGGCCGGTCTCACCAGACCGAAGTTGAGCCCATCGAGGACTCTGCGAAAAGGTCGTCGTAGACGCATTGGCCGAGCGGTTCGAACCCGCAACGTGCACGGGTTGCTCATCGACGCCCTCGCCCCCTCGCCGGCAACTCGCCGCCGGCCGATCGCGCCTCATTGCGTCGCTATCGTTTCGCTGGTGACACTGCGGTTGGCTGGCAAACATCTCGCCCGCCACTGCACGAACCGGTTGGCGCTGCGAGTGTCGAATTCCCTGTACGCGCGCGTTTGGCTGATACTATACCCATGTACATATACATGCCCGTTGCCGCTTGTTTCACGCACGGTTAGCATGAGCTTCGCACCGGTGCGACAGGAAACGCAGGAGCGGACGCTGTACTGGGTCCGCCGAGAGTGCCGGTGTTGCCAGGAGAAAACGGGGCGTAGCGCAGCCTGGCTAGCGCGCCTGCTTTGGGAGCAGGAGGCCGCGAGTTCGAATCTCGCCGCCCCGACTTGAAACCACGCCAGGACCTCGGAGTCAAGCTGGAGCTCTTTCTTC
>CAYQAJ010000057.1:0-21543 GCA_964415245.1 uncultured Pirellulaceae bacterium | reverse complement strand
CAGTCCCACCATCCCATGGGTCGTGGAGCATCGTCGGCTTGCTCGATCCATTTATTGGCCTTGTCGAGATACTTTCTGGCTTCATCGGGTCGTCCCAGTCGGTGAAGTGCGATCGTGAGGTACAGGTTGTCCGAGCCTCGAAGCATGCTGACTCGATCCAGTTCTCCCAGGACTTCCGCCGCCCGCTCATATCGCCCTGCGCAATAGAGGACCGCCCCGAGGCGCCGCACGCGCCAGGAGCTTTCATAGGCGATGCGCAGTTTGCGCGTACTGGTCAAGAACCCGCCGCCAGGCAGCGTTTGGCTCTTATCCAGGGAATAGCTTTCGGGCGTCTCCTGGGCGGCCTCGACTTCCGCGAGCGGTACCAACTTTAAGCGCTCGGTGCTCTTCACATCCTCCGTCAGCATCAAACAGGCCAACGTAGTCGGACCAGTCGAAGCAGTTGGGTAAGTGTCGAGAGAGATGCCGAAACGACTCACCATCGTACGACAGATCTCGCGAGAGCGATCCGGGGCACCAGAACCCAGATGCGCTGCGGCCAAGCGGAAAAAGAGGTTTCTGTCATCGGGCCGCGCCGCCAGAGCTTTTTCAAACTCTCTCACCGCCTCGTCGAAGTAATTCCGTTGGGCATACCATTCCGCATACTGTTCGTAGGCGGATGCGTTTTGGGGATCGGCCTCCAAAAGGAGCTCCTGCGATTTGCGAATCGTGTCCAGGGCCTCCTTTTCAGCACCCTTATTGTGCAAGGCGCCCGCAAGGTGCCAATGCACGACGGCGTTCCGCGGGCGGACAGCCAACGCTGCCGTAAGAAATCGAATTACCTCGTCCCACTCCTTGAAATAGGCGTGTTTTCGGGCGAGTTCGAAGTTGATCCAAAAGTCGCCGGGATATCGCGCCTGTGCCAACCTGAGGAAGTTTCTCCTCTCCCCTGGCAGCACTCTTGCCATCTGCAACAACGTATCGGGCGGAGCGCCCTGCCGGGTCATTTCGTCGGCGAGTTCAAGAAGCGAGTCCCTGCGCTGCATCCACTGCTCCTGGGGAAGGGCCAGCACCTGTCGGAGCCGATTCCGAAGATCGTCGGTATCGGCCAGGCGGGCCGACTCGCGTAGAGGTTCGATCCAGCGGTAGTGCTGTGTTTCTGACATCTCGGCAAGGTGCGCCCAGTTTTCAAGAGCAACGACCAGCTCCTGCCAGATGGGACGCTCGGCGATGAGCGTGGCGACCGCAGCGGGCGGGAGTGAGTCCACGTCGATACCATATTGGCGGAAGGCTTCAACGTAGTCGGCAATCGCTCGTTCCGCGTCAAAACTAATATCAGACGTTGTTCTTTCTGACTTGACGTCAATTCTGCTCCGAAGGCGAATATCGTCCAGTCGCAAAACCATTTCCAGATCGTTCCGCCAACGGTCAACACGCTGCTGGAGTTGAGGACTTCCTCGGCCGCTGGCCAGCAGCGCTTCGGCCCGCTTGACCGTTTGCAGCGCCTCGTCCGTATTGCCGCGCTGATAGCACTTTTCAATTTCATTGAGCGCTTGGCTGATTCGCCCTTCCATTACCGCCTGCTGCGTCGCCCTGTCACGGGCCATCGATCCGAGACTGCCGGCAATCGCGCCCACCGCAACCAAAAGCGCCAGCGTGAGCACTGCGGATGTCGCCAGCAGGCGTTTGTGTCGCCGCGTGAACTTCCGCAGCCGGTAGGCCCTCGACGGCGGGCAGGCCAGCACCGGCTCGTCCGCCAGGTAGCGCTGCACATCGGCGGCGAATGCATTGGCCGACTCGTATCTCCGGTTGCGGTCCTTTTCCAACGCTTTCATCACGATCCAGTCAAGCTCGCCGCGGAGTGCCAAGCTCAGCCTGCGGGGATCGGTCCTGTGGCTAGTGGCGATCGTGGACTGGTTTTTGGCATTGAGCGTGCTCACCCGAGTGCTGGGGCGGGGAGGGTCCTCCTCGCGGATGGCCCGCAGCAGTTCCAATAGCGACATTTCCCTCAGCCGCTGTTGTTCCAAAGGCGTCGTGCCCGTCAGCAGCTCGTACAAGAGCACACCGAGTGAGTAGATGTCGGACCGCGTGTCGACGTCGAGCTGGTTTAGCTCGGCCTGCTCGGGCGACATGTACTCGAACGTGCCCACGACAGCGCCGATCGCCGTGAAAAGCGTTCGGTCGGTGAGTCGCGAGCCGGTCGCCTTGGCCACGCCGAAGTCGATTACTTTGGGTACCGGATTGCCGTCGTAGAGGCTGACCATGACGTTGGACGGCTTGACGTCGCGGTGGATAATTCCCTTCTGATGGGCGTGCTGTATGGCGTGACAGATGGGCAAGAACAGCTCTAGCCGCTGGCGCGGCGAAAGGCGGTACTGATCGCAGTATTTGGTGATGGGTATCGCTTTGACCAGCTCCATCACGAAGTAGGGTCGACCGCTTTCGGTCGTGCCGCCGTCGAGCACCCGCGCAATGTTGGGGTGGTCCATTAGAGCCAGGGCTTGCCGCTCGGCCTCGAACCGGGCGATTACCTGCCGCGAGTCCATACCCGGCTTGATGAGCTTCAAAGCCACCATCCGCTCGACCGGCTTGGACTGCTGGGCCAGGAACACCGTGCCCATGCCCCCTTCGCCCAATTGCTGCAACAGCTTGTAGGGACCAATCTCCATGCCCACGCATTCCTGCATGGGCTCGTCGAGGGTGGCCACGGCGGCGAGGCCGGGTGCGGGCCTGTCGAGCGGGCCCTGTGACTCATCGTGACAACCCAGCAGCTCGCGGACGCGCAGCAGCAACTCGGCATTCCCCGCACAGGCCCCTGCGACATAGGCGGCCCGTTCCTGCAGCGAATCCCTCTCGAGGGCGGCCGCAAAGATGGCTTCGGCGTCTTGGGCGTTTTCAGTCATGGTGGCCCGTCCATTACAGTTGCCGTCCACCTACAATGCGAATTCGCCATGCATATAACCCCACGAATCGCGCGGTTTCACCAAAAAACTTGTCAGCCGTCCGACTCCGCCTCCCCTCGCTTGAGCTCGGCGTGCAGCCATGCCCGAGCGAACGACCACCAGCGATCGGCCGTATTTGTCGAGATGCCCAAAGCTTCGGCTGCCTGGGGTATTGTGAGGCCGGTGAAGTAGCGTAGCTTGACCAGGCGGGCCTTGATCGCGTCGATCCGCTCGAACCGCTCCAGCGCTTCGTCGAGCGCTAACACCTCCAACGATCGAGCCGATGCTGCGATCTCGACATATTCGACATCGTGACGTTTCCGGCCGCCGCCGTGGCGCTCGCTCTGTTTGCGGCGCGCCTGGTCGATGAGAATTCGGCGCATCGCCTCGGCCGCGGCGGCGAAAAAGTGCCCGCGGCCGTCCCAGGACGTCCCGCCGCTCTGTCCTACGAGCCGCACATACGCCTCGTGCACCAGCGCCGTCGCTTGCAACGTCTGTCCCGGCTTCTCGCCTGCGAGCTTGGCGGCGGCCAACTTTCGCAGCTCGTCGTACACCAGTGGCAAGAGCTGCTCCGCAGCCGACGGATCGCCCGATTCGATTTGGGACAGGATTCGCGTCACATCGCTCATGCAGGCCAGGGTACCGCCGATGGCGCGACGATTCCAGTCACAGAAGACGTGGCGAGGCGGCACTGCTCGTTGTCAGGCCGAAACTCTGAAGCGGCGCCGTTCTGAGCGAAGCATGTCGCGCGCCACCGCGATCCGGCGGGTTGGTTCTCCCTAGCTTTGGAAGAATCACGCGCTGGTTATCAGCCGGCGCGACTTTTCCCGATCACTCGACGCGCGAGTTCGAAACTGTTCGGATCGATAAGGGGCTACCAAGCAGGACGCGGAAAAATGCAATTCCCTGAAGTCTTGGCAGCAGCTAAAAACGCTCGCACGCATCGTAATGAAAAGCGTTCGGCACGAGGAGTACTCACCCGATCAAGGACTTCAGCGGTCAAATCGACCTCCCGCAGTTCGCAGTTTGTCTTCCTGCAGGAGGTTGCACAAACTTCCGCGACTTCGGTTGGACGCCAACTCGCAGACGTGACAACCACCTCTGCGGCAGTGCCATCATGTCGAAGACGGCGAAATCCTGGCCAGGGCGCTTTCCGAACACTCGCGACACATGTGGGCGTATCCTGTGCCAGCAACGGTGCGAACGCATCCTGCGTCGGTTCGACACTCCGACGCGCGTTGCGTACTTGTCGCCGAGCCGAGGCACGTACAAACGGATAGTTAACCTCTCTGTACCGCTGGATTCTTCGCATACGTGCCGACCCGGGAATCGCGCAGGCGCCCGCGGCACACCCTGACGCGGCGGCATGCGCCGATGTCTCGCCGGGGCACGACCCCAAATTACTTAACAAGTCGTGTTGACGTTGTCACGAGTGGTCGGTACAATGCGGAAGAAGGGATCGAGCAAATGCAGAGTACGGAGTGCAGAATACGGGAAGCTGTCAGCAGTCAGCGATCAGCCGTCAGCCGGACGGGAAACACCGCGAAGATGCGAAAAGCCCAAAGGGACCGAACCGTGATCCGACTTCCGACTTACCAGCCGCCCCCTCTCGCTTACGCTTCGGGTTCCGATGCGATGGTCCGATTTCCGATTTCCGATTTCCGACTTCTGCACTCTGCATTCTGCATTCTGCACTTACGAATGGCTCTTCGCTGCGGTGCGCCGAAAGGCGAGCGCGCACCGTGGTGGGGCCCCCAGCATGGGATTCCTGGTGCGCGCAAGCAACTTTGGCGCACCATCGATGGGCTAGGGAGCTGAGTGGAACATGGAGTGGACAGAACGAGGAGCGAATTTCCGGTACGCCGATGGCCGGTCCGACGTCCCAGGCCAATCGGTACCGCTGAGATGCAAAGAGCGCGAAGAATAGCGGGCGGCCAGTGGAATCTTTCCTCTCCGCTTTCGCTGTTGCCCATCGCACGGCACGGCCTGTCGCGCAGTACGGCGCATCGCACGGCTTGCGCCGATCGCACGGCACGGCTCACGCCGGTGGGTTTGTCAGAATCTCGCTCACGACGCGGCCTCCTTGGCCGTCGAGCAGCGAGGCGGCGCCGCCAGGGCGCTGGAAGGTGAGATTCTCGGCATCCAGCCCGAACAGGTAGAGCAGCGTGGCGTGTAGATCGTAGTGGTGCACGATGTCCTTGACGGCGTGGTGGCCGAACTCGTCGGTTTCGCCGTGAATGCAGCCGCCCTTGATGCCTCCGCCGGCCAGCCAACTGCTGAAGCCGAACGTGTTGTGGTCGCGGCCGATGTTGGCCTCGTTCTGAACGACGGGCAGTCGCCCCATTTCGCCGCCCCAGTGGACGAGCGTCGTTTCCAATAGCCCGCGCTGCTTCAAGTCGGCCACCAGCGCGGCGGCCGGCTGGTCGATCTTTTTGCAGGCGGCCGGTAACGCAGTGACGATGCCTCCGTGGTGGTCCCACTGCTGCGTGGCGGTGTAAAGTTGCACGAACCGCACGCCCCGCTCGACCAGCCGCCGCGCGATCAGGCACCGCGAGCCGAACTCGCGCGTGGCGTCGTCCTCCAAACCATAGGCCCGCTTGGTGGCGGCCGTCTCTTGCGAAAGGTCGAGCGCCTCCTTAGCGGCGGTTTGCATCCGCGCGGCCAGCTCGTACGAAGCGATCCGGGCCGACAGGTCCGATTCGCCCGGATGCTCGGCGGCGTGGCGCTCGTTGATCTCGTGCAGGAATGCCAGATAGCGCTCTTGCGGCAGTCCGTCCAACCGCGGGGGCGGGTCGAGGTTCAGGATGCGCGGCTCGCGGGGGCGGACCACCGTTCCCTGAAACAGCGAGGGCAGCCAGCCATTCGACCAGCAATCGGTCCCCAGCACCGGCAGCCCGCCCGGATCGGTCAGCACCACGAACGCCGGCAAGTCCTGGCTTTCCGAACCGAGGGCGTAGGTCAGCCACGAGCCCAACACGGGGCGGCCGCCGGTGATCCGCCCGTTGTGCAGGCTGTAGATCGACTGTCCGTGGTTGTTCACGCCGGTCCGCATCGAGCGAATGAGCGTGATGTCGTCGGCAACGCGCCCCAGATGGGGCAGCAGCTCGCTGAGCTCCATGCCGCACTGGCCGTGCTGCGACCATTTCCACGGTCCGTAGAACACCTTGGCCGACGACTCGGCCGCGTTGTCGTACTTGATCTGGCCGGGGAAGTTCTGCATGTGCAGCTTCTCCAACTCGGGCTTGCGATCGCACAGGTCGAGGTGTGAGGGTCCCCCCTGCATGAACATCGAGATCATGGCCCGCGTCTGGGGCGGGTCAGGCGGCTGCTTCGGCAAGAGATCGTAGTTACGCGGCGTGAGCTCGGGCCTCGTCGGTTCGGCCAGCAGCCCGTCTTGCTGCAATAGCCAAGCCAGGGCCAGGCTCCCCACTCCCAGGGTGCTCTGCTGCAATAGTTGGCGGCGGGAAAGAACGAACGGGGAAAACGAAGTGCGGGACTCCGAGCGCGAAGCGACCGGTCGATTGCGATTGCCGGAGTCACGTGACATCGCGAAGCCCTCGGTCTCGTCTATCTGACGAACCTGTTCTACGTCCCCTCTCCTTACTCCTCACCCCTCACTCCTTACTTCTCACCCTCC
The DNA here is from genome assembly GCA_964415245.1 of uncultured Pirellulaceae bacterium. Taxonomy (GTDB): domain Bacteria; phylum Planctomycetota; class Planctomycetia; order Pirellulales; family Pirellulaceae; genus CAYQAJ01. The sequence goes on along the minus strand of CAYQAJ010000057.1, from coordinate 14,985 downwards.
CACCCTGCTCCGCTAATCGACGTACAAGAACCGGTTCGACGACAACAGCGCTTGGCAAACGATGGCCAGCGCCTGCTGCGGCGGAGACAGCGGCGGCGGCGCGGCATCGGCCGGAGCGGCTGCCGCCAATTGTTCGTAATGCGCTCGCAGGGCGGCGATTAACTCCAGACCGGCTTCCAGGTCGACTTCGTCCGGGTGCCGGCCATAGGCTAACAGCCACGCCCGACGCAGTTGGGAGGCCGGATCGTTGCCCACTTCTGCGGCCACCCGAAGTGCGAAGCGCTGCGATTGGCGAATGACGAAGTCGTTGTTCATCATCAACAGCGATTGCGGAGCCGCCGTCGAGCTGCGGCGCAGTTCGCAGTTGGGCGCCGTGGCCGCCACGTCAAACGGCTCCAACACACCCAGCGGCATCGACCGCCGCACTTGCACATAAATACTGCGGCGGAACTGTTCGGGACCATCCGCTCCGGCCGCCACCAGGATGCCGTTGCCGTCGCGCTTGGCGCTTCCCACAATCACCTGCCCCACCTCGTCGGGATTCACCAGCGACGGCGGCCCAAGCATCGTATGCGTGCGGGCCGCCGAGACTTCGAGAATGGCGTCGCGGATCGCCTCGGCTTCGAGACGCCGCACCGCCATCCGGCCCAACAGGCGGTTGTCGGGGTCGACCGTTTGCAGGCGCTCGTCGGCGATCGACGTCTGCCGATAGGCGGCCGAGGTGACCAGCAGCCGGTGCAGCGCCTTGAGATCCCAACCGCTGGCCACGAGCTCGTCGGCCAGCCAGTCGAGAAGCTCCGGATGCGACGGCGGCTCGCCCAGTCGGCCAAAGTCGCCCGGCGTGGCCACAATGCCGACGCCGAAATGGTGCATCCACACTCGATTGACCAGCACGCGCCCCATCAAGGGATGTTGGCCATTGGTCAATTGCCGAGCCCACGCCAGACGGCGGCCGCTCGTGGGAAGCGCCGGGTCGTCGGCCGAAATGGGGGCCGCTTCGGGCAGCACGCTCAGATCGCCCGGTGGGACGATTTCGCGAGGCTGGTTGATGTCGCCGCGGTAGAAAATGTGCGTCTCAGGTTGATGGCCGGCGGGCTCGGTCAGGCATGCCACGTAGTTGTCGGCTGGGCGCCGCGCGCGGGTCTCGGCGGCCAGCTTGTCGTGCCGCTCGTTGAACTCCTTGATCCGCTGCGGCTCGTAGAGATAGGCGCTGCCGCGATCGACGTTCAGGCTGGGATGGTCCTTGAACAGTTGCGTCTGCTCGGGCGTGCGCTGATCCTTCGGAAGGGAGCGGCCTTCGCGGGCCAGGGCCTGCTCATCGGCCGGAAGCTTGCCCGTTTCGCGCTCGAAAATCTCAGTGACGATCGCGTCGAGTTCCGCTTCGCGCTGGGTTTTTAGCGTCTGCAGTTTCTGGTCGATTTGGGCGGCCAATTCGTAATCGGCTGGCGTCCACAAGCTAACCAGCCGTGCAGACTTGTCGCGCCAGTTCTTATAGTCCAGGGCCGGCTCGAAGATGGCCCGCAGGCGGTAATAGTCGGCCTGCGAGATCGGGTCGTAGCGATGTTCGTGGCATTGGGCGCACCCAACCGTTACGCCCAACAGCGTGGTGCTGACGATCTTGATCGTTTCGGCCATCACGTCGTTACGGGCGATGTCTTGATCGACACCCCCTTCGCCAGTGCCGTCTGGCGCCATCCGCAAGAAGCCCGTCGCCACCAGTCGATCGGTGTTCGCCTGACTGTCGATCGGCGAGGCGCCGTTGAGCAGCTCGTCGCCGGCAAGTTGCTCAACAAGGAACTCGTCCAGCGGCTTGTTGGCGTTCAGCGAGCGAATCACGTAGTCGCGGTACCGGTAAGCCCAGGGACGCTCGCGATCGTCCTCGGTGTAGCCGTCGCTGTCGGCGTACCCGACCGGGTCAAGCCAGTGCCGCGCCCAGCGTTCGCCATACGCGGGCGAGGCGAGCAGGCGATCGACCAACCGCTCGTACCAGTCGGGCGCCGGATCGGCCAGCACCTCGGCGACCAGCTCGGGCGTGGGGGGCAGTCCCGCCAGATCGAACGACAGCCGTCGCGTCAGCGTCGCGCGATCGGATTCGGGCGAGAAGGTCAGTCCCTGTTCCTCCAGCCGCGCCAGCAGGAACCGATCGACCGGCGTTGCGGCTTGTTCCGAGTGCGGTACCTCGGGCAGCGGAGGTCGGCGAACCGGCTGCCAGGCCCAATAGCTTCGTTCCTCTTCGGTCCACGGACTCTCGTCGGAGATCGATTCCGGCTCGGGTCGGGCGGTGAGGGCGCCCTGCTCGATCCAACGGGTCAGCAGGGCCACCTCGTCGGCCGGCACTTTTTTCTTGTCGTCCGGTGGCATTTCGCCGTCGGCGATCCGCTGCAATAACAGGCTCTCTTCCGGGTCGCCCGGCACAACGGCGGCGCCACTGTCGCCCCCCTTGAGGATGGTCCGCGCCAGCCGCATGTCGAGGTTCCCCTCTTTCTGCGGCTGATCGGCGTGGCACTGGAAACAATGCGTTTTGAGGATGGGGCGGATGTCGGCCTCGAACCGCACAGTACTGTTGTTCGCCGCACTACTTTTCTCGGCATCCACCTGCGCGGCCGCCGGTTCGGGCGCATCACCGCGCGCGGCAACAACGATCGATATCCAAAGGATTGCCCCCAGCAAGCACTGCCCCCAGGGCAGCCGCGAACGTTTCACCCGATGGGCTGTCAAGGCGGGACCTCATTGATACGGGCGGGTGGTTCAGAGGACCCAGACGGGCCCTCCCGGCAGGCCGCCCCCATGATACCGCCAAGCCCTGCCCTTCGCCAACCATTGGGCACTGCGCGGGCCAGTGTTACGGCAATCTCACCCAGAATTCGGGCAGCGCGCCGGCGAATGCGGCGCGTATGGCGAGCAATAACAGGCAGCTTGTCATGCGGCATTCTTTGTCGCCTTCGAACACGACGCCTGCCACCACCATGCAGCCGTTAGCAATCGCAAGGGCGTCCCTTGGGTCACGCCATCAAGCCATCAAGTACAAGAAAGCGTCGTCGGCTTTCGTTCGCAGCGCGTCGTCCTCGACATATCGTCTGAGAGTGTAAAAGCCGTACAGGGTCTTGATGCGATGCGTCAGGCGAGCCTCATCCCGTTTCAGCATGCCCTGCCAGTAAACTGGATCGCGGGGATCGTGCTCGGCCTTGACAACCGCGCCGAGTTCACGCTCTACGTCGGGCAACGATCGCCGCAGCCGCACGTGCTGGTGATGAGCGGGCAGTGCCTGTTTCGCCAGCTCCTTGTAGCCAAAACGATCCAATTCAGTGATTGCGGCCGCGTGATTGATAACGTGCCACAAGCCGCCAAATCCCTGCTTCTTGACCGCTGCGGTGGCGATCAGTTCTCGAATCGTCACCTCGACCATTTCTTGAATCGAGCCGTATGGGCGAAACGTGTCATCGACGGCAAGCTTCACCTGACTGCCGGTGAGCCATCCCTTTTCCTTGCCGTAATACCCCCGGCCGGCGTGCGCCGTGTTGAACCCTTCGGTCAGCTTGCAGATTCCGGCAATGACCGGGGGCGTGGCGAAGTCGCCGTGGTCATGCAAGGCACGCAGGGCAATCGCGGCAAAAATGACATTGTGGCCCGATTGCCTCGTCTCGCCAACGTTCCTTTGCAGAGCCTCCGAAATCGTCCGGATCGTGTCGGCTTTCGGTTCTTCTTTCGGCAGCGGTTGGAACAGATCGGCTGGCGTGATGCCCGCTTGCTTAACGTTCCACCAGATGGTCTCCTCGCCCGCGATCACGCGCTTGATTTCGCCCTCGATGCCCCGGAATACTTCATCTGGCAGATCGCCCTGGTCCTCGCCCAAGAAGTAGCCGGCCACGACGGCTGCCCCCAAGTGCCCGGCCATGGTGCCCGCCCTATGCGCGTTGGCGAGGCCGTAAATACCGGTCTCGAGGTATGCAAAGTCAATCATCGTTGAGCTCCACGAGTTAAGAACATTCTACCATCTCCGCGAAGGCGTACATCATCGCCGCCAAAAGTTCAGGATCGGCCAGCCGATGGTCGTTGCCAACCTCGATAAGCGTCTCGGGGGGCATTTCGCCGTTGGTGGCCAGTCCCTGGGAGTCGGCAAACGGCACTACGTCGTCGGCCCAGCCGCAAATGAGGTCGCACGGGGAACAAGTCAAAAGAGGCTTGCGAGAGGAAAGTGGCAAAGTCGCCGGGCGCCGCGACCTGCGTAACAGTAGCAACTTGCGCGCATCGCCGTTCGATTCGTCATATACTTACCGCCGGGCCCGCCACTTGCCTGTCGAGCGCCGTCAGGAGTTTCCGTCGTTGTTGTTGCCAGTGTACTCGAAGACACGACGCGACAAACCCGGGAGTGCTGTCATGAACACGCGTTTCGGTCGCACCATCGCCGTTGGGCTATTTATGATGCTCGGCATGACTTCTTCCAAGCCGGCGGCGGCGCAGGTCGAACTCGTGAAAACGACGATCGCCTACCGGCAGGTCGACGGCCACGAAATCCTGGCCGACGTCTATCGTCCCCCGGGCGACGACGTGCTTCCGGTGATCGTGTGGATTCACGGCGGGGCACTAATCATGGGACACCGCGAGGGGATCCATTCGCAAGTACGCGCTCTGGCCGAGGAGAAGGGTTACGCGCTGGTATCGATCGACTATCGCCTGGCCCCCGAGACGAAGCTGCCGGAGCTGATTGGCGATGTCGAAGCGTCGTTCCATTGGCTGGGGGGCGAGGGAGCGAAGCAGTTTCATCTCGATCCTGGTCGGATCGTCGTTGTCGGCGGGTCGGCGGTCGGATACCTCACGCTGGTCACCGGTTACCGTGTCCGGCCGAAGCCGAAGGCGCTCGTCGCCCTGTACGGCTATGGCAATCTGGTTGCAGACTGGTACACGAAGCCGAGCCCACATCCGCGGCACAATACCGAGAAAGTCCCCCGCGAAGAAGCCGACAAGCAAACCGATGGAACCGTCATCTCCGATGCTCGCCAGCGCAAGGGAGACGGCGTTTGGATTTATTTGTACTACCGCCAGCAAGGCATCTGGCCAGAAGAAGTAAGCGGCTTCGATCGCAGCACGATGCGAGAGCAGATTGCCGCGTATGAACCGGCGCGAAACGTGACGGCCGATTTTCCGCCGACGCTACTCTTGCACGGCACCAACGACACCGACGTGCCGTTCGAAGAATCGGCCATGATGGCGGAGCAGTTCAAAAAGCATGGCGTCCCGTATCGTCTACTTCCGATCGATGGCGGAGAGCACGGCTTGGGCGGAGGCGATCCGAAGCAAATCGCGGAGGCCTACCAGGCCATGCGGGAGTTCATCGTCAAACATCTCGCAGAGAAGTGACGTATCGAATCCGAAACTCGAAAGCGCAACGTGCGGACACAGCCGGTGACTGGGACACCACCATCACCAGCAGCTACCTGCATGTGGCGTTCGATGACGACGCGATGGGGGAGCCGTTTCGGTGCGGCTGAGACTGATCGCCGGCGCCAGAACGTATGTCCAGCCGGGAGGTGTCTCGGAACTGGAAGAAACTCACTCTCGCGAGCTCGTGCCGTTTCCACTGCTTTCGCCAGAGCATCGCGCGAGAGTCGTTACGCAGTGGATTCGGCACTGGCATCGGCCAGCGCCGTCGGCGATTCACTCAAAATCGGCAGCGCGACCGGCGGCCGTTTCGATTCGGCGCGGGACTCCTCGGGCACGCGCTTCAGCCAGCTTTCCCGCCACAGGTGAAAGCAGCCGCGGGGGCAGCGGCGTTGTGCCAGCCCCATGCAGAGCACGCTCTCCAAGGCGACAGTGTCTCGAAGCTGGCGCATCTGGCCGGTTCCCTCCTGGATCATTCGTTCGATCCGCCGCGCCACGCGAAAGCGGCGGCCGCAATACAGAGCCATCTCAGGCACGAAGGCCATGCCCCGGTGCTTGCCATGCACGTCGAGCGTGGCTTGGATTTCCTCGCGGCTCTTCACTTCCACCAACTCGCCCGGCTCCAGGTTCAGACTCTCATGCACGGTTTTTCGGCGAGGCCCGCTGAGCATGCCCAGCGGCTCCTTGCCGCACCACCAGCGCACTCGATTCACGAGCAGCAAGCCGGCCATTTTGCCTAGGTCCAGCAGCTTGAGGTTGCGGGCGCGCAGGCCGCGCCAATACTGGCGCACATCCCACGAGGGCATGGGCGTAGTGATGAGGGGCAACTGCGTCGCCTGGCACCACAGCTTGCCGTCCTGTTCGGTGGGGAGATGGGCGGCTGCGTCCGGCGGCGCCTCCGTGTTCGCGCCGGCGTCGGAAACCTCGGCGGCCGAGCGGAGCCATTGTTCCTTCCACAGCAACTGGCAACCCATCTGGCACCCGTCGTGCCGGGCGCCGCTGCACCGCAGCTCATCCAGGATGACCGTATGCTGCAAGCGGGCCACGTACCCCAGGTGATCGACAAAGACGTGCTCGACCCTCCGGCTGACCCGCGCTTTGCGCCCGCAGTAGGGAATCATCTCGGGCATGAAGGGCAACCCCTCACACGTCCCTTGTTCGTCGAGCGTGGCGAGAATCTCGCTCCACGGCTTCACGACCACGGCGTCTCCGCAAAGAAACGGAGTCTGCTTGCGTTGAAGTAGGCCGGCAAACATGCTGCATCTCCTCGATCCAGAACAATCCGCATAGGCCGATCGCGCGGCACAGGCTTTCAGCCTGGGTCTGGGCGGACAGCCAAGATGCCACTGCTGCCAAGCGGCGCTATGCACAGAGCCTGGGCGTGGCCCGAGCAGATTTCCGGGCCTACCCCGCGCAAGTCTACTGTGCAAAATCACCCAGAACCGGAAGCCCGTTTGCTTTTTTCCCGCCCGCGCCGCACGGCCGCGACATAGAGTTGGAGGATACGAAGCCGCAGGAATTGGCTTGCGCCCGTGGAACCGAGTAAACGGCCGGCAACTCTATGAAAGTAGTAGAGTATCGATCGCTCGACGCGGCGGCTGGCCTGCGCGAGGCATGGAACGCACTGGCGGCGCAGACGCCCGAGGCGTCGTTCTGTCAGACGTGGGATTGGCTCGCGGTCCATTGGAAACACGTGGCCAGTGAGCAGCGGCCGCTGATCTTGTCGCTGGTCGACGGCGGGGAAGTGGTCGGCATCTTGCCGCTCTCCCTCAAGCGACAGCGGCGCAAGCTCGGCACCATGCGCGTGCTCACGCTACCCGGCGACGCCTGGACGAGCTTCATCGGCCCCTTGGGCCGCGATCCCCACCGCGTGCTGGCGGCGGGCTACGAGCACTTAACGCATCGCACGCGCGACTACGATCTATTGGACCTAATCGGTCTGCGCGGGGCCGCACACCATGCCGTGCCCCTGCAAGCAGGCAAGTCAGCGGCTATGATCGATCTGACGGAGGATTGGGAGACGTACTGGGAAAGCCGCCGCGCCCATTCCAATCGCCGGCGGAATATCGAGCGCTGCGACCGGCGTCTGGGCGAGCAGGGAACCATCGAGTACGTTCGCCATCGGCCGCGCGGAAGCCAGCACGGTGACGACGACCCGCGGTGGGACTTGTACGAGGCTTGTGAGTTGGTCGCGCGGCAAAGCTGGCAAGCGGGCCTGACGGAAGGCAACACGATTAGCCACGGTAGCGTGCGCGATTTTCTGCGCGAAGCCCATCAAACGGCGGCCTCCTGCGGAGCGCTGGACGTGAACGTGCTGTTTCTCGATGGTCGGCCGCTGGCGTTTGTCTACGGTTACCACTATCGCGGATATCTGGACCTGATGCGTGCGGGCTTTCATCCGGAGTTGGCCAAGCTGGCTCCCGGCAATGCCCTTTGGACGCGGCTCATTCGCGACAGCTTCCAGCGGGGAGACCGCATCCTGGACTTGGGATACACCTGCCTGGACTACAAACAGGTCTGGCTCACCCGGCTGGAAACCCAGTACCGGCTTACTTACTATCCGGCGTCCCCGCGCGGCCAGGCGCTGCGGGTCGCTCACTGGCTGCGCGGCCGCTGGCCTCAGGCGGCGGACGATTCCAATCAGCACGCGAAGGAAGTCGTCGCGGCGCAACGCAGTTGACGTCCCGGACAGCCGGGCCGTGTGCGCCGCCCGGCTCACCTAACGGCTGGTTACCTGCAGGCCGCACAGCTTCTCCCTCACGGCTGTCACTTTGCGCGTGGTTGTGCCCTGCACCTACAATTCGGCGATCGCCGACTTCAGGGCCCTCTCGCTCCGCTGGCCGTGCTCCAACGCGCTGGGATAGAACGGCACACCGCGAGTTGGAGAATCTGCTGCTTGTAGAAGTGCATCGTTTTGATGGTCCCTATCGACTCTGGGCTCGGCGCGATCCATGACACCAGCGCCCTCGTCGACGGAAGAGACTCGATCCAGTGCGAGCCCGTTCTCTTCCAGCGCGTGTCCGGTAAGGCTCCGCCACGATTGCGAAGTCTCTCCCGCCTTCTTATAGCGCTACGCGGGGTCAGTCGCATCCGGTTGTTGGCGAGACGCAGAGGACTCTTGGTAGACGTGTATATCCCGTTGCGGGTAGGGAATCGATATGCCGTTGCGGTCGAATTCCTCCTTGACGGCTCGCGTGATATCCCAGTAAACGGCCCAATAGTCGCCGGTCTTGGTCCAGGGACGGCAGATAAAGTTGACGGAGGAATCGCCCAATGCGTTCAATTGCACCACGGGCGCGGGCTCGTCGAACACCAGCTCATGCTCCTTGAGCAGGGTCTCCAGGATGTTCTTCGCCTTGGCGATGTCGTCGTGGTAGCCAATGCTGAAAGTGAGGTCGACGCGCCGCTTGTCGCTGGCTGTGGCGTTGGTGATCGTGCCGCCCCAGATGGCGTTGTTGGGGACGACCATCAACTTGTTGTCGAACGTACGGATGTGCGTCGAGAACAGTGACATCGAGTCCACAATTCCCGAAATGCCCGCGGCCTCGATGACGTCGCCCACGTCGAACGGCCGATACGCCATCATCAACAGGCCACTGGCGAAGTTGCTCAACGTGCCCTGCAGGGCCAGCCCAATCACAAACGCGGCCCCGCCGACCGCGGCCAACAGCGGCGTGATGTTCACTTCCAGGGCTGCCAGTGCGACGATCAGCCCGATGACCATGAGTGACTGCTTGACAAACTTGCCCAGGAAGTCGACCAGCAACTGCGACGTGCTCTTAATGCGAGTCGCAGCCTGTCGCACCATCGCGGCAACGATGCTCGCACCAAAATAGAACGCGATCACGATCACAAGGAACTTGACGATGTTCCACAGCCAGCGCTTGCCTCCTTCGTCGGAGACGAGCCAGCCCTGAACGACTTGCCAGAACACGGAGGCGTCGGTGACTTCGACGCCGATCCCGGCGAGAGCTTTGACGTATTGACGATAGACTTCCGCGTCGCCCCCTTTTGCTTCCAGCTCGTCGAGCACCACGTTCAGTCTTTGCACGAGCTGCGACTTCTCTTGCTGTAGCGTAACCAACGTGCTGGTCGTCGGCTGGGCGGCGGCTTCTTCGGCGCTCGTGCCGGCATCGCCCTCTGTTTTGCTTCGGGAGTCCACAGCGTTCTGGGATTCGTCGGGCGCATTTTGCCCTTCACTGGCGCCGATGCGCGCCTCTGCGATCCGTTGGACGTTTGCCTTCAGCAGGTCGCGCCATCCGTCGGCCTCGACAACCAGCTCTTCCCTGGTCAACGGCTTAACGAGCAACTTCAGATGTTCGACGGGAATGGCGGGATCGGCGGTGGTGACGGGGCGCGGCTGTTCGGGCAGCCCGCTCCTTGCGTCTTGGGCAACTGCGCAGTGCGCGGTACCCAGAGCCAAAACGAGAAGCCATGCCATGGGGCAGATCGATCGCCCAAGCCGATTCACTTCGATGCAGAAGCGCATGCTGATTCTCCGTCTGGCGAGTGCGGGATCGACGGCGTCACAGGTGAAGCGGCAGCAGCGGCTCGCCGATTCGCCGACTAGTTTACCAACTTCTTTCACCGGCGAAGCGGATCACGACTCTACCAAAGTCCCCGTAATCCTGGCGGGCGGTTTGGGGGGCAGCTTGGAGACCGGCCGCGTGCTGGACTACACGGACCAAGGCGACGAAAACCGTAAGCTGTGCAGCACGTACCTGTCGATCATGGATCGCATGGGCGTGAAGCTCGACCGTTTCGTCGACGCCGACACAGGACTTGCCGGACTCTGATTTGGTCTTGGCAGCCAGCTAATAGCCATACTGCTCGATGAACGCTGCCCAACGCTTTTGCACCAGAGCGCGCTCCCGAGGAGACAGTTCGTAGCGGTTGGTCTGATAGCCCGCCCGCGCTGTCAGGTGCTGCTCCAGCAGTGGTTCCAGCCGCTCGAAGCCGCCCAGTTGCAGTTCGTCGTATACGCGGCGCAGCTCGGCCGCCGGTTGGCGTACCAGGTCTTCGTAGCGGACCAGAGAAAACTGGTGCGGTGGAACCAGGTGCCTCGTCCGCTCGATGGCCGCATGCATTCGCTCGAAGGTCGCCAAAACGTATTCTTCCAGGTTGTCGAACGTAGGGGTCTGCAACCCCAGGCTGCTTTGTAACACCCGCAGCAGGTGCATCGTCGACGGGAACACGACAAACGGATCGCGGATGATGTAAACGAAGCGGGCCTGGGGAAACATCTTTAGCAGCGTGGGAATACGGCAGGTGTGCGGCGGCGACTTGATTACCAATCGGCCGGGCCGGGCGACGGTGACTTCGACCAGGAACTGCCGAAAAACTCTTTGCCACCGCTGGCGATCGGCCGGGGAAAGGTTTTCCAGTTCGAAGTATTCCAGGTTCTGCAGCGGGCGATTGGGAAACGCCAGATTGAGGTAGGGAGACGGGAGTCCCAGGTTGCACAGGGCCGCCTCGTCCTCCTGAGGGCTGTCCCAGCTTAACGGCATGCGGTCGGGCAGCCGCTCCCGGGGAAGCAGGCCGCCCAGCCACCGGGTGACCCATTTTTCCGTAAGCAAAAAATGGTTGGGCGAGGCGCACTGGTAGGTCGTCGGAAAGGTATGCCGCTCGTCGAGTGCCAGTAGTTCGTGCAACAGTGTGGTGCCCGTTCGGTAGTGGCCCAGCACGAACACCGGGTCACGCAGCGGAACCTTCGCCAACCGGTGCCCCAACAAGAGGCTTTTCAGTTCGCGCGCCAGCGTATTGCCAGGCGTGTAAAGCGTGATGAGTAGGGCCATGGGGATCCGCCGCCAAGTGACCGCGAAACGGCCGCGGGCCAACAACCTGAGCCAGGCAAAAAAGTCCATCCCGTGCCACAGCCGCGGCATCCACGGCTTCTCCTTGGCAAGGTGCCGGCGCACTACGGCCTGGACGTGAGCCGCTGTATCTCGCTCGGTTTCGGAGGCCAGGCGTGATAACGGGGTGGAAGCCATGGCAGCGTGTCCGATCGGCACTCGGGCTTGGCTGACCGTGTGCCGCTAAGTGACCGTGTGGCGCTAACTGGCCGGGGACATCGGTTGCATTGGGAATTGGCGATCTACTTCGCCCAGGCCCGCGTTGAGCTGCGCGGCCAGCGTTTGGGCATGGGGTTTGTGGACAAGGTTGAGGTGATTGCCGGGGACGACATGCAAATCCACTCCGTCCCGACAAAGTTCGCTGAATTCCCGGTGGGGATCGCGGCGGACGCGGACGCGGACGAATTCGTCCTTTCCCATAAAAAGCGCGGCCCGGCCGGGATAGACGGGCGGACGGTAGCGGAGCGTGGCCTCAACATTGGCACGGAAGATCCTCAGAATCCGCCGGGCATGCGCATCGCTGGCACCGACGGGAATGAGCTGGGCGATCGTGGCCGGTTCGCGGAACACGTTGAGTTGCTGCTCTTCCGACATGCCACTCAGATGAAACAGCGGCACGTCGTCTTTGGCGAACATCGTTCGCACCACGGCCAGTGAGTAGACAAATCCCGTGTCGATAATGGCCAGCATTGCAACGTGTTCGCCTTGTTGCGTGAGCTGACAGGCCATTTCATAGGCGACAATTCCTCCGAACGACCAGCCCCCCAGACAATACGGCCCACGCGGCTGTACTTTGCGGATCGCTTCCAGATAGCACGCGGCCATCTCCTCGACGCTTTCCAGCGGCGGGCGGACTCCGTCGACGCCTCGGGCCTGTAGGGCAAAGAATTGCCGCTGCGGGTCAAAGTGGCCCGACAGCTCCAAGTAACACAGCGGATCGCCGTTGCCCGGGTGCACGCAGAAAAACGGCCGCTTCCCATCGCGATTCCCAGCGCTGCGGCGAAGCGGCACCAACGGCGACCAATCGTGCGGACTCGCCGTGCGGTGCAATATCGCCGCCATGCCTGCCAGGGTCGGATTCCGGAGCAAATCGGCCATCGAGACCGCCCGGCCGAAGTGCCTTTCGATCAACACCAGCAATTCCATGGCCTGCAGTGAATCACCTCCCGCGCCAAAAAAATCCTCTCGTGGCCCGCGCGGCGGTTGTCCGAGCAACTGCTGCCACAGGCGAGCAAGTTGCCGCTCGTGGGCGTTCCGCAGGGGCGGCGCGGCGCGGAGTCTCTGCTGCCCATTATCACTGTCGCCGACCGGCGCGGTCGCTGAGCGGAGCAGGCTCTTGCTCTCCTCGTTGTCGGGAGTCGACCCCACCGCAGCGATTGCAGGCGGTCGAGCCTTCGCAGTCAAAAGCCGGAAGTGACCGTTGCCGCTTATCCCGTTGACTGCGGCCGGCGGAGGCTCGGGGAGAGCTTCGCGGTCGACCTTGCCGTTGGGTCGGCGTGGCAGTACAGCCATCGCCACCAACCTGGTGGGAACCATCACGGCGGGCAGACGTTGGACAAGAAACTCCCGTAATTGCTGTTCGGTTGGCGCAACCTCCGCCGCCATCGTCGCGTAGGCCACCAAATGCGGGCCGCCGCCATTGTCGCGAAACACGACGACCGCCTCATCCACTCCGGGGTGTAACTGCAGAGCGGCCTCAATCTCACCCAGTTCAATTCGATGGCCGCGGATTTTCACCTGATGATCGACTCGTCCGAGAAACTCAAGCGAGCCGTCGGCCAGGTACCGCGCCCGATCGCCGGTGCGATAAAGCCGCTCTTCCGTGATCGTGCCCAGCGGCCCGGTCAGAAACACTTGCCGAGACAATTCAGGCCGGTCGAGATAGCCACGTGCGATTCCGGGACTGGCGACGTATAGCTCGCCGGGCTCCCCTTCGGGCACGGGACGTTGCGCCTCGTCCAACAAGTAGATCCGCGTCCCGGTGATCGGCCGGCCGATCGGGACCGGCTGGTCCGTCTCATCAGGACCAATCGCATGTACCGCACACCAGACCGTCGTCTCCGTCGGCCCATATTCGTTGTACAGCCTCGCCTGTGGCACGGTCTGAAAATGGCGTCGGACAAGCTGCCGTGGACAGGCCTCACCCGCCACAATTACCGTCCGCAGCGAAGCCAGTTGCTCGACGTCCGCGTGCCGCAGAAGAAAACTCCATAAAGACGGGATCGCCAGCAGATGCGTGATCCGCTCACGTGCGATCAATTGCGGCAGCCGCTGCGGAAACTGCTGCCACTGCCGACCGGGCAACACAAGCGTGCCCCCCCGGCTCAACGTCCAGAAAAGCCCAGCGACAGAGCTGTCGAACGATAGTGGCGAGACGAGCAGAAAACGGCCGACCGGCTCGGGATAGTATTGGAACCGGGCCGCCGTCGAATAAACGACATTGGCATGAGTCACCAACACGCCCTTGGGAGTCCCGGTGGAACCAGAGGTATAAATGACGTACGCGAGCCGATCGCCACGATCATCGTCATCGATTCCTTTACGCGCGCCTCCCGGCGGCGCAGTGTCGACCGTGTGGATCCAGCCGACTCGGCCCGCATCCTGCGGAAGTCGCGCCTGCATGTGCGGCGGGGCGAGGATCGCTCGCGCTTTGGCATCGCGCAGCACAAAGTTGATCCTCTCCCTCGGCAATGCGGGATCCAGTGGCACATAGGCGGCGCCGGCCTTCAGCACGGCCAGAATGCCGGCCACCGCTTCGACCGAGTGTTCGCCAACGACGGCGACCCGGTCTTCCGGCTCCACGCCCCACGATCGCAAACGGTCGGCCAGGCGGCTGGCCCGCGCGTCTAGCTCTCCGTATGTCCAGCCGCGCTCTTTCTCGACGACTGCCATCCGATCAGGGAATTCGGCGGCAAATTGCTCGAACCACCGATGAATCCGCGCGGGTAGCGGCTGTTCGCAGCGTGCCGACCCGAGGCTTTGCGGAGTCTCAAGTTGCCTGTGCATGGCAAAGAACGTCAGAGTCTTGTTGGTTTCGCGGTGGTCCGCCGCGGCGCGCCGACGTTCGAATTGGCTTGGATCCAAAACCAAGGTGTTTCGCGACAAACTTGCTTGAATTCCCACCCTGGCTGGACTCGCGACACCGGAGAGGGAGATCGCGCGGGTAGTCCAGGCCTGCGAACTCGTGCGTTGTCGAAACGGACGGTAAGGATGCCATTGAAATCAACGCATACGACCTACATTACCAAGCCTCGTATAACTACCCAAGCACTGCATTATATTCATTTTTCTCATTCTTATCCGGATTCCAGGCATCTCTTCAGGCCGAGTGAATCCGTAAAATCAAACATGTTAAAGACTTACGCTAGTATCTGAGTGGACTAACGGCGTCTGGTGCAGCATCCGTGCATGCGACGCGCTGATGCGTGGCCGATGGTGACAACCGTCCAAAACGCACCGGAATCGGTGTGTCGAATGAAGCGGCCACCCACTCGGAGAGTCACCCAGCCCTTCGCGCGGCTTCGCCCCGGAGGGCCCGCGGAACGCGGCGCACAAGCGAGTGCACCGTCAGTCGTCGATTGAGGGACGACGGATATGCTGCAAGCTTGAGGCAATTAGTGGGAGAAGTCCCAAAGTCGATTCAGCGACCCAGGTGAGCCCGAGCACCAGATTGATACCCACGTCGTATGCCCGACCCGCCCAGCCTTGCAGATCTGGGTGGACCGGCCGGATCTGCGTCGACGTCGAGCAGGCG
>CAYQAJ010000056.1:18758-21820 GCA_964415245.1 uncultured Pirellulaceae bacterium | reverse complement strand
TACCGTAGCCGGAGTGGTGCGGCTGCCCGCCGTGCCTCCGTCGTCCGGGCATTGCTCGGTGTCGGCCATGATCAGCCGAATGCGGTCCACTGGCAAGGAAAATTCCTCGGCGGCTGCCTGGGTTCGTTCGAGCAGGGTGCGAAGCTGTTGGTTTTCCTTGCGCAGGGCGCGTCGCTCGTAGGCCCGCCGGATCAGTGCCTCCAGGTCCTTCAGGGGAAACGGTTTGGTGAGGTAGTCGAACGCGCCCAGCTTCATCGCCTGAACGGCCGATTCGATCGTCCCCTGGCCGGTGAGCATGATGACTTCGCAGTCGACATGGGCCTCCTTGAACTTTTGCAACAGCTCGATGCCCGACATGCCGGGCATCAGGATGTCGAACACGGCGACGTCGAATTCGCGCTGCTGGATGAGATTCCAGGCGTGCTCCGCGTCGGCGGCACTAGCGACGCTCATGTTCGCGCCGGAAAAACGCTGCACGAGCGTGCTGCGAAAGTCGGGGTCGTCCTCAACGATGAGCAAGTGAATGGGGAGGTTCTTTGTCATGGCGGATCTTGTGCCCTGCGGGGCGCGCGTACAGGGAGTGCTCCCACGCTGCCGGTGAAGGCAGGCAAATGTTGGGGTTGTTCGGAAAGAGGAGACGTCACGAACTCACGTTCGTTCCGCCAGGCCAGCCAAGGACGTGCGGCAACCAACTGGGAATTATTTGGCAACAACATTTTGTCGCAGCGCCATCGCGTCGGGCCAACGTTATCAGGGACGGCATGATGGTGAACCGAATCAGCAAACAGCGCGCCAGTTGCTGCGAGCCCAATCCTTATCCGGCCATCGGGTCGGAGAAGTCCGATCGCGCGCGTCGCCGGCCGTGGCACAACACGGGCGCGAAACACCTCGATTTGCCTTCTTCCCAGCAATTCCCGCCCAACCATTAGATACTGCCTAAACAGCAGGTATTGATCGTCATGTTTTGAATGGCGTGTCGCAGCCGTAATCAGACTTTGATCATGCGATCTGTGCGAATCGGCGCGCAGCGCCCGGTCTTGGGCGCGCGAGTACGGCGGTTCATTATACCGCGACGCTCAGATTGCGATGGCATTTGCCTTGACATTCGTGCGTCGTCCGCCGTGGCACCGGAATTGCACGTTTCTGGTCACCGGTGGCGGTTGCAAGAGTCGTTGAACGCAGGCGCAATGATCGGAGAGACCCACGATGGAGCCGTCTAACGCCGAAGCAGAATCCGGTGGGCGCCCCCGAGTTCATGAGGCGGATCTGCCCGCTGCGCCCCCTACACGCGAGGCCGTTGGTTCCCAACTGCGATCGCATGCCGGCGACAAGCCGAACGGAGCGTCCGGTTCTGGCAGCCAGGCCGATGGCCGTTCCCCGAGTTTGCCGCTGGTCGAGGTGATGTCTCAGCCGGCCGCGTACGCGCGGCTGCCGGGCGAATCGACCGAACACGTCGAGTGCGTGGAGACCCACATTTCGTGGGTCTTTTTGACCGATCGGTTTGCCTACAAGCTGAAAAAGCCGGTGCGGTTCGACTTTCTCGACTTCAGCACGCCCGAGTTGCGACTCGAAGCCTGCCTCAACGAGGTGCGGCTGAACCGGCGACTCGCTCCGGCCGTGTATCTGGGCGTCGAGCCGATTACGTGCAGCCGCCACGGTCGGCTGACTCTCGGTGGAGGCGGCATGGCCGTCGATTGGGTCGTCAAAATGCGGCGACTGCCCGAAGAGCGCGCACT
This sequence comes from uncultured Pirellulaceae bacterium, assembly GCA_964415245.1. GTDB lineage: Bacteria > Planctomycetota > Planctomycetia > Pirellulales > Pirellulaceae > CAYQAJ01. The sequence continues at coordinate 20,084 of CAYQAJ010000056.1, read as the reverse complement.
CGACCGCCTTTTGGTGGAACGACGGGCAACGCCCGCTGAGATTGACGCACTAGCGGCTAGACTTTCGGCGTTCTACGAAAGGCTGCCACCGTTGCCGATCCAGGCCGACGTGTATCGACGCGGCATCGAGGCACACGTCGAGGGGAATCATCGCGAGTTGCTCAAGGCGGGCGACCGCATGGACGTTGACCTGGTCCACCGCGTTCACGCGGCACAGTTGCGGCTTCTGCGCCTGGTGCCCGGACTGCTCGACGAGCGAGTCTGCGACGGCCGTATTGTCGAGGGGCACGGCGACCTGCGACCCGAACACGTTTACCTCATGCCGCACCCGACCATCATCGACTGCATCGAATTCAATTCCGAACTGCGGCAGATCGACGTCCTCGATGAGCTGGGATTTCTGGCAATGGAGTGCGACCGGCTAGGCGCCGCCGAGGCCGGTGAGCGGATTTTGCGACCGTATCTTATGGCAAGCCGTGATCGGGCGCCGGCCGCGCTGCTGGCTTTCTACAAGATGTACCGAGCTTGCGTGAGGGCCAAGGTGGCGCTGTTGCGTGCCCGGCAGGTTTCGCGCGGTAACGGCAGTGGGGCGGCTGGTCCCGCGGAGGAGTATCTTGCGCTGGCGGACGGTTACGCGCCCGCTCTCGGGCCCCCTTTCGCGCTCGTGGTGTTCGGGCTGTCGGGGACGGGCAAGTCGACGCTGGCGGCCGCCATGGGCGAAGCACTCGACGTCGAGGTTCTGTCGAGCGACGCCGTGCGGGACGAGCTTTGCCAGCCGCAGGATCGAACGGCGGGCTATGGCGAGGGGCGGTACACCCCAGACCGTCGGCGGCGCGTGTACGAGGAAATGTTTCGCCGGGCCGGTGCGGTGCTGGGGCGTGGGAATTCCGTGATTCTCGATGCTACGTTTCTCGCGGCTGACATGCGTCGAGAGGCGGTTTCACTTGCCGCCCGGCACGGGGCTGAGCCGCTTCTGGTACGTTGCCAGTGCCCTGACGAGGTGGTGTTAGAGCGAATTGGCGCCCGCGCGGCGTCGGGCACGTCACTTTCCGAGGCGGGGCCGGAAGTGTACCGGCATCAGAAGCGCGAGGTGGAAACCGAACTGTCCGATCTGCCTGCCTTCGCCGTCGACAGCACGCAGAGCTTGCCCATGCTCGTCCGTGCCGTGATGGGCTGCATCGCGAGCCTGATTCCGTCGCGTCCGGTTTTCGAGTCGGAATCGCCCTGACCGCCAAGATCGCTCCAAGGACTTGGCCCGACGCGTTCCAAAACCGCACAGTGTGCGTATCTCGGCGCTGCGCCGCAGATCACAATCTGGCCGCCAGG
>CAYQAJ010000056.1:7648-18658 GCA_964415245.1 uncultured Pirellulaceae bacterium | reverse complement strand
TTTGGCAAGGGAGAAATGCCGTGATACGAGACGTAGAAGACTCGCGACCGTACGTTCTTCACATTCGCGCCGAGCACCGGCGACTGCGCGAGACATTGCGCCGCATTCTGGATTTCTTTCCTGGGCGGGCTGAACCGGCCGCGCAATCTGTCCCGTCGCAGACGCAATTGGCGGATGACTTGACGGCCTTGCGGGACGATTTGGCCCACCATTTCACCGAAGAGGAGTCGGGCGGCTGCCTCGACGAAGCTACCGCTCGTTGCCCGAGCCTGTTGCCCGACGTGAAAGCGGTGGAGGCCCAACACCCGGCGCTATTGAGTGCTTTGGACCGAATCATCCATCAGGCGCGTTCGTGTGAGCCGGTCACGAAGGGGGAAGATCTCGCGCACGAGTTTCGGCAATTTGCGCACACGTTGCAGGCGCACGAGTCGGCCGAGAATCGCATTTTGGGCCGGGCGTTCGGCGGCGAATTCGACGTCGACGAGGTCGAACCATGAGCCGCCGGTAAAGCGCCATACGGAGAAGTGGTCTTTTCGTCCCATCGTCGTCGAAAGGAATTGCCATGAAACGCTTGGCCGTTACGCTTGGCCTTGCAGTGTTGGTCGCCGTCACGTGGACCAGCCCTGCCCACACGCAAAGAACCGACAACGTCAAGGAATTCATGCGAGCTAAGCTCATGCACTCGCAGAAAGTTCTCGAAGGACTGACCACCGAGAACTTTGACATGGTTGCCAAAAACTCGCAGGAAATGAGCCTTTTAAGCCAGGCCGCGGGCTGGCAGGTGCTGCAGACCCCCGAGTACATGCAGCGCAGCGCCGAGTTCCGCCGCAGTGCAGACGCCTTGACGGAAGCGGCAAAAGACAAGAACTTGGACGGCGCGACGCTGGCATACGTCGACGTAACCATGAAGTGCGTCGAGTGCCACAAGTACGTGCGTCGGGTACGGCAGGCACGGTTCGACAAGCAGCCGTTGGACTTCACGGAAGTAGGCGGACGCTGAACTTGGCGCCTCGCGCCGGCGACCGCCCCCGATCGACAACGGGCCGACGATGAGTGACTCGACGGAGGTGCCGGGAGGAACCGGCGACGCCGCGCGGGGGTTGGCGCCCGCGGAACGTGCCGGGGAGGGGGATCCCTCGCGCGATCGGCGGGGGTTTTTGGGCGCCCTCTCCTCGCTCTTCATGGCCGGCGGCATCACGGCCGGATATGCGATGTAGGCGCCGCCGATGCAGAGAAGCGAGCCCACCGCTGAGCCGCCGCGCTTCGACGCCCTCCTTCCCGCGGAAATGGCGGGTCGAGCGGAAGAGGTTGGCGTGCGCAAAGCCAGGATGGACCTGGGAAGTTTGTGTGCGCTGGCATTTCTGGCCGGCGCCTTTATTGCTTTGGGAGCCGTGTTCGCCACCACGGTTTCCACCGGAACCGCCGATCACATCGGATTCGGCGTCTCGCGCCTGTTGGCGGGGCTGGTCTTTTCGCTGGGACTGGTGCTCGTCATCGTCGGCGGCGCCGAGCTGTTTACGGGAAACAACTTGATTGTCATGGCGTGGGCCAGCGGCAAAGTGGAGACGCGGCTTTTACTGCGGAATTGGCTGTTCGCCTATCTGGGGAATTTTGCCGGCGCCCTGGCGACTGCCGCCGTCGTTTTTCTCAGCGGGCAATACCTGCTGGGACACGGCGCTGTCGGGCTGGCCGCGCTTGCGACCGCCGAAGCCAAGGCCAGCCTCGACTTCCTTCCCGCAGTGGCCCTCGGCGCTTTGTGCAACGTGCTGGTCTGCCTGGCGGTGTGGCTGACCTTCAGCGCACGCACCACGACCGATCGAATCCTGGCCATCGTCCCGCCGATTGCCGCGTTCGTGGCGTGTGGGTTCGAACACTGCGTGGCGAATATGTATTTCATTCCCATCGGCATGATGATCAAGTCGTGGGCCGGGGCCGACTTCTGGAGCGCTGCGGGAACGACCCCCTCAGCCTACCCCAACCTCACAACCTATGGCTTTCTGGTGCGCAATTTGCTCCCCGTTACGATCGGCAACGTGATTGGCGGATCGCTGATGGTGGGAGGCGTGTACTGGTTCATCTACCTTCGACGTGGTAAAGGCACATAACTCGGTGCGTCGTCCCACGGGCGAGGTCTCCCCGGATGATCGTACACAGATGTCTCCGAGTTCCCGTGCTCAAGTCAGGTGACCGACCGTGCGAGCCAGAATGCACTATGAGCCGCCGCGAGACCCGGCCGTCGACGCCGCGATAAACGCGCTCGGACGTGCGCCGGAAAACCTGTTGCCCGTGCTGCAGCGTACCCAATCCCAGTGCGGGTACTTGGAGCCGCGCGTCGTTCAGGCGGCGGCCGGCGCCGTCGGAGTCTCCCAGGCTCAGGCATTTGGCGTCGCTTCGTTCTATTCGATGCTGGCTACGCGACCGCGCGCGGCGCACGTCGTGCGCGTATGCGACGGTCCAGTGTGCATGGCGTGCGGAGCAGGGGGCCTGAAAAACGCCGTCGCGGCGGCATGCGATGCGCGTAAGTGGGCCGTCGAGCGCACAAGCTGTCTCGGCCTCTGCGATCGCGCGCCGGCTGCCCTCGTCGACGACGAGCCGTGCGGGCCCCTCACACCCGAATCCGCTCCGCGTGTCAGTCAGGGATGGCGCGGTGCATCGCCGAATTACGGCAAGCCGATGCCGGGCGAAACACGGATCAAGATGGCCCGCATCGGCAACGTCGATCCATCGTCGCTCGACGACGCGCTGGCCAGCGGCGCGTACAGCGTGTTGTCGGCCGCGCTGCGACAACCTGCCGAGCGCGTGCTGGCCGAGGTCGAACAATCGGGGTTGCGGGGACGCGGTGGAGCGGGCTTTCCTACCGCGCGCAAGATGCGGTTCGTCGCCGCCGAAGCCGCTTCACCGAAGTACGTCGTCTGTAACGCCGACGAATCGGAACCCGCTGCCTTCAAAGACCGCGTGCTCTTGGAGGGGGATCCCCACCTCGTGCTGGAGGGAATGGCCCTGGCCGCCTGGGCCGTCGGAGCGCACACCGGCATCATCTACATTCGCGGCGAGTATGAGGCGGCGGCACGCATTCTCGAACGGGCAATCGCGCAAGCGCTCGAGGCCGGTCGTTTGGGCCCGAAAATCGACGGCATTGACTTTTCGTTTACGGTACACGTACACCGCGGTGCGGGCGCGTACATCTGCGGCGAGGAAACGGCGCTGCTTGAATCACTGGAAGGGAAGCGCGGGGAGCCGCGTATCCGTCCGCCCTATCCCACAATGAGCGGACTGCACGGACTGCCCACGCTGGTCAATAACGTTGAAACGCTTTGCGCCCTCCCGGCGATCGTCGAACGCGGCGGCGCGTGGTATCGCTCAATAGGTACGGCTGGCAGCGCCGGCACGAAACTGTTCACAATCACTGGACACGTTTCGCGCCCCGGTGTTGTCGAGGTCCCGTTCGGCGTGACGCTGCGGCAATTGCTCGACCAATTCGGCGGTGGAATGAGAGATGGCGGCGAGTTTCACATGGCCCTCACGGGCGGCGCGGCGGGAACGATCGTGGGGCCCGAGGCGCTCGACGCAAGAATCGACTTCGACGCGCGGCACCAGGGAGTGAGCGTCGGTTCGGGCGGCATGCTGGTGCTCGACGATTCGGTTCGCGCGCCCGAGTTGCTGTTGTGGTTGTTGCGGTTCTTCGAAGTCGAATCGTGCGGCAAGTGTACGCCGTGCCGCGAGGGTACGCGCGAAGCGCGGATGCTGGTCGAGCGCCTCGTCGAAAACGGCCCGAAACCCGGCGATCGCGAAAGGCTCACCCACTTGGCGCGAATGCTGCACGCTACGTCGCTGTGCGGGCTGGGCCAGTCGGTTGCGTTGCCAATCGAAAGCGCCCTGGCTCGCTTCGGCCAGGAGTTCGACATTGCCGTGGATCGGTCTGGGTAACGTCATCGAGCAGGCCGCCTCTTACGCCGCAGGCCAGTCCATGCCCACGCTCACCATCAACGGAACGCGCGTCGAAGCGAGCGACGGCCAGACCGTGCTTGAGGCCGGCGAGTCGATCGGCGTGACAATTCCCACGCTGTGCCACCACAAGGACCTCTCGCCCGTCGGCTCGTGTCGGCTCTGCGTCGTGGAGGTGGAAGGTGCTGAGCAACCCGCCGCGGCATGCACTATGCCAGCCACCGAGGGGCTCGTCGTTCGCACCGAAAGTGCCGAGCTGACCGCCATGCGCCGCTTCGTGCTCGAAATGCTGCTCGATAACTACCACGACGTCGGCTACGCCAGCCCCGATCGGCCCGACAACGAGCTGATGCACTGGGTGCGGCACTATGGCTTGCCGCTGCCCGATCCGTCGCAGTCGCGCACGGCTCCGCGCTACGCCGTGGGCAGCGACCCCAACCCTTTCGTGTGGGTCGACTTGAACAAGTGCATTCTGTGTACGCGGTGCATCCGTGCATGCGATGAGATTCAGGGGCGGTTTGTGTGGTCGGTCGGCTACCGCGGGCACGATGCCAAGATTATTGCGGGCACCGACACCACCATGCTCGAAGGTCGCTGCGAGTCGTGCGGTGCATGTGCCGCCTATTGCCCCACGGGAGCACTCGACGATCGCATGTCGCTGGATGTTGGCGTCGCCGACCGACTTGTAACGACGACCTGCCCCTACTGCGGCGTGGGTTGCCAGTTCGACTTGAACGTGAAGGCGGGGCAGATCGTGCGCGTTACTTCGAATCCCGCGGCGCCGGTCAACGGCATGTCACTCTGCGTTAAGGGGCGGTACGGCTACGGATTCGTGCATCACGACGACCGCGTTACGACTCCGAGAGTGCGGCGCTATGTGCTGGAGAGCCACCCCAAACTGGCGGATCTCGCGTCGCGCGGTCCCTGGGTCGACGTCGACTGGAACACCGCGCTCGACATTTGCGCCGACCGGCTTGCGAGCGCCGTGCAAAACGAAGGCGGAGATGCGGTGGGCCTTCTCGCTTCGGCCAAGTGTACCAACGAAGAGAACTATCTGGTGCAGAAGCTCGCCCGGCAGGTGTTGGGCACGCAGAACGTCGATCACTGCGCGCGGCTGTGCCACAGCTCGACGGTCGCGGGATTGGCCATGTGCTTCGGCTCGGGCGCCATGAGCAATTCGATGGACGACATCGCCCACCATGCCGCGGCAGCGCTCATTATCGGCTCCAATACCACCGAGCAGCATCCCGTATTCGGCGCCATGCTTCGGCAAGCGGTGCTGCGCCGCGGTATGAAGATCGTGCTGGCCGATCCGCGCCGCATCGACATCGCCGAGTTTGCCGCACTGCACCTGCGCCACCGGCCGGGCACCGATGTCGCTCTCGTCAACGGCCTGATGCACGCAATCGTTGAGGCGGACAAGCACGATCAAGCCTTCATCGACGAGCGCTGCGAGGGTTTCGACGAGTTCCGCGCGTCGCTAGGTCCGTACTCGCCCGATCGCGTGGCCGCGATTACCGGTGTGTCGACCGAAAAGATCGTCGCCGCCGCGCATCTTCTGGCCGATCATCGCCCCATGGCGGTGATCTGGGCCATGGGCATTACGCAGCACACCACCGGCGTGTTCAACGTGCTGGCCCTTGGCAACTTGCAAATGCTGCTGGGTAACATGGGCATGCCCGGCGGCGGAGTGAATCCCCTCCGCGGGCAGAACAACGTGCAGGGCGCCTGCGATATGGGCGCTCTGCCCAACGTGTATCCCGGTTATCAGTCGGTCGCCGACGAAGGTGTCGCCGCGACGTTCGCTTCCGTGTGGTCGTGCGATGGACCGGATGTTGAGCTACCGCGTGAACCCGGGCTCACCGTGACCGAAATCATCGAGCAGGCTGGCGCGGGAAAGATCGCCGCCCTTTACATTTTGGGCGAAGACCCGGCCATGACCGATCCCGACGTGAACCATGCCCGCGCATGTCTCGCAGCGGCTCCGTTCGTCGTTTTGCAGGAGATCCTCGAATCGGAGACGGCCCCGTTTGCCGACGTGCTGTTGCCCGGCGCGTCGTTCGCCGAGAAGGAGGGGACGTACACCAACACCGAGCGGCGCGTGCAGCTCATTCGCAAGGCGATCGAACCGCCCGGCGAATCGCGGCCGGACTGGGAGACGATCGCCGATCTGGCGCGCCGCGTCCTATCGCGATTGGGACGAACGCCGTCGGGCCAGCAAGCGCGGTGGGAGTATCGAAGCGCGAGCGCAATTATGGATGAGATCGCCGCCCTCACGCCGTCGTATGCCGGCGTCAACCACGCTCGGCTCGATCGCGGCGACCGCTTGCAGTGGCCGGTCCCTTCGGCCGACCATCCCGGCACGCCGATTTTGCACGTGGGCCGGTTCACGCGGGGAAAGGGAAAGTTTCACCGCGTCGAGCACGTCGACGCGAAGGAGCTGCCCGACGACGACTTCCCGCTGCTCTTAACCACGGGCCGCGTGCTGTACCACTGGCACGGTGGAGAGCTGACGCGTCGGTCGCCGGCTCTGCTCGAAGCGGTGCCCGAGTCGCTCTTGGAGATTCACCCGAGCGACGCGGCGCGATTCGCGGTGCGCGACGGGCAGATGCTCCGCGTCACCTCGCGCAGGGGGCGGATGCAGGCCCGCGCCGTCGTCACCGATCGCGTGGCCGAGGGGATCGTGTTCGGGAACTTCCATTTCCCCGGCGAGGCCAACGTGAACAACCTGACGATCGCCGCACTCGACCCGATCGCGAAAATTCCCGAGTACAAGGTATGCGCCGTCGCGGTAGCGGGCGAGGCTGCCAGCGAGGAGCTTATCCGAAAACCGTCGGGGACTGGCTCATTTTGCTGAGCCGTTGGATATTGCGCCGCTTTCCTGGGGTCCGCGGAGCAAATTGTGCCTGTCCCCTTCTCTGGGACGGCTTTTGGATAAGCTCTAATTGGCCTTCGCCGGAATTGCAAAGTCCCCCCGCGGGTCGCGCCACACGCAGTGGATGTGATTCGCCGGATTGCCCGCTGCGTCGGGCTGTGTATTGACGAATTCGATCAGGAAGTTCGGCCCCTGCACTCGGTAGTAGTGCCCGATGCCCGGTTTGTCGGGGCCGGCCCAGGCGAAGTAGATGTGATCGGCGCCCGCCTCGCGAATCTCCTCAAGTCGATGGTCGGCCACGTCGTCGGGCAGATTGCGCGCGTAGGCATCAATGAGCGAGCCAAGCATCTTCTTCTGGCTCTCGGTCAGCTTTGTGGCGGGAATTCCCTCGAGGTCGGCTTGCGGGGGCTGGGCCTCGCCGGCAGCACGTATCTCGCGTGGCGCTTCGGCGGCGATAATCGCTTCTTTGCGTTGTTCGGCCGAAAGCGTGCCGAGCAGGTCGAAGGCGATTTGCTCTTCGTCGGCGAGAAGGCGCGTGCCGACGGGCGGTGCATTCTCGACCTCGCTCTTGACCGTGGCCGGGTTCGCCCCGAAGAAGGTTGGCGTCGAGGAGACGACGTGCCCCTTCTCGACCACGAAATTCAGCGACAGGTGATGCCCCTCGACGCTCAGTCCCCACCGCCCGTCGTCGGTGGGTTTGCCGAATACCGTGAAGAAGTACCGCTGCGGATCGCGCAAGGGGCCGCTCCCCTTTTCCAGCGCCAGCAGAATTTTCTCCAGCTCCATGATCTTGGTGGCTTTGCCGTATCCCACCTCGCTCAAAGCCGATTGCAGCAGGGCTAACGCGGCTTTGCGCTGGTTGTCGTTCATCTCTTTGATCGGGAGTCCCTTGCGCTCGTCCTTGGGGATGAAATGCCAGCCGACTCGCTGCGGCGTTTCAAAGTCCATTACCGCCTTGGCCCGCTGCTCGTCGTTGAGCGTCGCCACGTACTTCTCGGCGGCCGCCGTCATCTCCGTTCCGGACGAGTCAGACTTAACGTGCAAATACCGGGCACTGACCGCGGCCACGGCCATCAGCACGAGTACGCCTGCGAGAACTGCCTGGCGTTTCATCAGAAGTCATCTCCTGCGAGGTGGGCATCGAATGAGGGCAGGGGTAAAACGGCAGTATACTTGGATGATCGGGCCCGTGCTAGCGGTTGCCAGGCTTGGCGGGACAAATTCCAAATCGCAAATCACAAATCCCAAACAATATCCAAAGGCCAAATCTCAAACGCGGAGAAACACGGACAAGCACGGACGGGCACTGACGGGCACGGACCATGCGCTCTTGCTTTTCACCGCGTCGCCGTGTCCCCGCGTCTCCGCGTCAGCAGGCGTTCCGCGTCAGCAGGCGTTGGGGCAGGGGGCGTAACAGCGCCATGCGCCGCCGCCCAGTACCGGTCGCGCTAGTGCTCATGGTCGTGCCGGCGGGGGTCGCGGTCGAGGTGCTGCTGGTCTTTGTGGAAGTGCAGGTCGGGCCGCGACTTGACCAGGTCGCTCATGCCGTCGTCGGTCAGATTCGATCCGTCGACGTAGAACGATTCGAGCTTTTTCATGCCCTTGATATGCTCCAGCGACGCATCGGTGATCGGCACGTCGATCACGTGGAGCCAGCGAAGCGACGGCATTCGCGCCACATGGGCCATTCCCGCATCGGTCACGTGCGGACTGCCGAACCGCAACAATTCGAGCTGAGGCAGCTCCGCGATTCGCGCGAGCGCTTCGTCCGAAAACTCCGCATCGGGCAAATTGAGCAGCCGTAAGTTTTTTAGCGCGGCAATGTGCTCGATACCCCGATCGCCCACACGACAACGACCCAGCTTGAGCCGCTCAAGATTCGTCAGCGCTGCCAACGGAGCCAGCGCCTCGTCCGAAACCGGCACATCGTCGAGCATCAACCACCTCAGACTGATAACGCCTTCCAATTGTGCCAGGTCGTATGCGGTGACCGTCGTGCGTTCGAGCACAATCGAGTCGGCCGTTCCCTCGCGCACGGCGGCGAGCTGGTGGGCGAATGTCGGTTCCCCGGGAGCCTCAGTTCCCTGCTCCATTGTTTTCGCGCTAGTATCGCTATTCAGCGGCCTTTCCAACTCGCCATAGTCGGAACATCCGATGTTCAGCAGCAACGCCGCGAGAATCGCTGGGCACGCGACATTTCGACTAACCATTGTACTGCATGCCATACCAATGCTCATCAGGGTTTGTGGCGTGAGCTGATACGCAAGACAATGTCGTCGGCCGGTGTCTGCGACTTCTCGTCGTTGCCACCATCGTCCGCCATATTTGGACCGACGCTGTATAGTACATAGCCGTCGTCAGTCTTCACATAAAGCAACGATTTGTCGATGAATCGATCAAGCGGCAATTCGGGAATGAAACCTGGCGCTAATACGTTGAGCGAATCGGGATACTCACCGTGGTCGGCCTTGTAGCCAGCCAAGGCAAAACCGATCCTTGTGATGTCGAAGTTCATCGCTTGGCGATCCTCCGACTTGCACATGGTGCGAAATGCTGGCCGATATATCCCGGTAAGCAGTGTGCCCACAGCACTTCCCCAGCCCTCACTCACATTCCCGTCCTGCTTGCCACTTCGAGCGAAGTTGGCCAGTCGGCGTACATGTGACGAGGTCAGCCTATCCAATTCTTCTTCGATCATCGCCAATTCCTTGTCGCGCTCGGCGAAAGTCGGCACGCGCGCAGCCGCTACCAGTCGGTTGTGCCAGTCGTTAGTCTGCATGAGCGCTTCGTCCCAGTCGATCGTCAAAGCAGACAGGGCGCTCGACATAGCTAGCAATGGATCCTTATCCGGCGGAGCATCGTTCAGGAGCAGCGCAACGCGCCGCGGGCTGTAGCGCGCAATGGCTATCGTCAAATCAAGCTGCCCACAGCGCTGCCCCACGTCCTCTTTGTGGGCCATCGACGGCAGCAATGGCAATGCGCGCAATTCGCGTTCCATGGCCCGTGCCTGGTCAGCAGTCAGCGCAAATCGTCGCAACAGTTGCTGCGCGGCTGAGCATGCCATACCGTCCAGCGCGATGCCGACGAGCCCTTCGAACTGTGAAAATCCCTGGGCGATCAAACGCGCCATACGACGAACTGCAAGAATATCGCGCCATGCGGCATCGAGCTCGCCTTCCCCAATGGCAAGTAGCGCGCGGACAACGAGTGCAAGCGACGCAAGGCGGAATTCACGAACTCCCTCCAGCGGCGTGGCATTCAACACAGGCGGATCGCCGGCGATGACAGGCTGATAATATCGCGGTCGCCTAGTCGCCTCGACCGCTATCGCCAGCGGTTTCTCTTGCGCAGCCAGCCATTCGGCGATCGATGGAAAATCTGCCGCGGTCCAAGGTTCACCCCGTGCCATGTCTGATATCTGGCCTGATGCATCGATCCCGGGTTGATCCCCGAGTCCAGGAACGATGTTGTGTTCGTACTCGTATGGCGTCAAGAAATAGGAACCCTCGACGGGCGGAACGTCCATTCCCAAACGGGCAAAAAACTCCTCTTGGTTCACGGCCGACAATCCTCGCGGACCCCAGCATTGCCAAAGAAGGACCGCGGCGTTGTTCTCGGGCGTGACCCCTTCAGACAGGCGCTCATCCATCGCGGCGATGTAATCGACGTAGCCGTCGTCGGTCAGCGGGCCTTCAAGGTACGTCGTCTCCTTTGAAATACGAATGCGCGGGTTCGACACCTCAGTACCAGTGTTCGCCCCAACGGATGGGCCTGTAGACGATGTCGTAGGGAGGCCGGAATTGCCGCTGCAGGATAGTCCCGAACAGGCCATAAGCAGCAGGAGGGCAGCCTTGACTCGAATGTGCAGCGCGATCATCGCAGGATTCTCTGCTGATACAAACGAAATGTGCAGCTCGCGACCATTCGCACTGTGGCAACTTCCGACCGAAGTCTCGTCAATCGCCCGCCGGCATGCGGACGACGATGTCGTAGTTCACTCGATCATCGTCGAGGCTCGTGCCGCCGTCGTCTTTCATGTTCGGCCCGAGGGCGTAGAGCAGGTAGCCGTCGTCGGTCGTCTTATGGACGAGCGGTTTGTCGGTGTAGCGGTCGAGTGGTACTTCGGGAATGTACTTAGGCGCCAGCGCATCGAGCGTACGGGGCAGGGCGCCGCCCATGCGGGAAATGGC
>CAYQAJ010000056.1:0-7638 GCA_964415245.1 uncultured Pirellulaceae bacterium | reverse complement strand
GACGACGATGTCGTAATTCGGCCAACTGGCGCGAACGTCCAATCCGCCGTCGTCCTTCCTGTTGGGCCCGAAACTGTAAAGCAGGTATCCATCCTCGGTCTTCTTGTAAGTCAAGGCCTCGCCGGTGAATCGGTCGAGCGGCATTTCGGGAATGTATTTCGGCGGCAATTCGTCCAGTCGACCGGGATACGCCTTGTGGTCGGCCTTGTAGGCAGCCAGGGCCGCGGCAACGCGTGCCGTCTCGACCATGCACCACTGCCGATCTTCAATCATGGGCAGGATCGTGACCGTGGTTAGCACTTCCCCGGCCATCGTCGCACCTATCAGCCGCCCCGCCGTGGCACCCGATTCGGAGCCGCGCGCACGGACCAACCCGAGTATGGTTAGCGGGTTCGTGCGGCTGTCGCGCAGGTGGTTAAGTGCAGTTTTGCTTTTCTCGAGCGCTTCATCCCTTTCGGCAAACGTGGGCTGTCGGGCGTCGCCGACAATACGATCGCACCATACGTTGATCACTTTCAAGGATCGATCCCAATCGATCGACGAAACGGCAAGGCGGTCGGTTATGGGCGATAGCAGGTCCCCTTCGTCCACGCGCGCGCCGATCAGGTCGCGATAGCCTTTCGGACCATAGCGGGCCATTCCCAGAATCGCTTCGAGAGTCATGAGCCGTTCACCCATATCCATCTTTTCCACCATCGGTTCGAACGGGGGAAGTTTGCGCAAAGTGGCTTCGATGGCGCGCGCCTCGTCCGCCGTAAGTTCAGCTCGCTCGAGAATCCGAACGGTTGCGGCGCACGCAAGCTGATTCAGACCGGCAGCATGCAGCGCTTCGGGAGCCCGCCACGTCTGGCTGGCCAACCGGGCGAGCCGATGCACCACCAAGACATCCTGCCACGCGGCGTCGTGCTGGCCATCGGCCAGTCGGAGCATGGCCCGCGCCAGGAGCGCCCTCGCGATTTCGCGCCCCTGGTGCGGGCCGGTGAGCGGTACGTATACCAGAAACGGAGGGTCGGGGACCGCGATGGGCTGATAGTAGCGCGCTCGCTTGCTGGCTTCGATAGCAAGCTTTAACGGCTCCTCGTTCACGTCGAGCCATGAGGCAAGCGTTGGGAAATCCTCGCGCTTCCACGGTTCGCGCATTGCCCGGCTCACGCTGTCATCGAGCATTTGCAGTCGAAGCGCATCGGCGCGTCCCCCTTCCTCGGAGCTGGCGAAGTCCGCGAGTGTGACGAAGTAGTCGCCTTCTTCCGGCAATGAGTCGATGCCCAGCAGCTTGAAAAACTCCTCGCGGTTCGTTTCGGCGATTTCTTTGGGACCCGAGCATTGCCACAGCAGCACGGCGGCGTTGTTCTCGGGCGTGACCCCTTCGCTGAGCTTCTCGTTGAGCGCGGCGCGATAGTCGACGTAGCCGTCGTCGGTGAGCGGGCCTGAGAGGAACGTCGTTTCGCGGCCGATCGTGATGCGGGGCTTGGGCGACGCGGGCACTTTCGCCGATTCGCTCGGCGGCCGGGCATTGTCATCGCCATCCTCGGGCGCGAAGGGGCAGCGATCGTCGGGTTCCCGCGCGCTTTCGCTAGCACCCTGCTGTGCCGCATCTCGCTCGTCGGCACGCAGAGCGCGGCCGGAAGGCAGCAGCGGCAATAGCACGAAGCCGAGCAGGAAAAGCACGGTCGTCGAGTTGCGATTCATCGCGCAAAGCCTCCCCACCCGCGGCGAACGGACGTCCGGCGAATCGCAGGCCAGCAGCTCGTGCCAACCGCACGCGCGAAACGTGCGCTATTTCCCGAACGCGCTGGGCTTGATCAGGATGTCGCCCAGGTCGTTGTCGCCGACCTCGATGGTTTGTTCGAATCGGCCTCGTCGCCACTCGGTGGTCTTGCCGTCGATGCTTACATCGGCCACGTAATTTGCCGTTTCGTGCCACACCTGGAAAGTCCATGTGCCGGTGGGAATGTTCTTGATCGTGATGCTGCCGTCCTTCCCACTAACGGCGGCATAGGGGGTGTCGGTGATCAACAGCTTGGCCGACATCCACGGGTGGATGGAGCAATTTACCGGAGAGGGAAGGCGCTCGGGCTTGCTCAGATCCGTTTTTTCCATCTTGGACTTCGCGGGAATCAGATCGTTGAAGGAGTTATTTTCGAGAAATTCGGCTTTGGTGTTATGTCCGACCTCATCGTCGTTGCCTACCACGAGTGTCTGTCCCGTGCGCAGTACGCAGGCCCGCGGCTCGAAGCGGCAACCGATGTTGTCGAGCAGCACCTTGGCGTCGGCCGTTTCGGCGTAGGAAGGATGCGGCTCGGGGGGCGTATCGTTCGAGCCCAGGTAGAGGTAGACGAACACGTTGGCGATGCCTTTGGTGTCCGGATCGACGACCAGCGTTTCGTCGAGCGGCATTTTGGGTCCGCAGTATTCCACGTCTTTGGTGACGTTGATCTTCTGCTGGGCGGGAGCGTCGCCGTCGTATACGAAGCGCATGGTCAGATCGCCGAAGCCGGGCTCGCCGGAACTGGCCCCGCTTCCGCCTTTTTTGTCGCCTGCGCCGCCGGTCTTGGCCGTGCCGCTTTTCTTCGTTCCGCCCGAGGTGCCCGACTTGGTGCCCGAGCCCTTGCCGCCCGAGTAGCCACCGCCGTCGCCACCGCCGCAACCGGGCAACGTGAAAAGCACGAAAGAAACCACCGCCAATGCCCCGAGCCATCCGTGTACGCGTTTCATGGTAATGCCTCGCTTGTAAGAGGTAGTGTTGGCTCCCTGTATTGTCGGGAATCCGCGGCCAACGGCAAGCGGGTGCGATCGACGCGGTCTGGACTACGCACGCGTGCTGCCGAGTGTGAGCTTTCAATTTTCCGTGTTCTGTTTTCAATTCGGAGATCGACTCCCACCGACAACTGGCAACACAGGTTGTGGCACGGTCTCCCGACCGTGCCACTGATTCGACCGCAGGTCTCCACCCGACGAAAGGGGAGACCTTGGGTCGGACAGGAGTCGCGGTCGGGAGGTCGCGACACAACCTGTGTGCGGTGCAGCCGCGGTTTCATTGGTCATTTGGGCTTGGTCATTGGTCATTTCTCGGCGCCCTTCGCGTCGATCGATTCGAGCACCGGGTCGTGGATTTCCTTCATGTGGACGATGATTTTGTCGTGCAGCCTGGCGACGGCGCTTTGAATCTCGACCGATTCAGCGTGAATGATGTTCGTGGTTTCGGCCGGGTCCTTTTCCAGGTCGTATAGTTCGTCACGCTCCGGGTTGAGAAAGTCGCGCACCAGCTTCCACTGCGGGGTGCGGTAGGCGCGCATGTGCGTGTGCGACTGGTGATGCGTGCTGTACTCGGCGTACAGATCGTCGTCCCAGTCGACCGACTCGCCTTTGAGCAGCGGCACGATGTTTCGCCCGCGAATGGTTTCGCCTTCCGGCAGCTTGGCGCCCGCCATCGCAACCAGCGTGGGATACCAGTCGAGCGTGGTCACGGTGTGATTCACGATCGTGCCGGGTTCGATCGTGCCTGGCCAGCGCACGATCGCCGGCACGCGCAAGGAGTTGTCGTACATGTTGGGGCGCTGGTTCGAGGGGATGTTCTCGGTGGCGACGGTCGGCTCGGTCAGGATCCAGTGGCCGTTGCCTTTGTGCCAGATTCCGTTGTGCCCCATGTTGTAGCCGTGGTCGCTGGTGTAGATGACGATCGTCCGGTCGGTCAGGTTCCAGTCGTCGAGTGCGGCCAGGATGCGCCCGAGGTTGCGATCGACTCCGTGCACGCTGGCCAGGTACTCGCGGGTAACACGCTTCACGCGCGGCACGTCGAGCTTGGGGTAGTCGGGATTGGGAATCTGCGGATCGAGGTCGGCAAAAGGCGCCCAATCTTCATCAGGCACGGGGAGCCAAGGCGCGTGCGGCGCCCGGTAATGCACGCTGAGCACGAACGGGCCGTCGCGGTTGTTCTCGATAAACTCCAACGCGTGGTCGGTAATGATGTCCGTGGTGAACCCCTCGAACCTGCGATCTTCTCCGTCGATTTCCAGCAGCGGATTCTTGGGCGTCGTTCCACCCGCAAGAAACCCCATGAAGTAGTCGTAGCCTGTCCGCGTGGGATGGAACTGGTCGGGCACGCCGAGATGCCATTTGCCCACCAGCCCGGTTGCGTAGCCGCTCGATTGAATCACTTCGGGCCAGGTCACCGTCTTCGGGTCGAGCCCGATGTCGGGCTCGTTGCCGGGGTTGATCCAGTCGGTGATGTTTAGCTCGCTGCCGTAACGGCTGGTCATTAGGGCGGCGCGCGAGGGGCTGCACACGGGCGTGACCGTGAAGGCGTTCACCAGGTAGGCGCCCTGATGGACGAGGCGATCCATGTTGGGCGTCTTGGCGTGCGGGTGCCCGGCCGCCCCCAGCGCCCACGGAGCCTGGTCGTCGGTATAGACGAAGAGGATGTTGGGACGGTCGGCGGCGCGGGCCTTGGACGGCGATGCGAAAACTGCGAGTGCCGATACCAAAGAGCACACCGCGACCAGCGCGGTGAACGAATCGATTCGACTCATAGGAGTGTCTCCAACGCAGATACGGCCGCAGCAGACATCACGCCGCGGAAAGCTGATGAGGCCCTCTACCTCGGTCGGCCATCATCTTAAGATACTGAGCGGCTGGATACAAAAAAACGGCGGATCGGTCCGTAGCGGCGCGGCTTGGGGAATCGAGGGAAACAACTATGCAAGCAGTCGTGGCCCTCGTGGCCCTGGTGGCCATGGAGATCGTGCTCGGCATCGACAACATCGTGTTTCTGGCGATTCTCACGGGCCGACTGCCGGAACACCAACAGCCGAGCGCGCGGCGGCTCGGCCTGGGGGCGGCGCTGGTGATGCGGATCGCGCTGCTGCTTGCCATCTCGTGGGTGCTGAGCCTGACCGAGCCGCTGTTTCATTTGCCGAGAATCGAGTATCTCGCCGCCTGGATGACCGACCAAGTGCGCGAAGTCTCGCTGCGCGATCTGATCCTGCTGGCAGGCGGGTTGTTCCTTATCTGGAAGAGCGTTTACGAAATCCACCACAAGATGGAAGACTCCGCGCCCGGGCGTGGAACGGCCGCGACTCCGAGCTTCATCGGCGTGCTCGTACAGGTGGCGCTGCTGGACGTGGTGTTCTCGCTCGACTCGGTGATTACCGCCGTCGGTATGGTCGACGCCGACAAACTGTGGATTATGGTGGTGGCCATCGTGGTCGCGGTCGGCGTGATGCTCATCTTCGCCGAGCCGGTGAGCCGGTTCGTGAGCCGACACGCCACGATCAAAGTCTTGGCGCTGAGCTTTCTCATCCTGATCGGCGTGATGCTGGTGGCCGAGGGGGTCGGCACGCACATTTCCAAGGGTTACATTTACTTTGCCATGGCCTTTGCGCTGGCCGTGGAGCTGATCAATCTGCGCGTGCGATCGGTGCAGTCCCGCCGCGCGGAGACTACGCCGAGCGCCGAATGATGAGGTGGAACATGCACGGCATGCGCACATACGTGACAACGAGGCATCGGACAAGTGTATGGCTTGCAACGGCGAAGGCCGCCGCGGTATCGGCGATGCTCCTCGCGGGCGCGACTTCGCGTGGCGCGGAGCCTGCGGCCAGCGATCGACCGCTCGATCAGCAGCCCGACACCTGGGTGCTGCGCAGCCCGACCGACAGCACTCCTCCGTCGCCGCGGTTGGGATACGAAGGCGCGTGCGCATGGGACTCGATGCGCAACGTGATGATCCGCTACGGCGGTCACAACCAGGGCGGGGGTGGTGAACAAGGTTCCGAAATCTGGCTCTTCGACCCGCTCTCGGCGCGGTGGGCGCTCAAACTCCCCAACACGTCGCCGCCGGGCATTTGTTGCGGGCAGCAAAATGTCTTCGACCCCGTGAGCGGGCGATACCTGCGCTTCCCGGCATTCAGTGGCAACCACGGCTGGCAATGGTTTCGCGAGATTTACCTCAACGACGCTTCGGTGTGGTCGTACGACGCGGGCACGAACACGTGGCGCAACATGCGCCCTGTCCCCTCGCCGCATCCGCGGCCGCTTCGGTGCGCGTCGTGGGATGTCGACCATCAGGTGGTCGTGCTGTTCGGCGGCGAGGGAAACAGCGAGGGAACGGTTGCCTACGATCCATACACGAACGAGTGGACGCGCATGGGAGCGAGCCCGCAGCCGGAGTTCCGTAGCGGCGGCAACATGGCGTTCGACCAGGCGGCCGGCGTGCACGTGCTATTTGGCTCGCAATTCAGCGACGATCCGCACACTTGGACGTACAACCTGCGCACGAACGAGTGGCGCGACATGCACCCCGCCGAGATGCCCCCCACCGACAAGAACGACGCTGTGCTCTGCTACGATGCCCGCGCACGGCGCGTGGTGGCGATCGCGAAGGTGACGACCGACGCGAACGACGAGGAGAAGCGGCGGCACCGGCTCGAAACGTGGCTGTACGACACGGCCGAAAATCGCTGGACGAAGGCCGATCCGCCGCGCGAACCGGACCCTTCGGGCAATCGGGCGCGGCAGCTCATGTTCGCCCCGGAGCTGGGAATGGTCGTGCTGGAAAACCGTGTCGAGCGCGGAGCGCGGGACGAGCCGGAGCAGCAGGTGTGGACGTATCGTTCGCCCGATAGCGGAAGTGGCGATGATCGCCCGCTGTCGCCGCCGCGCGAGCTGCGAGTGGTTACCGAGGAAAGCGCCGCCTCGCTTCAGTGGGAGTCGCCTGCGGTCGGGCAGCCGGATCGCTTGGTAGTCGAGCGCGGCACGGGTGAACGGCCGTGGCAGGTCCAGTACGAGCCGATCGCTGAATTGAAGGGAGAATCGATTCGGTACGACGATAACGAGCTTCGTCGCGGTACAGTCTATTACTATCGCGTACGTGCCGTTTGGGGCGAAGGCGAGAATGCCCGCGAGGCGAAAAGTAACGTTGCGCGCAGCCAGCCGCCGGTCGTCGACGACCTGGTGGTTTCGGTCGCCGGGCTGAAACGCATTGAGTTGCGGTGGAGCGAGTCGGCCGGCGACGACGTGACCGGCTACATCGTCGAACGGGCTGTCGTCGATGTGCTGACCGAAGATCAACTCGCGCGGCTCAAGTCGAACACGCCGCCGCTGGATGAGCCATCGGCCGGCGCCATCCGTCGAATTGGCGAATTCTCCCGTGTTAGCGATAAACTGATTGCCGAAACGGAGTGCGTCGATGAGTCGGTCGATTTGTCGCGCCCGGCATTGGTCGAGGGCGAGCCCGCATTCGAGAATCGCTTTCACGACGAGCAGCTCGACGCCAAGGGCAAGCCCTACCGGTATGCCGTGTACGCCTATCGCGTGCGGGCGGTGAATCGGCTGGGAACGGTGGGCGGCGCATCGGCGGCGGTGCTCACGATTCCCGCCGCCCCGCAGTTTGTATTTTCGAGGGAGGACGGCGAAACGTGCCGGCTGAAATGGGAAGCCGCGCCGCGATCAAATAGGACGGGTTACCGCGTGTATCGCATGGATGGCCGGTATAGCGACGCGAAGATTAGCCGTCTCACGCCGGACCCGATTGAGGAGACGAAATTCGCCGACGAAACGGCGGGCAACTCGACGCGCCGCTACTACGTGGTGGCCGTCGATGCGCTAGGGCAGGAGGGGTTCCCATCGTCGCCCGTGTGG
>CAYQAJ010000055.1:15878-22366 GCA_964415245.1 uncultured Pirellulaceae bacterium | reverse complement strand
CGGTCGAAAGACCTTTCGCCCGTTTTGTTGCTGCGGGAAGTTACCGGACCGGAGTTGGAGGCGCTGTTCGACTTGCTGGAAGGGGAGCCGACCGAGTCGACAAGCGTGTCGATTTAGCTGCCGAGAAAGGTGGCGCTGGTTCTCCGCACATTGGTCATGGGGACTTGGTCATTGGTCATTTGGCAGCGGTTACGGGTAGGGCAAAGCATGCTGGTCACGATCTTGGGTAAAGTGCGAATCAGGGCCGTCTTGTGTGCGTGTGGCGCCGCGGCCGTCCTGCTGTTGGCGGGCACTGCGCGGCTGTCGGCCGATGACGAGCTTCCCTCGTTGGAATCGGCGGCGGAGAAGTTGCAGGCGGCAACCGTCACCGTGCGCGTCGGAACTGCGGCCGATACGGAAGCCATCGACGCCGCGGACGCGACGCAACCAGCCGACCGCCCCGACGACACAGCCGCGCCCGCTTCGCGGGTGTCGGTCTTCACCGGCGTATCGCTGGGCGACGGGCTGGTCGTCACGGCGCTCATTGCCGCGAAAGATGCGCGAATTCGCATTACGCTCGCCGGCGGCGAACAGGCGCAGGCGAAGGCCGTGGTGCTCGACGAGTTTTCGGGGCTGGCCCTGCTCAAGCTCGACCGCACCGACGTGCCCGCCGTCGAGCGGGCGTCCGACGTCCCCAAGGTCGGTTCGTGGGTCATCAGCGCCGCGGCGTGGGGAACCGAGAAGCCGGTCGTGATGCTGGGGCTGGTGAGCGGCGTCGACCGCTCGCTCCCTGGCGCCAGTTTTCCGCCGCTACTCCAGTGCGACATGCGCACCGCCGAAACTTCGAGCGGCGCCGGCGTCGTCAATCGGCAAGGTCAGCTCCTGGGAATCGTGGTGGCGGCCGATTCGCCCGAGCAGCGACGCGGCTTCGCGTACGCCGTGCCGGTCGGCCACGTGGAACGCCTGCTCCGCGCTCTGGCAGAGAAGGCGGATGACGGATCGGTCATCCTGCTGCGGCACCAGCGGCCCGTCGTGGGCATGGTGCTGGAGGGAGACGAATCGGGCATCACCGTGAAGCGCGTAACCGAGGGGAGCCCGGCCGAGAAGGCGGGCATCCACGTGGGCGATAAGGTCGTCGCCGCCGACGGCGTGAAAATCCGCTCCGTGTATCAGGCGGTGCGACCGGTTCTCTTCAAGCAACCGGGCGACGTCGTTACGTTCGTCGTTGAGCAGGAATCGGGTGTCCGCAGTGTCGACGTCGTGCTGGGGGGCGGAGTTTCGGTCGAGCCGGGACCGGAAGGTATCATCGCCAAGCTCTTCGAGCCAAAAGTAGTCGTCGACGGCCGGGCGGCGCTAGGCAATGGGCGTCGCGGCGGAATTGGCGAGGTGTTCGCTCCTACCGACGAGCCGGAAACCGCCACGTCGGACCCGCGCGAACTGTTGGAAAAGGCGCTGGACCGCTATCGCAGCGTCATCGTGTACCAGCAGGCGCAGCTTGCCGACGCCGAGCAAGAGCGGACCCGCACCGAGCGCCAGCTTGAAGCCCTTGAGGCCCAAGTGGAGCTCCTTAAGAAGGAGCTGGGCGAGGTCAAGCAGTCCGACGCGAAGGCGAAATAGGGCGGCACGGCCCCCTTCCCATCCCCCGCGAGCCGGCCGGTCTTCGCCGGCTGGCCTTTTGTTGCCATTCCGGACCTTTCGCTACCCGTTTTCGCGATCGCGGAGCCGCCGGACAGCCCGGAATGGGGTCCCCGGCCTGTGGCTTCTCGCGGCCGGCCCCTCCCTAATTTGCACGCGCTCGGTCGAACCGATACGATGAGGATCACCGAATCGTGCGGCCTGGGCACGGTCCGGCGGCGTGTGCAAGTCTTCTCGCGGTCCAGCGGTTGTCACGTGTCAGAGGGAGGCCCCGTCATGTCGCACCAGATCGTTTTCGCGCGCGCGTTCGTCCGATTGCTTCTTGTCTCCTCGTCGTGCCTGGCAGTGGTGTCCAGCGCCGGCTGGGTCTTTGCCGGCACCAAAGCCGAACGGCAAGACGCAGCACAACAACTGGTATCCGAAGCGCTGCACCTGGAAATCTATGGCGAGAGCGCCCAGCGCGATCGACTGCTCGACGAGGCTCTCACGCTCGCGCCCGACTACGCGCCCGCCAAGTGGCAGAGCGGCTATGTGCGGCATAACAATCGATGGGTGACCGTGGACGAGTTCGTGCAGCGCTTCGGGCAAGAATCGCGCCGCGCTGCCTATCAGCGGATGCGCGAGAAGTATCCGAACACCGTCGCGGGGCAAATGGACCTGGCCGATTGGTGCTCGCGGCGTGGGCTGAACGACGAGGAGAGGGCGCACTTGACCCAGGTCGTGGCCCTCGATCCCGATCATCGGGAAGCCCGGCGACGTCTCGGCTTTCAATGGATCGGCGGCATGTGGGTCAGCAACGAGGAGATCGAGCAGGCGCAAGCCGATTCGGAATCGGAACGCGAGGCGCTGGCCCAATGGGGACCCAAGATCGACGAAATTCGCCGCGACCTGCGCCGCGATCGCGAGGTGTACCGCCAGCGTGCCCGCGAGAAGCTGCTGGCGATCGACGATCCCGAAGCCGTGGTGGCCATGGAGCAGATTCTGGCGGTCGACAGTGAAGACGCCGCAATGCTAACCGTCGAGGCTCTCGGCGCGATGTATCGCACGGAGGCGAGCAAGTCGCTTGCCCGTCTGGCCACTTTCTCCCCGTGGGAGAGGGCGCGTGTCGCGGCCGCGGAACAACTGCAAGAGCGGCCCTTCGACGCCTTCGTCCCCGACATGCTGGCCACCATGTACACACCGGTTGCCTCGAGCATCCAACTTTTCCGCGGACAGGGAGGCCGGCTGATGTACCGCCACGCCTTCGTGCGCGAGGGACAGAATCAGCGCGAGGCGATCGTGTTCGACACGGCCATCCGCCGCGTGGCTCAGCCCGGCGGCGACCGCAACGAAACGATGGCCCGCGCTCTGTTCGGCACCACGGTCACGGCGCGGCAGCGCGAGTGGACGTTGACGCAGCAAAACGAACAGACGCGCCAGCTCAACAGTCGCATCATGGCCTCGCTCAGCGTGGCCACCGGCGAGAAAGGCCAACAGACGCCCGAGTCGTGGTGGCAATGGTGGAACGAGTACAATCAGCTCCTCATCGACGGGGAGAAGCCCACTCGCCTGCAGCGCTATGGCCAGGAAATCGCGCTCGTCGATCGCACCTCGGGTCTGGTCAACTCATCGAGCAATGGCGGAACCGTTACTCCCTCGACGCAGCGCGTTTTTGAGTGCCTGTTGGCCGGTACGCCGGTAATGACGGCCGCCGGGCCGAAGGCCGTGGAGCAAGTACGCGTCGGCGATCTGGTGCTCTCGCAGAATCCCGATACCGGCGAACTGGCGTTCAAGCCCGTGCTCCGCACTACCGTGCGCCCCAGGGAAGCACTGCTCGCCATCCAGGCCGGCTGCGAAACGATTACGTGCAGCGCGGGCCATCCATTCTGGGTGGCCGGGGAAGGCTGGGTGCTGGCCCGCAACCTCAAGCCGGGCGCCGAGCTGCACGCGCTGGGGAGCACGGTTCGCGTTTCGACCATCGACGCCGCCGAGGCCGAGGAAACGTACAACCTGATCGTGGCCGACTTCCACACGTACTTCGCGGGCCAGCAGCGGGTGCTGACGCACGACAACACGGTGCGCAGCGCCACGGAAGCGGTTGTGCCGGGTCTGGTGGAAGAATAAGCCGAACAATTCGAAATCGTAAGCGCGAAGCGTAAGCGAGCAGCCGTCGTAACCCGAAGCGTAAGCGAGAAAACTGGAGCGAACGCGAAGCGTTCGTGAAGGTTCGAGCCGAGGTTTGCGCGGCGAACCACCGCGCCCTCGCTAACGCTTCGGGTTACTATCTTGCGCCCGCATTATCGCTACCGTTCAACTCGCGTAATCCCGCCGTCGCGAATCTCAAGCCGCCGGGTCGGCACGTCCGAATAGAAGGAAGATGCGGCGGCGCGCGCCGCTGGCTCTTCCCGGCGATTCGAGCGACGTGCCAAGGTGGCTGAATGGCCGCGGGCCCGACTGACGAAATGCTCCCTGCGGAACCGTCCGTTGCGAAATCGCAAGCGGTGGCTTCGGTCGGATACTGGGCCGAGTCGCGACGGCCGCTCACCGCGATGGTTTTCGTCGCCCCGATCCTGCTGGCGTACGAAGCGGGCGTAATTCTGCTGGGGCATCAGGCCACGCGCAACGGCGTCGACGTATGTCTGCGGGGGCTGCTCGACCTGTTGGGGTTTGGGCAGTATTTTTTGCTGCCGCTGCTCACGGTCG
This sequence comes from uncultured Pirellulaceae bacterium, assembly GCA_964415245.1. Lineage (GTDB taxonomy): Bacteria > Planctomycetota > Planctomycetia > Pirellulales > Pirellulaceae > CAYQAJ01. The sequence goes on along the minus strand of CAYQAJ010000055.1, from coordinate 18,070 downwards.
GCATTCTGCTGGCGTGGCATCACACGACGGCCCAGGCGTGGCGAGTCCGCTTTCGCGCGCTGTACGGTATGACGCTGGAGTCGATGGCGCTGGGCTTCGCCCTGTTGGTCGTCGCGAATGCTCAGGCGGCGCTGTTTGCGCCGACGGCTGCCATTCATCTCGGCACGCAGGCGGCGCCTGCCGGAGAAGTGGCCGGCCGCCTGGTCGGTTATCTGGGCGCCGGCATCTATGAGGAGTTGCTGTTTCGGCTGATGATGCTGCCGGTCGCGGTGGCACTATTGCGTGCGGCCGGCGCCAAACCGCGGGTAAGCCTCGCGGTGGCGGTGGTGCTAACGAGCCTGGTATTCTCGGCGGCCCACTACCAACTCTTCACCACGCACGGCGACACGTTCGATTGGTACAGTTTCGTGTTTCGTTTTGTGGCCGGCGTGTTTTTCTCGCTGCTCTTCATCTGGCGAGGATTCGGCGTGGCGGTGGGCACGCATGCCTTCTACGACGTGCTGGCCGTTCTGGCGTAGCAGGCACGCTCCGCACGTCGTCCGCAAATGTAGCAGGCACGCTCCGTCGTGCCGTCCGCCTGTAATACCACCTCATAGCGCCTCATCGATGTTGCCAGTGCGGTTACGGCACGCGGAGCGTGCCTACTACTAGCGAACCGGCGTTTTTCCCAATAAGCGCCGCAACAGGCCGATCTGTCCCGCGTGCAGCATTTCGTGATGCGAGCAGATCAGCAGGGCGCCAAGCTTCGTCGGCCAGGCGAAGTAAGGCTCGTCGACCGGCTCGTCGAGCACCGCGGGGGGCATGTTTGGCAATTCGGCCATCGCCTGCTCGTACACGCGGTCGAACGTGGCGCGAATCTCCTCGGCCTGCGGATACGCCGCCGCGTCGGGCTCCACCGTGCTTCCCTTGGAGAACTGCTTGCGGAATGTGCCCGACATCAGATCGGCGTCCTCGGGACGGCGCCCCCGCTGGCGAAACAGAGCCAGGCCGTATTGGGCCATGGCCAGGTGTCCCACCTGCCACGCGAGGTGCGTGGGAGCACCTGCGGGCATTTGGAACCAGTCGTCGTCCGTAATGTCGGCCAATAGCGTGAGCGTGTAGCTGCGTGCCGCTTCGATCTGCGCGATGGCGACCGTCAGGCGTGGATCTTCATTCATGATTGTCGAGTTGCGCTTGGTGCCAATAGTACAGCCGCCCCCGACCACCCTTGCCGCGGTCGTAGCGACGCTCCATGATAGGCGATGCGAGCATTAGCAGCATCCCAGCGCACAGCGCGTAACGATAGCGAAACTTCCGGCTCATGAGTAGCGATCTGTGGAAAGTCGCGGGCGGCTACGTCTACGACCCGGCCAATAGCGTCGACGGTCAGGTCGCCGACGTGTGGTTCGAGGGGGGCAAGATCGTCGCCCCGCCGGCCGATCCGCGCGACACCACCCACCGCACTCTCGATGCGGCCGGTCTGGTCGTCATGCCCGGCGGCATCGACATGCACTGCCACATCGCCGGGCCCAAGGTCAACACCGCTCGCAAGATGCGGCCCGAGGAAAAGCGCGTGGCCGCGCCGGTGCGCCGCACGCGACTGACGCACAGTGGCAGCATGGGGAGCGTGCCCAGCACGTTCGCCACCGGCTACAAGTACATCGGCCTGGGTTACACCACCGCGTTCGACGCGGCGATTCCGCCCCTCGCGGCCCGGCATGCGCACGAGGAATTGGAAGACACGCCCTGCATCGACAAGGGCTTTTATGTGCTGATGGGCAACAACCATTACATCATGAAAGCCATTCACGAGGATCAGCCCGAGCGGCTCACCGCCTTCGTCGCCTGGCTGTTGGGGGCGGCCAAGGGCTATGCCGCCAAACTGGTGAACCCCGGTGGCGTGGAAGTGTGGAAGAACCACCCGGCCGGCAACGTTACGCACATCGACCAGTGCGTCGATCATTACAACGTCACGCCGCGGCAGATTATCGGCTCGATGGCCCGCGCCGTCGACCGGCTCGAGCTGCCGCATCCCGTGCACATCCACGCCAATAACCTGGGCATGCCCGGCAATTGGAAAACCACGCTCGAAACGATGAAGGCCCTCGAAGGACACCGCGGGCACATTACGCATATTCAGTTTCACAGCTACGGCGACGACGAGGGGGACGAGAACACGTTCAACTCAAAGATCGTGCCGCTGATCGACTACG
>CAYQAJ010000055.1:5402-15868 GCA_964415245.1 uncultured Pirellulaceae bacterium | reverse complement strand
TCGACTACGTGAACGAGCACGAAAACGTCACCGTCGACGTGGGGCAGGTGCTCTTCGGCGAAACGACCAGCATGACCGGCGACTCGCCGCTGGGATACTTCCTGTCCAACGTGTACGGCACCAAGTGGTTCAGCGCCGACACCGAAATGGAAACCGGCTGCGGCATCGCGCCCATCGAGTATCGCAACAAAAGCCTGGTGCACTCGCTGCAATGGGCCATCGGGCTGGAGTGGTACCTGCTGGTGAAGGACCCCTGGCGAGTGGCGATGAGCACCGACCACCCCAACGGCGGCTCGTTCCTGGCGTATCCGCAAATCATCCGCCTGTTGATGGATCGCACGTGGCGCCGCGAGATGCTCGACTCGGTGAATCCGCACGTGCGCGAGCGGTGCACGCTGGGCGACCTCGACCGCGAGTACACGCTGGGCGAAATCTGCACGATCACCCGAGCTGCTCCAGCGCGAATGCTGGGACTCAAGCACAAGGGGCATCTCGGCGTGGGCGCCGACGCCGACCTGACGATCTACGCGCCGCACGAAAACAAGGAGGTAATGTTCCAGCTTCCCCGCTACGTAATCAAGTCGGGCCGCCTTGTCGTCGACGACGGCGAAATCCGCGAGCCGCTGATGGGCCGCACGCTGCACGTGGCGCCGGGATTTGATCACGAGGTCGAAAAGGACATCGCCGACTGGTTCGAGCAGTACTACACGATCCGCTTCCGCAACTACCCGGTGAGCGATGATTACCTGCACGGGGCGGAGCAGATCGACTGCGGGTAGCGTCGCCGTTTGCAACGCGTGTGCCACGGGCTCTGTCCGTGCTGGGAACGGCCGTACTTCGCGCCTGCAAGCACTGGCAGAGCCAGTGGCACCCAGGCGTTTCTTGACTTGCTTTGCGCTAAACCTCTACAATACGGGGGCCGGCAGGAGCACGGGCACTCAATTCTTGACGGCTGCTATTGGCGATTGGCCGAGTCGCACCGGCGGTTCGGCCCGGACACTATGGAGCGCGAACATGCCAGGCAGGCAACTTGCGCGAGAAATGCGTCGATTGGCGTATTGCCGGCCGATGTGTTGGCTTCTTGCGGCCGCGATGATCGTGGCGATTCTTCCTGCCAGCACTCTGCACGCGCAGTACTCGAAGATCGCCACCCCGTTTGGCGCAGCCAACGACAGCTTTTTTGAGCGGATCGGCGTCGGGTTCGGGTTCAATATCAACGTCGCACGCTTCATGCCCGGTGATGATGGCGGTCCGTCGGCGGTCGTCGGCCTCTTGCCCAACGGCGCGTTCAATCCGGGCGGCTTGGCGTTTCGTCAGAATGGGTTCGGCTCCACGATACCTGCGTTCGGCGGATTCGATCCCGGCAGCGCCGCGCGAATGGGCTTCGCGGTCCGCGGCAACGGTGGAGGCATGTTCTTCAATCTGGAAGCGGCCCACGGGAGCGATCGCAGCATCGTATCGCAGACGCCGATGGTCGTGGTTCCCAACGGCGGCGGCGGATTCTTTTCCGATAGCAGTCAGACGCCGTTTGTGACCGGTATTATTCCGGTCGTGGGGGGATTCGATCCGAGAAGCGTGTATCCCGCCGCACCAGCGACCGTAACCAGCCCGTTGCGCGAACGCCTCGCGCGCATTGCGCAGGGAGAGCGTAGTGGAAGTTCGGGCGCGAGCGCTGGCGGAGCATCTGGCACGGGCGCATCGGGTCATGACGAAGCCCTGCGCATTGCGGATGACGCCCCGCTCGATTTGCAGCTCCAGGCCGCTCGGCAAAGCACGGCCGGTCGGGCCGACACGTCGGTCGCCGAAATCCGCCGGCAGCGCGCGGCTCAAGTTTCGGCCGACGAAGCGAAGCGCAACGACGAAGCCGCCGAACTGGCTCGCAAAGGCCAGGAAGCCGAGGCCGACGGTCAACTCGGCGTGGCGAAAATCTTCTACCGCCAGGCAGCATCGCGGGCTTCGGGCGAAACCCGACAAGAGCTGCTGGCGCGTCTCAAGCGGCTGGAAGGCAAGTAGCAGCCGCTGCCGTGGGGGGAAGCGGCCAGCTTGCCATTGTCTCGTGCCGAGGCTCTGTCTCGGCACGCAGTGCGTGCGCGGCTCCGCCGCGGTTTCTCGATTCGCTGCGGCGTTTTTCGCGAATCGCTTCTGCCGCCTGTCGCCGTGCAGCCGGCTTTGGTGATTATCATGTGCGGCGAGTCGGCGCGCCTGCGCGCTGTTGCCGCGTCTGCCGCATCCTGCTCTGCGATGCTTCCGGCAAGCCGTTTCTCGCGGCGAGTCGCGTGCTATAATCATCCCTCACACCCATCCAGCCCCCACCATGACCCTCACCGTTGACGAACTTCTCGACTTGATCGGCCAGTGCGGCATCGTCGCGACCGACGACGTGCATGCCGCGCTGGCGACGCTATCGGCTCGCGACTGCCCGACCGACGGCCCCGAGGTGGTGGCCGAGCTGCTGCGGCAGGAAAAGCTCACCGATCACCAGGCGGCTTCGCTGTTGGATCGGAATCTCAACGAGCTGGTGCTGGGCAATTACGTGATCCTGTCGCTGATCGGCGAAGGGGGCATGGGGCGGGTATTCAAGGCGCTGCACCGCCGCATGGAGCGCCTGGTCGCCCTCAAGCTTTTGCACAAAGGGGCGCTTCAGTCCGAGGAGGCGGTGCAGCGCTTTCACCGCGAGGCCAGGGCGGCGGGGCGGCTCATGCACCCCAACGTCGTTACCGCCTACGACGCCGATGAGTGCAACGGCATCCACTTTCTGGCCATGGAATTCGTCGACGGCACGGACCTGGCCCGCTTGGCACGCAAGGCGCCGCTGTCGGTTTCCATGGCCGTCGACTGCGTTTTGCAGGCCGCCCGCGGATTGCAGTTCGCTCATGAGCAAGGCATCATCCACCGTGACATCAAGCCGGCCAATTTGCTGCTGGACCGCCGCGGCGTGGTGAAAATCCTCGACATGGGCATCGCCCGATTTTCCTCCACCGTGCGAGAAGGAGAAGACCGCGCCACGCAGGCCGAGCTTACGCAGGCGGGCGTCATCATGGGCACGGTCGATTTCATGGCGCCGGAGCAGGCGTCGAACGTGAGCAACGCCGACGCGCGGTCGGACATCTATAGCCTGGGCTGCTCGCTGTACTTTCTGTTGGCGGGCCGGCCGGTGTACGGCGGCGACTCGGTCGTGGAGAAAATCTTCGCCCACCGGGGCGACGACGTTCCTTCGATCCTCGAAGTCCGGCCCGAAGTGCCGCAGGCGGTCGACAAGCTGCTGCTGCGGATGATCGCCAAGCAGCCGCGGGACCGCTACCAATCGATGAGCGACGTGGTTGCCGCGATCGAAAATCTGATCCAGAGCGGCCTGCTCGACGCTTCGGTCACCATGCCCAGCACGCACGACGTTACGACGCACGATGGACTGCGGTTGCCTGAGCCTGACGACATGCCTTCGACCGTCGACCTGGCCAAGCGTAAGGCGACCGCGTCGCTCGAGAAGTTCATCGACGGGTGCGGCGGGCCGGATCATTTCATTTCGCAGCAAGAAGAGCACGAGATCTTTCGCAAGGGGGGCGCGCTGGAGCTCGATCTGGCCGACATCGAGTCGACCCTGAGCCGCTTGTGCGACATCCGCGCCTGGACGCGGCAAAAGGCGCTCGAACAGCAGCTCGCCACGCTGCTGCAAACCGCGGTCGACAACGACGGCGCCATCGACCAACAGGAATTCAAGGAGATCGTCGACTTCGCGGTGAAGCGAAAGATGCCCCGCCGCGACGCCGACGATCACTGCACGATGGTGATCTACGAGAATAAACTCCCCGTGCGCGAGGGCCTGTTCAACAAATGGTTCGCCGTCAAGCTGCGGCGGCTGAACCTGGAATAAGCGGCCGGTGAAGGCGCGATACCCACACATCCCGTCACGTTGCGACCAATGCGCGTTCGATACGCGATCCAACCAGCCGCTTCCTATTTGGTCGCTCAACGGCTAACCCAAGTTCGATGTGCCAGGTTATTCCTGAGGGGCCTAAGGCGACTGGCCGTTGCGCACCTGCTCGTCCGCGTCGCTGACCAGTTGCCCGGTTTCCTTGAGCCACTCTTGATACTCGGGCGTTTGCTTCCAGCGCTCGTAGGCTTCGCCCGGGCCGACCAGGTCGATATCGGCGCCGAGGTCCTTGCCGTCCGGTCCGGCGCGGTAGCCGAGGCTGTCGGCACGGAGGCGGAAGTCATCAAGGGTCAAATCCTCGGGTCGCGTCGCCAGCCTGGCCAGCAGATCTCCGCCCCGGAATCGGGGTCGACCCTGCAGACTGCCAACTTCCGGACTTGCCCAAAACTGTTTCCAGGTTTCCAGACTCTTAAAATCGCGCGTCGGCGTAAGTAGATTCATCCCGTCGTCACAGCCAAGGAGCTCAGCGCCATCGGGGTACAAGTTTCGCTGCCCCTGCCATGCGAAGTACTTCGCCACGAAAGCCTCCGCCTCATCCGGCTCGCTGAGAATAGCCGGGTCGAGGAGTTGGGTCTGGTTCAGGAAAAAGACTTCCGACTGTCCGACAAAGACGTTTCCGATTGCCGTCACTTCGACGGCCCTGTCGACCACAACCTTCGGCAACCGATTGAGGCTCACATGCAAGGGATCCGCGAGCACGGTGTTGTGGGTGAGGCGGACGGTAACCTTCTCTGCGTCGGTCGGAAAGTTCTGGAGGTTCACTATCGCTCCGACCTGGACGCAATTGTCGACAATCAGTTCCCCCTCGGTCGGCAGCACGTACATGACCGCATGGCCGCCGAGGAACTCGCAGTTGCGCAGTTCCGTCGAGCCGCTGGAAATGACGTGGACCGTGTCCGGCATGAGGAACCGGCAGTTGGCGATGTGTACGGGCACCCCATACTCGATGCGGACGGCGCGGGGGTCGTCGCCCGGCAGCCGCTCCTGTCCCGTGCGCTCAAATTCCAGACCTTCGAGCACCAGCGGACCGTGGGCCCACAGGAGTGCCTCCTCACTCGTCAGACCCTCCAAACTGAGCCGGAGGGCCGGCCGGAAGCCCTTCCCCGCCCGGATTGTGAGGGCCTGATTCCCAATGTTGATCGGTTGGCTGATAAAGGGCCCGTTGCCGCGAATTTCGATGGTGTCCCCGTCGCTGGCTCGGACTACCGCCTCAGCCAGCGTGTCGAACTTGCGCTCCGCGACGCTCTTGCCGCCGATAAGCACGAACGCGCTCGGCTCGGCGATCGCTGCCGATTCCTTCGGCCACACGCACTGCGGCAGCCGCCAGAGATGGACGTCGCAGTCGCCTGTCTCTTGCCAGCCGCCGCCAGAAACGACCTCTCGGCCGGTCGGCGAAAACTCCACATACATGGGATACTGCGTTTCATCCTCCACGCGACATACCTCGCGACCATCGGCGACGTTCCACACCCGCAGCGTGTGGTCCTGACTACCGGAGGCGAGGTGTCGACCGTCTGGCGAGAAACGAACGGTCCGCACCAAACTAGTGTGTCCCGCTAGTTCCGCCACCTGTCGGCCGCTGCTTACGTCCCACAGCCGTATGATTCCCGCGCCTGCATCCGAGTCCCAGCCTGCCGACGCAGCGAGGAGATCGTCCGGCGAGACGGCGACGGTCCATTCTTCTCCCTTGGTTCCTTCAAACCGACGAACGATTTGACCCGTCTTGGCATCCCACACAATGACCCCGTCGGCACGGTGCGCAGCCAGAATGTAACGACCGTCGCTGGTAAACGCGACATCCAGCACCCACGCTTCCTGAGGGAAATCGGGGTTGGGCGGGCCTGGCGATGAACAGCGGTGAAGCTCCTCGCCGGTTTCCAGGTCCCAAATTATCAGCGTGTTGTCCATGCCTCCGGATGCGAAGAACCGGCCATCGGGCGAGAACGCCATGGCCGTCACATGGCTCGAATGGCCGCGCAGTGTTCGAATGTGTTCACGGGTCCGCAGGTTCCAAAGATGGATAAGAAAGCCCTCCTGACTGACCTCGGTCGAAGCGAGGGATTGGCCGTCCTTGGAGACTGCAATGCCACGACTGTCTGCGTTGCCGTTCTCACCAAACGTGAATAGGCGCCGTTCGCTGGTTGCATCCCATACAAGAATGGACGGAGTGCCCGCTTGCGCAGATATCACGTAGCCACCGTCACGAGAGAACGCCACGCCATTCACTTCGTAGTCGTCCCCCTCAAAGCGGCGGACTTCGGTGATGGCGCCTTTCGGAATGGACTTGTTACCCGCGCCATCTAGCCGCGCAATTTGCGTTTGGTCTGCGGCCTGAAGGGAGATTTTGACCACCTGTTTGCCGCCGCGTGTAATGGTGACCAACTCGCGATCGAGGCGCACGGGCTGGCCGTCCTTGATTGCATGCACGTGATAGCTGCCTGGACGTAGACGAACTTCCTGGGCGCCGGCGCCGGTGATCACCAGGCCGCCGTCCCCTTCGATCGTCACCTGCACCTGCGGATCGCCGACTTCGACCACGAGCACGCCGTCAGGCGTGCGAATGCGGAGCACCGTGGCCACGAATTCCGTCACGTGCGTGAAGCCGGTGGCTTCGCTCAGGGAAATACCGACGACAAGGAAGAGCAAAATGGCGGCAGCAGTCACGGCCCAGCGGCGGCGCGATTGCTTGCGGGGCGCTGCGGGCGGCTTCTTCGACATCGGCAGCGGCATCACCGAGGGGTGCTGCACGTGGGCCAGATGCTTGCCCAGCAGCTCCGCCACCTCGGCCGCTGACTGATAGCGCTCGGCCGGGTCCTTGGCCAACAGCTTCTCGATAATCGCCACGAGGTAGTCGGGGATGTCGGGATTGATCTCGCGGATCGGCCGCGGCGCATCCTCGCAAACGCGCTTCAGCACCGCCATAGTGCCGTCTGCACGAAAGGGAGACCGGCCGGTGCACGCGGCGTACAGCACGCTGCCTAGGCTGAACAGGTCCGCCCGGTGATCCAAGTGTTCTCCGCGGGCCTGCTCGGGCGCCATGTACCAGGGAGTGCCCACGACGACGCCGGTCTGCGTCAAGTAGGCGTCGGCTGCAGCCCTGGCCAGACCGAAGTCGGTGATCTTGACCCGCTCGACACCGTTTTCCAGCAGGATGTTGCCCGGCTTGATATCGCGGTGGATAACACCCTGGCCGTGGGCGGCCGAAAGTCCGGCCGCCGTCTGCATGCCGATGCGCAGAATCTCTTGCACGGCGAGGGGACCGTCGCGCTCAATCCGCTCGGAAAGCGACACGCCGTCGACGTACTGCATGGCGATATAGGGCAGACCGTCGACCTCCTCGACCGCATGAATGGTGACGATGTGGTCGTGGCTGACGGCCGCGGCGGCCTGCGCCTCGCGCATGAAGCGACGACGGGCGGTGGCGCTGGTGGCCAAATGCTTCGCCATCACCTTGATGGCCACGACGCGGTGCAGCCTCTCGTCCCAGGCCCGCAGCACTACTCCCATTCCGCCGCGGCCGATTTCTTCCTGAACCTCGTAGTGGCCCAGTCGGCCCAGCGAGCCGGGCTTGTCGGAGGGGGAGAGAATCCCCAGCGCGGCTGCGTGATCTTCGTCGGCCGGATTGCCCCGGTCGGCCGCACCGTCCTCGCCCTCCGGGGGATCGACCTGCGTCGCCAGAATCTCCGCGGCCGCGACCTGCACCGCGGGTGTCCGCAGGAAGTCGGTCTTCTCATGCGAGCGAAGCAACGCCTCGACTCGCTGGCGCAGCGCCACGTCGCCGGCGCATTCCTTTTCCAACAACGCGACGCGTTCGCCTGGGCTGCCCGTTTCGAGTGCCGCAGCGAAGAGCGACTCTTCGTTCATGGGGATGACCTTATACGGGCGTTCCCGTCGCGCAGCGCGACGGCATCCCGCGCAAATCGCCGGGAGGCAAGAAGGGGCGGTCGCAACCGCTTCATCCTACAGTGCGATATTCGGGCCCGAATCATCCCACCCGATATTTCATTTTGTTGCCGGCGACGAATCGCCCGGGCCGCCCCGACCGCCAGAAGTGATTTCCTGGTGAAGCCAGGCCCGCGCGTAAGCCCAATACCGGTTGGCGGTTGTCACCGAAATGCCGAGCACTTGGGCCGCCTCTTCGACCGTCAGGCCCGCAAAGTGACGCAGCTCAATGAGCCGGGCCTTGACCGGGTCTTTCGCCGCGAGTCGAGCGAGCGCTTCGTCGAGAGCCACAAGGTCTTCCCCCAGCTCGGGTGCAGCTACCTGGACTTCATCCAAGTTGTGGCGCACCAGATCACCCCCTCGCTTGGCGGTGCGCTTGCGGCGGGCGTTTTCGACCAGAATGCGGCGCATGGCTTCGGCCGCGGCGGCGAAGAAATGGCCGCGGCTGTTCCACTGTTGGGAGTTTTCGACGTCGACCAGCCGCACGTACGCCTCGTGGACCAATGCCGTCGCTTCGAGCGTCTGGCCAGGTTGCTCCTGCGCCATCCGCGCGGCGGCGAGCTTGCGCAGCTCGTCGTACACCAGTGGCAATAGTTGCTCCGCGGCGGACGGGTCGCCCGATTCGATTTGCTGCAAGATACGCGTGACGTCGCACATGCCGGAGATTGTATCATCTGTGTTTGCCGAATGTTCCGTTTTCCAGCCGATCACGAAAATGCGAAACCGGAGCTGGCGTGGCGTCGCTGAGGCTGCCTCGGAACGACGATTCTCTTGCAACTTCCGGGGAACCACAGTTCATCGAACAACCCGTTTGGCGATCGACCATTTCGAGTTTGTCCAAGAACCGATCGGAGAAGTGGACAGGCACCCGTTGCCTCGGTACTTTCGAGACGTGCGCCAGTCCCCGGACGGTTCTTAGATCGGCACTTAGTGATTGCCCCGGCCGGTGCACGGTTCCTATAATGCGTGTTTCCGCCTGCCGTGGCAGCGGGGCCGATCCGTGCCCGGCACACGCGCGTAGGGATATCCCAGGACCTCGCTCGTCGACGTACGTTCCTTTCCTGCCAGCCGCCTCATACGTCGTTATGGCCTTTACCGTCGAACAGTTCGTCGACTCGCTCAGCTCCAGCGGTCTGATGACCCGCGACGAGATCGACGTGTTGCGCAGGCGAATTGTTTCCATGACGACCGTGACCGACGGAATCCTGCTGGCGCGGGAATTTGTGCGGCTGGGCAAGCTGACCGAATATCAGGCGGGCGTGCTGTGCAGCGCCCGCGCGCAGCGGCTCGTCATCGGCGATTATGTGATTCTCGATGCGCTCGGCTCGGGCAGCATGGGCCACGTGTTCCGGGCCGAACACCGACGCATGCGGCGCGTGGTGGCGCTCAAGCTGCTTTCCGCCACGGCGTCGCTTTCGCCGCAGGCGAAAGAGAGGTTTCTGCGCGAAGCGCGTGCGTTGGCCCGCCTGGAGCATCCCCACATCGTGTCGGCGTACGACGCCGGCGATTGCGATGGTACGCATTACCTGGTGATGCAGTACGTCGACGGTTGGGATTTGGAGTTCCAGGTACGGGAGCGCGGCCGGCTGCCGGTGGATCGGGCCGTGGATTACGTCTTGCAGGCTGCCGAGGCTCTCGAATACGCCCATCGCCAGGGCGTGATCCACCGCGACGTCAAGCCGTCGAACCTGCTCGTCGATCGCTCGGGCGCGATCAAGCTGCTCGACTTGGGGCTAGCGCTTTTGGAGGAGAACGTCGGCGCAACCGGACGCACCGTCTCGGGGCGGCTGACGCACGAGGGCCAGGCGCTGGGCACCGCCGATTTCATCTCTCCCGAGCAAGCCGACGACACCCGCGACGCCGACCATCGCTCCGACATCTACTCGCTCGGCTGCACGTTGTACTACCTGCTGCTGGGCGAGTCGCCTTTCCAGCGCGACACGGTGACCAATACGCTGATCGCCCATCGCGATGCGCCCATCCCGTCGCTGAGCGCGGGCCGCATCGCCGGCGCGACTCCCGAATTGGATGCCGCCTTCGCGCGGATGCTGGCCAAACGGCCGGACGATCGCTTCCAGTCGATGAACGAAGTGATTGCAGCGTTAGGCCGATGCGGCGTGCCGCTCAAAGGGCGCGGTACCGGGCAGCGTGGTTCGGAACGGCACACTGCGGAGCCGCCCGGCGGCGTAGGGGAATTGTCACGGCTTCCCGGCACGGTGTCCGAGGCGTCGTCGCCGACCGATGGACGTCTGCACCGGTCGTCGGCCACCGCCTCGTTGGCCAGCGGATCGACGCGCGACGTGACGGGCGATCGCAGCGCCCCGGTCCGGCGTGCCGATTGGGCGAGCCACCAACTTTCCGACTGCTCGCTCGATCGCGACGTGGCCCAGTGGGTCCTCTTGATCGGGGGGAGCGTGATAGTGTGCCGCGGAGACAACCGCGTCGCCGTAAAGCACATGGACAGCCTGCCCAGCGGCATGTTCCAGTTGGAAACGATCGGCCTGGAGTACAATCGCCTGGTGACCGACAGCGATCTGGCGCGGTTCCGCGGTCTCACCAGGCTGCGTCGGTTGTACCTGCACGGCACCGACGT
>CAYQAJ010000055.1:0-5302 GCA_964415245.1 uncultured Pirellulaceae bacterium | reverse complement strand
TGCACGCCACGCTGCCGCGGTGCCGCATCACGAGCATGTGAGCGCGTCGCGTGGCACCTCCGCACGACGGTTTTCGTGCGGCCGTTCGCTACCAGGCGCGGAAGTGGCCGGCAGGCGCAGCATCCGAGTGCCCGCTACCGTTGACGTGAGTGTCTGCATCGCGGATTATTGGGTACTGCTCGGCAAGCAGGACCTACATTGCTCCAAATCTCACCATCGCTTTGCGCCGCTGATGTCCAATTTGCCCGCCATTGAAGTCCACTCCCTTCGCAAGGTATACAACAGTGGCCTGTTGCGCCAGCGCAGCATCGAGGCGCTCAAGGGCATTTCGCTCAAAGTGCGACAGGGCGAGGTGTTCGGCCTGTTGGGCCCTAACGGCGCCGGCAAGACGACGTTCATCAAGATTCTGTTGGGCATCATCAGCCGCACTGGTGGGAAAGCGTCCGTGCTCGGCCATCCGGCCGGTAGCATCGCCGCGCGGCGCAGCGTCGGCTATCTGCCCGAGAACATGATCATGCCACGCCATCTGACCGGTTACACGGCGATGGAATACTACGGCAACCTGAGCAACCTCCCCACGCGCGAAGTGCACGCCCGACGTGAAAAGCTGCTCGAACTGGTCGGGCTGCGCGACCGGGCCCGCGACCGCATCGGCCAATACTCCAAGGGGATGCTGCAGCGTTTGGGGCTGGCCCAGGCCATGCTGCACGAGCCGCGGCTCTTGCTGTTGGACGAACCGACCGACGGACTCGATCCGGTGGGCCGCGTCGAGGTGCGAGCCACGCTCACGGCACTCAAGAACAAGGGAGCGACCGTGTTTCTCAACAGCCACCTACTGCAAGAGGTGGAGCTGGTGTGCGATCGCGTGGCAATTCTCGACCGGGGCGAGCTAAGGTACGTGGGGCCGGTGCACGACATCGAAGCGCACTTGAGAAAGAGCGCCGCGGCTGGCACTCGGGCGACACGGGCCAAGCCGGCGCGGGTGGGTGGTGCCGAGGAAGTGGTCGCGGTCGAAGCCGTCGCCACCGCTGAAGAAGCGCCTCCCGCGCTCGAAGTCGATATGCAGCTCGCGGGCGACGAGCGGGCCGTGCGAAGCGTTCTAGCGGGTCAAGCCATTGCCAACTGGCAGCAGGTCGAAACAGGGCAATTCAGCTTTACGATGCGCACGGCGAGCCAGGCCGACGTCGACCGATTGATCGACGCGCTGCGTCGTGCGGGCGTGAGCATCGTTGGCCTCAGCCGCCGCCGCCTGACCTTGGAGGCGGCATTCATGCAGTTCTTTCGCAAAACGGATAACTGACCATGCGGCCCTACCTGGCGGTGATTAAGGATTCGTTTCGTGCGGCGCTGGCGTCGCGTGTGTTGTACGTGATGTTGTTTCTGATCACGTTGTTGTTACTCGGTCTGGCGCCGGTGGGCTACAAAGAACAGTCGACAACCCGCCTCCGGTCGGAAGACGTAGTCGATCCCCTGGCATTCATCACGCGGCTGGTCGAAGAGGGACAAGAGGACAAGCCGTCGCCCGAGCGACGCGTTTGGCGGCGTCTCGACGAGTCGCTGCAACAACAGCTCATACAGGCAATCGAACCCCCCGCGGACGAAGAGGCAGCCAACCCCTACCTCCAGCTCAGCATCGTGCTGCAGGCACGAGACAGCCTGGTTGCATCTCTCAATGATGTCATCCAACAGAAGGACTTCTACGACGAAGAGACCTGGGCACATGTCGACATGGACGACGAAGCCAGCGCCTTACACAAGCGCGGCATCGACACGCTGTCGGACGATGAGGCGGCCCGATTCAACCGGCTCATGTTGGAGTCGGGCTTTCGCGGGTTGCTGCGGAGCAGCCCTCCCACGTCGATCATCCCGTCGTACTTTATATGGGACACGGGCGAACCGCTCGCCGTGAGTCGCGCGCAATTGGCCGACACGATTCACGGCTATCTCCCCTTTCTCCTCGATAAGGGATTGCTCTCCATTGGCTTGTTGGTGGGGATTCTGGTGACGGCTCCCATCATTCCGCAGACGCTCGAGCCCGGCTCCATCAGTCTGCTGTTGAGCAAGCCCGTATCGCGGACGCTGTTGTTTCTCTCGAAGTTTCTCGGCGGCTGCGCGTTTATGCTGTTGTTGTCCGTGTACCTGATCGGCGGACTGTGGCTCATCCTGGGCTTTCGACTGGGGTTGTGGAGCAAGGAGCTGTTGTTGGCGATTCCGCTTTTTGTTTTCGTGTTCGCCATCTACTACACGGTGTCCGCAGCGGCAGCCATCACGTGGCGCAACACGATTATGGCCATCGTCGCTGCCATCCTGTTCTGGGCCGCCTGTTTCACCGTGGGCTGGGTCGAGCTGTTCTGGCGCGGTTTGCTGGAAACCCGCCGGGTAGTGAACGTGGTACCGGCGGGCGATACGGTCGCCTTCAGCGACATGCGCGGTCTGACATACGTTTGGAACGCGGAGGAGGGCACGTGGGACGAAGCCTTCATGACGCCGGAGAAACGGAATCTCCCCTCGTTTGCACGGATGATGGCATTCGTTCCCGCTCGCGACCTGGTGTACGACGCCCGGCACGACCGCCTACTGTGCATTCGCTATACGGGATCGCTGGGCGAGGCGCTGGTGGCCTCGACAACCAGCGGCGATTACTCGGAGAAACAGGTCGGCGAGGCGCCCCTGGCCAGCGCCGGCATCTATACCGATTCGAACGGCGATCTGGTCGTGCTCTCTCGGTTGGGTATTTTGCTGCGGATCGATCCCGAGGCGCTGGAACAGGCGCTCGAAGCACCGGCACCGAAAGAGGGAACCGCTGTTCCCCCTCGTGGCGCCCTCAAAGCGACTCGCACGGAAAGCACGGATTCGACAAGCGGCAATAAGACGAACCCGTCCGACGGACAAGACGATAAGTCCGACAGGCCGGACGACGAAAAGGATGCGTCGGATAGTGAATCCGACAAGCCGGAAAACCAAGGGGTCGCGCCGGACAGGGACCCATTTGCCGCCACCGAAGAAGACGTCGCTACCGAGCCAGAGATCGATCTCTACAAGCCTGCCGGTCCGACTTCGCCGCTGCGGCTGCGCGACCCCTGGGCGGTGGCCATGAACCCCGACACCGGCGAGCTTTCCGTCTACAGCCGCGGCACGCTTGCGCTTTTGGCGCCGAACGAGCAAGGAATCTACGTCCGCCGCGACACAGCGGCGCTCAATGAAATTGACCCGGAGTCGGCCGTCGTGCTGGGCTTCAGCGGCGAGTCCCTGCTGGCGGGACGCTCCGACGGCACCCTGATGTTGATTGATCGCGAGTCGCTCGCCGTCCGCGACACGTTCCAACCCGAAGAGCGGAGCCGCCCCCTCGTGATTGCAGCGGCGCCGCAGGGGAGGTGGTTCGCCGTCCTGTTTTCCAACCGCAAGCTGTGGCTCGTTGACGCCCGGGAGGGGAAGGTTTCTCGCCCGCGCGTCAGCGGCCAAGGGGATATCTCGACCGCCGTATTCCTCTCGGACGATCAGTTGCTCGTGGCCGATCGCACCACTCGCATCAGCCAATACCGGCTCGATCCGCTGAAGCTCGAGCAACGGCTGGAGGCGCCCATGAACTGGGGCGAATGGGCGTATCGTTATGCCGTGCGGCCAGTGTACACGGTTTTTCCCAAGCCCGGCGAGACGTACAAGACAATCCAGTACCTTCTCACGCGGCGCGATACCGCCGAGGGGAAGGCGTCAACCGACTCCGCCGCGCAGATCGAGATTCTTCATCCCTGGGCGCCCGTGTGGAGCGGCCTGATCTTCATGGTCGTAATGCTCACGATTACGTGCGTCTACATCGAGCGGCAAGAGTACTAGCGCGAAAATGACGAATGACGAAGACGCGAATGACGAAGGAACCCCGAATGTCGAAATCCGAATGACGAAGGGTCCCGATGCCGACTGTTTCGGCAGAGATCGCCGATCGGGCGGTTCACCGATTCCGTATTCGTCATTGGGAAATTCGTCATTCCTTCGTCATTCGTGCTTCGTCATTCGTCATTGCTTACTTGCAGTCCGCCACCGCGCAACATGAGCGATTCCCCCCAGCCCGGTGCCGACTGCTACTCGGCCGGCGAACGCTCGGCCATGCAGTGGTCGCAGCGGGTGCGGGGGCGGCTGCTGGCCCCGCTGCTAAAGCTGTTGGTGCGGCTGGGAGTGCGGGCCGATCACGTGACGCTGGCCTCGTTGATCGTCGGGCTAGCGTTTTGTCCGCTCTGGTTCTGGATGAAAGCGGCGGCTTTTGCGGCATTGGCGGTGCACGTGGCCCTCGACGCGGTCGACGGCGCGCTGGCGCGATTTACCGAAACCGCTTCGCGCCGCGGTTCCTTCACCGACACGATGACCGACCAGATGGTCGTGGCCATCACCACGATTACGCTGATGGCGGCCGAGCCGCACGTGATCGACGTGCTGACCGGCGGCGTCTACATCTTTCTCTATACGATCGTGGTCGGATTCGCCATGGTCCGTAACGCCATGGGCATTCCCTACCACTGGGTCGTGCGGCCGCGGTTCTTCGTGTACGGCTGGATGGTGGTGGAAACGTATTGGTGGCCCGACACGATCAACTACGTGGTGTGGCTGTTCAACGCCGTGCTGGCGCTGAAGCTGGCCAGCGGCTTCTTCCGCATCCGGGCGAAACTGTAGCGCTAAAAGCGGACAGTCGAAAGCGGCGGAATCGCCGCGTCTCCGTGTCGCCGTGTCTCCGCGTCAGGTTGTAAGGGCCGTGAAGGCCGGCTACGCCAGCACGCCCGATACCACTTCACCGGCCACGTCGGTCAGCCGATGCTGGCGGCCCTGGTACTTAAACGTCAGACGCGTGTGGTCGATACCCAATAGATGCAACAGCGTAGCGTGCAGGTCGTGCACGTGTACCGCATCGCCCGTGATGTTGTAGCTGAAGTCGTCGGTCTGGCCGTAGCTCGTGCCCGCGCGGATTCCCGCGCCGGCCAGCCAGACGGTGAAGCAGCGGGGATGGTGGTCGCGGCCGTAGTCGTCGGCGGTGAGCTTGCCCTGGCAGTAGACGGTGCGGCCGAACTCGCCGCCCCACACGACCAACGTGTCGTCCAGCAGCCCGCGCTGCGCCAGATCGGCGATCAAGGCCGACGAGCCCTGGTCGGTGTCGCGGCATTGCAGCGTGATTTGTTCGGGCAGGTGGACGTGCTGGTCCCAGCCGCGATGAAACAACTGCACGAACCGCACGCCCCGCTCGACCAGCCGCCGGGCCAACAGGCAATTGGCCGCGAAGGTGCCGGGTGTGCGCGACTCGGGCCCGTACAGCTCG
>CAYQAJ010000054.1:4600-22531 GCA_964415245.1 uncultured Pirellulaceae bacterium | reverse complement strand
CAGATTCTCTGGGGTAAGCTCGTGGCGGGGCTGCGGGTGTCGAGCGTGCTTACCTCCTTCCTCGTGTGGCCACTGCTCTTGGCTTGCCTCATGGTCAGCACGTACTGGCGCAACCTGGGTGCAGTGGCCGCCTTTTTGGTCATCGTGCCTCTATGCTGCGTGACGACGGCCATCGTGGCGCTGTTCTGCTCCGTGCTGTTTCATAAGACGACCGTGAGCCTGGTGAGCACGTACCTGGTTATCCTGGTGCTGTTTTGCGCTCCGCTGGCGATCCAGTTTTTTGCCGACACCTTCTTCGCCGACCACCCTGTGACACCCTGGCTGCACTGGTCGGGCTCGCTGAGCCCGTTTGCGGCGGCGTTCTCGGTGCCGCTGGATACGAGCCTGCTGAGCGAGAGCGATCTCGACACCGCGGCCCCGAGTTGGATTCCCTTCTTGACCTATTGCGCCGCCGTGGTGCCGTTCAACGCGCTGCTATTTGGCACCATGACTTGGATGTTCAACCGCCGCTGGCGCGTGGCGGACTGAGCCGTGGAGATTGCCGCCACATTCATGCGACGCTTCGGTGCCGCGGGCGAAGCAGGGACGCGGGCGAAGCAGTGCCGCGGGAACGCGTTTTGGCACGGTCTCCCGACCGTGACTCGTTTTGGCACGGTCTCCCGACTGCGACTCGTTTTGGCACGGTCTCCCGACTGCGACAGGCGCCGAATTACCGCGTCATGACGCGGCGTCCCAGCGGATTCATGCCGTCGAGAATCTTGTCGAGCGTCGTGGTAGTGTCCTCGGCGATCACCACGCGATCGTCGGGGCGAATCTCGTAATTGGTGAGTTCGGTCACGCCGTGTTTGCGACCTTGGTACTCCACCTCCATCCGACTCCAGCGGCCCGTCTCGGGTGAGGCGCGGAAAATGGTGATGTTCATGCGGCGATATCGTCTCTCGGCTTTGACCTCATCCAGCACGTCTGCCACGAACATCGGCTGACGCAGCGGCACTTCGAGCTGCTCGGGAGTATCGTCTTTCGGCTCGAATCGAACCGTGCAGCTTGCCGGGGGAGGACCGGCGGGCTGCTCTTCGTCGTCCCAATTCAATGCAGACAGGTTCCAGGAGGTCGGGGCGCAAGCCGCCAGACTCAGGCACAGGGGAGCCAACGCTGTCAGCAGAACTAGTCGGCAGGCGTTTCGATTAACGATCATAACTGCGAGCTCCTTCTTCGTATCTTCATTCAGCCGTGCGAGCCGCCCTGAGCGCCGTGCTAACCGTCTGGTAGAGTTTGCCCGATTGGAAAACTTTGCCTGGTTCGCCAAGTCGCTATGCGCCACATAATCGGCAAAGTCGCCGCCAGACTTGAAGGCAAAGGGGGTGGCAGACGGAGTGCCGCGCCAACATCGACTGCGCGGTTGTAGCTGGCGTAGACTGCGAAGCTATGGCGATTTTGCCTTGCTAGCTCCTGCCGTGGGGAACTTGCTGGCAGATGGTACGGTTTCGGCCCTTTGCTTTGGCGCTGCGGAGGGCCTCGTCGGCGGATGCTAGCAGAGTTTCCGCTTCGATCTGGCCGTCGCGGCTCGTAGCAACGCCGGCGCTGGCGTTGAGCGGCACGTCTTTCAGTCCGACCGCGTCCACGTGAGGGGCCGACTCCCGGCCGATCGCCGTTCGTGCTGCCTCGATCAGCCGCCACGACGACTCGGCATCGAAGCCGCTTACCAGCACCGCAAACTCGTCGCCCCCCCATCGGGCGACGAAGTCGCGGTCACGCAACGTATCGCGAAGCGCTCGGGCCGCTTGGCGCAAGGCTTCGTCACCGGCGGCATAGCCCCGCTGGGCATTGATTTCGCGGAAGTGGTCCAAATCGATCAAAGCCAGCGTGATCGCCTCGCTCGACGAGCGTGCGGCCGCGCTGCGCCGTTTAAGCTGCTTTTGCCACGCCAGCCGATTGGGCAGACCGGTGAGCGGGTCGCTCGCGGCGCGGCTTGACAGGGCGCGTCGCACGGTTTCGCTGCGTCGCACACGCCGGCGGAGTCGAACCGCTTCGCCCAGCAGCCGGCAGGCGATCGAGAGCTCGCGATCCGACGCATCGGCGGGCAACTGCACGTCGCCCCGAGTCGCTCCCACGCTCACAACGCCCGTTACTCCGCGAGATCGGCCGGAAGATCCGTCGCCACGGTTCTCTGTGCGGCAAATGCTCGCGGCGCTTTCCACGCTGGCCGGTCGATCGGTAACGATCACGTCGAGGACTTCGCCATCGGGCAAATCGTTCGCACTGGTGAAAACCCGTACGCCGGCCGCCGAAATCGCGGCCACCCACCGCGCGATTCGGCCGGCATCGTCGGATGACAAAAGGATCGAAAGTGCTGGCTTCACGGCAGAATGCTGTCCTGGGGCGCGTGCCGGCTCGGTCAGGCGTGCGCGACCGATCAGAATGGACGTATAGGGACGAGTATGGACGATCGTAGATGAAGAGGGAAACCACCGATCCCCAATCCCCAATCCCTAGTCCCCAGACCCCAATCCCCAATCCCCAGACCCCAATCCCTAGTCCCCACGCGCCCGGATGGTTGCGAACCGTTGCGCCCCTGGTAAAATCAACCCCAGGTCGCTCCATCCTGCCGACATGCCGACGACCCCACTTGCGAAACCTCTTTCGACGGGCGGCGTGGTGGCCAGGTGCGCGTCATGAGCACGGCGGTGGTTGATCTGGATAGCGTGCCGCAAACGTGGACCCGCCGTCATTTGCTCGACCTGGAAAGCTTGTCGGCCGAAGAGCTGACACTGCTTCTCGACACCGCCGCCGCCTTCAAGGACATCAGCCGCGGCGGCCGGCGCCGCCTGAGCCACCTGCAAGGCAAGACCTGCGCCAACCTCTTCTTCGAGAACTCCACCCGCACGCGGACCAGCTTTTCTCTCGCCGCTCGTCGACTCGGGGCCGAGACGATCGACTTCTCGGCCTCCGGCAGCAGCCTATCCAAGGGCGAGACGTTCATCGACACGGCCCGCAACATCGAGGCCATGAGCGCCGACGCCATTGTCGTGCGGCACCACACGCCCGGCACGCCGCACCTCTTGGCCCAAAACGTCGCCTGCTCGGTCGTCAACGCCGGCGATGGCCCGCACGAGCATCCCACCCAGGGCCTGCTCGATATGCTCACCATTCGCGAGCATCGCGGCCGCCTGGCCGGGCTCACCGTGGCCCTGGTGGGCGACATCGCCCATAGTCGCACGGCCCGCTCGAACATCTGGGGCCTGACCCGCTTGGGGGCGCATGTGATTGTCTGCGGGCCGGCCACGCTGGTCTCCCGGCGGTGGGAAGAGCTGGGCGTCGAGGTGGCCTACAGCCTCGACGACATCCTCCCCCGCTGCGACGTGCTCAACCTGCTACGTATCCAGTTCGAGCGGCAGTACACGCGGCCGTTCCCCTCGGTGCGCGAGTACGCTTTGCTTTACGCCATGAACCGCGAGCGAATGGCGCGGGCCAAGGACGACATCCTCATCATGGCACCGGGTCCCATCAATCGCGGCGTCGAAATCACGCCCGACGTGGCCGATGGCCCACACTCGGTGATCCTCGACCAGGTGGCCAATGGGCTGGCCGTGCGAATGGCGGTGCTGTGGCTTGTGACGGGGGCCCAGCCATGACACCGGACGGCGGCAAGCGCGCGAACGCATTCCGTCCTGCGACAAAGCTGCTGACGGAGGCCCGGCCATGACGCGCATGCTCATCGCCGGCGGTCGCGTCATCGACCCGTCGCAAAGTCTCGACCGCGTGACCAACGTGCTCATCGAGAACGGGCGAATCGCCGCGTACGACATGCCCGCCGACACCGCTGCCGACGCGCCCGCCAACGGATGCGAGGTGATCGATGCCACCGGCATGATCGTGTCGCCCGGCCTGGTCGACATGCACGTGCAGCTTCGCGAGCCCGGCTGTGAAGAGGACGAAACAATCGAAAGCGGCACGGCGGCGGCGCTGGCCGGCGGGTTCACCAGCATCGTGTGCACGCCCGACACCGAGCCGCCCATCGACACGCAGGCGTCGGTCGAATTCGTGCGGCAAAAGGCGGCGCGGGCCCGCCATTGCCACGTGTTCGTGGTGGCCTGCGTGAGCAAGAACCGCGAAGGCGAGGAGCTGGCCGAGATCGGCTCACTGGTCGAAGCGGGTGCGGTCGCCTTCAGCGATGCCTCGCGCCCCATCCACAATACCAACCTGCTCCGCAGGGCCCTCGAATACTGCCTGATGTTCGACAAGCCGATCCTCAACCACCCCGAGGTGCTCGAGCTGTCGCACGGCGGTGTGATGCACGAGGGGCTGATCTCAATGATTCTGGGGCTCACCGGCCTGCCCCCCGAGGCCGAAGATGTAATGACCAGCCGCGACCTGCGGCTGGCCGAGTCGACAGGCGGGCGGCTGCACCTGATGAACATTTCGTCCAGCGGCAGCGTCGAGATGATTCGGCGGGCCAAGGCGCGGGGCGTGAAGGTGTCGGCCGCCGTTTGCCCGCCGCACTTCACACTTACCGACCAGCGACTCCGTGCTTTCGACGCTAATTGCAAACTCAACCCGCCACTGCGGTCGCAGGACCACGTCGACGCCTGCATCGCCGGCCTGGCCGACGGTACGCTCGATGTGATCGCCAGCGGCCACGCCCCTCGCGCCGCCGAAAAGAAGATGCAGGAGTTGGACCTGGCGCCTTTCGGCGCCGTGAACCTGGAGACCACGCTGGCGCTGGTCATCACGCGGCTCATCGAGCCGGGCCACCTCGACTGGCCCGACGCACTAGGCAAGATGACCGACCACCCGGCTCGCATTCTCGGCCTCGACAAGGGCACACTGCGAATCGGCGCCGACGCCGACGTGACGATCATCAACCCCAGCGTGCGGTGGAAAGTCGATCCCGCGCGGTTTCGCTCGCGAAGCAGCAACACGCCGTTCGCGGGTCAGGAACTGGTGGGCCGAGCGGAGTACACGATCGTCGGCGGACAGGTGCGGTATTCTGCGTTCGGCGCGGGTCTCCCGACCCCGCCGATGTCTTGACCGAAGGTCTCCGGCATTGAGACCTACGGTCGCGCGATGTGGCTCGGTCGGGAGACCGGCCACAACGCCACATGGCGCTCCTCATCAACTCCACATGGCGATCCTCATTGACGGCTACAACCTGCTGCACGCAACGGGCATCATCGGCCGGGGAATTGGGCCGGGCACGCTCGAACGTTCGCGCCGCGCGCTGTTGAACTTTCTGCTGGCGTCGCTGCCGGAGTCGGAACTGGCGCGCACGAGCATCGTGTTCGACGCCCATGACGCGCCGCCGGGACTTCCCCGCCAGCAGCTTCACGGCGCGATGACGGTTTACTTCGCCGTCGGCTATGCCGAGGCCGACGACCAGCTCGAAGAGCTGATCCGCAGCGACTCGGCTCCGCGGCAGCTCACCGTGGTGTCGAGCGATCATCGCGTGCAGCGCGCCGCGAAGAGACGCGGCGCCCGAGCGGTCGACAGCCCGGTGTGGTACGCCGAAGTGCTTCGGCAGCGACGCGCGGATGCGGCGCCCTTGGTCGATTCGGTCGAAAAGCCCGGCGAGCTCACGCCCGACGAAATAAGCCGCTGGCTGGCGGAGTTCGGCGACGTCGAAATCACTCAGGGCGACTTGGAATTGCCCCAAAACCCGGCGGACACCGTCGACAGTTCATCAACCGAAGCGTCAACCGCGTCGTCGCCCGAATCGCCCTCGCGAGAATCCGCATCGCCGCCGGACGACGAAAAGATTCTCGACGCCCACGACCTCGCCAATCCGTTCCCCCCGGGTTATGCGGAGGATTTGCTGGAGGACAATGGTGTCGACGACACGTGAGCGAGTGGTGTGCGCGACGCGGCGACACGGAAACGCGGGGACACGGCGACACGGCGACACTGGGACACGGCGACGCGGCGACGCGGGGACACGGCGACACGGCGACACGGCGACACGGGGACGCGGCGACACGGGACACGGCGACACGGCGACGCGGGGACACGGCGACACGGCGACGCGGCGACGCGGCGACACGGGACACGGCGACACGGGACACGGCGACACGGGGACACGGCGACACGGGGACACGGCGACGCGGGGATTCGACCGTTGTCGGTTGCTCGATCGTTTCGGCGCGCCGGGTATGCCGAAGGCATACAACAACAAAGCCCAGGGTCGCGCAGCGCACCCTGGGTAACCGGTCTCCCACAAACTCCCACAAACCCCGAAGGGGTTTTACAAAGGAGGCGAGCCATGCCGCAGTCGTTGGTCCAAATCTACGTACACCTCGTCTTCTCCACGAAACATCGCCAACCGTTCCTGGCCGACAACGAGTTTCGCGATCGAACCCACCGTTATCTGGCCGGCGCGTGCACGGGCCTCGAATCGCCGGCATTGGTTGTCGGTGGAGTCGAGGACCACGTGCATATTCTTTGCCGCCTCGGCAAAACGGTCGCTGTGGCAGATCTGATCCGCGATCTGAAACGCGAGTCGTCGAAATGGGTCAAAGTGGAAAAGCCTGAGCTCGCCGAGTTCCACTGGCAACAAGGCTACGGCGCGTTTTCGATCAGCCCTTCGCACGTCGAGGCGCTGAAGAAATACATCGCCAACCAGGAGGAGCACCACCGAAAGGAATCGTTTCAGGACGAGTTTCGGCGCCTGTGCAAGAAGTACGGCCTCGAAATCGATAAAAGGTACGTATGGGACTGACGCCGCCGCGTTGTAAAACCCCTTCGGGGTTTCGGCGTGTATTGGTGGTGGCCCGTTTCCCAGGGTGCGCTGCGCGACCCTGGGCTTTGTTGTGCAACGGCGTTGCCGTTGGATTGGTGCGGTGCATCATTTGCGCACTCGGTGCGAATTGGGATTTACGAACCCGTGAATGGCACCCACGGACGGCAATCCGTGGGCTTGCTGCGATGCGCACCGTGGGCTTGCGGCGATTCGCACCGTGGGTTGGCGGCGCTTCCCCGTGCACGATCCATTGCGCTTGCGTCCGGCGCGCTCTTACGCTTGCGGTTTCGCGGTGAGTGCTTTGTCGGAGATGTCTTTGCGGCACCAGGCGCCTTGCCAGCGAATGCACTTGACCGCCGCGTAGGCCTGTCGTTTGGCGTCGGAGATCGAGCCGCCCAGTGCCGTGACGCCCAGCACGCGGCCGCCGGAGGTTACGACCTGACCATCGACCGTGGCGGTGCCGGCGTGAAACACCTTCACGCCCGCGAGCTGAGCGGCGTCTTCGAGCCCGCGGATCGGCCGCCCCGTGTCGTACTTGTCGGGATAGCCTTCGCTGGCCATGACGACGCACACGGCCGGGCGAGGGTCCCACTCCAGCGGCTGAATTTCGTCGAGCCGACCGTCGATGGTCGCATCCAGCACGTCGAGCAGGTCGCTCTTGAGTCGCATCAACAGTGGCTGGCACTCGGGGTCGCCGAAGCGGACGTTGTATTCGAGCACCTTGGGTCCCTGATTGGTGAGCATCAGGCCGGCGTAAAGAACGCCGCGCAAGGGGCTCCGCGCCCGCTTCATGGCGTGAACGGTGGGAACGAGAATGTGCTCGTCGACCCAGCGAAGCGTGCGCTCGTTGACCAGCGGCGTTGGGCAATAGGCGCCCATGCCGCCGGTGTTGGGGCCGGTGTCGCCGTCGAAGGCGGGCTTATGGTCCTGGGCCGGCGGGAGCGTGACGATGGTGTGGCCATCGGTGAGCGCGAGAATGCTCGCCTCTTGTCCGTCGAGGCGCTCTTCGATAACGAGCTGGTTGCCCGCATCGCCGAACTCGCGCTTGCGGGCGATTCGCTGGATGGCCTCGAGCGCGTGCCGGCGGCGCGTGCAGACGATCGCCCCCTTGCCGGCCGCCAGCCCGTCGGCCTTGACGACGACCGGCACATCCTGCTCTTCGAGCGGGTAGCGGTCGTTGATGTATTTCTCGGCGCTGTCGGCGTCGCGGAACACGCGGTAATCGGCCGTAGGCACGTCGGCGCTGCGCAACAGGTTCTTGCAGAACACCTTGCTGCTTTCGAGTTGCGCCGCCGCTTTGTTCGGACCGAACACGCGGAGCCCTGCGTCTTGAAACGCGTCGACGATGCCCGCGGCCAGCGGCGCCTCGGGTCCGACGACAGTGAGCTCGACGTTGTTCTGCGATGCGAATTTGATGAGCCGCGCAAAGTCGCCGGGGGCGATGTCGACGTTTTCGGCGTCCTGGGCCGTTCCGGCGTTACCCGGGGCGACGAAGACGCGGTCGGCGCGTGGGCTCTGGGCGATCTTCCACGCCAGCGCGTGTTCGCGGCCACCGCTGCCGATGATGAGCACGTTCATGAGGGGACCGTCTCGGTATCAGCGCGATGCGGCATGGACCGCGCGCCGTGCGGCATCGAAGCACCAAATCCCAAATGACAATTCACAAACAAATCCCCATGGCCAAATTCCAAACAATGACTCTGTGTCGCCGCGTTTGATTCTAGGTCGCGCGGTGCGGAGGGGAAAGCACAAGGCCAGTTCGTGGCGGCTCAGACGGCGGCGGTGTTCTTTAGCAGGGAATGCCCGTGGAACGTCTGGGGTATGACTGTCGAAATCGACGTTGCCAAGTAGAATGCGTGACGGTTGAATCAGAAGTCGCGCAGCGTTTTCCGAGGTGTCCCAAGGTGCGGTGGAGCCCGGGATTCGCGCGCTCCGCGGAAGTGCTAGAATCTCGGTCTTTGGCAGCCACATATCCGGGGTGCGAAGGCGGCAGGGAAGCGCAGAGCGGGAAGATAGGCGGGCCGCTCACCTGCCATGTTCCGTCCGCATCCTGGCAGTACGATGCTTCGCCGACCAACGGCGCGACATAAGCCGCGAGAGCGTGGCGTTGCCTTGTTGGACAAGTGCGGTTGACAATTCGGGGGAAACGGCTAATAAATGGTGGACTTGTGAAAAATATCACAAGCCCACGACAGCCCGGTCCTCCTCTGCCACAAACCGTTTGATTGCATTACCTTGTAGCTGTTTGTGCGACGTGCCGCGCCTGCGGGAGCGGCGCGGATTGCCAGGTCGAAGTGTCCCGGCGAGGAATGCGTACACCGGGTGAGCTGCTTCGGATCGGATAGGTGACGAATGGCCGAGAAGAAGAAACTTTCCATCGAGGAGATTCTGGCCGCCGCCCGCAAGAGCGACAGCGCCGGCGGAGCCGAGGTGCCGAAGGAATCGACTGAGAAGGCGGCTCCGGCGGGTGCGCAGAAGGACAAGCCGGAAGCCTCGCCCGAGACTTCGGCCGGCAAAGCGGCGCCGGCGGCGGGAAAGAAGCCTTCGCAGATGTCGGTGGCCGAGATGCTGGCTGCGGCGCGCGGCGGCGCAAAGCCGGGTGGTGCAAAGCCAGGCGGCGCGAAGCCAGCGGCTGCTGCGAAGCCTGCCGCTTCGGCGAAGGCGGCGCCGAAAGCAATGGCTGCGGTAGCGCCGGTCGCCGCCAAGGACGGAGACGGCGATGCGTCAGGAGCGGCCACTGCCGAGGCCGCGCGGGAGTCGTCCAGCGCGCTGGTGGCTCACGCCGGCCACAAGCCGGGACCCATGTCGAAGGCGGAAGCGTCGGCCAAGGCGCAAGGGGCTACTGCCGCTCCCGCCGCGGCCAAGGCGAAATCGGCGACAACGGTTCCGCCGATGCCCGAGCGGCCAGCGTATGCCCGACCGCAGCCGCGAGCGGCCGCGGCGCCGTCGGCCGATCGGCGCAGCTTTCTGGCAGGCATGATGGGCATATTGGTGGGCTCGCCGCTAGCGGTGGGGTTCAGCACGCTGGTGGTGACGCACGTGCTGTGGCTGTTGGGCTTCGCGCGGTTCATGTTCCCCAACATTCTCACCGAGCCGCCCACCCGATTCAAAGTCGGCTTTCCCGACGATCTGGCAACCGGGCAGGTGGAGACGAAGTACAAGGCCGCATTCGGCGTGTGGATTGTGCGATACGAGTACGAAGGGCAGCCGGAGATTTACGCCCTGAAGTCGGTGTGCACCCACTTGGGCTGCACGCCCAATTGGCTGGAGGCGGAGCAGAAGTTCAAGTGTCCCTGCCACGGCAGCGGCTTTTACAAGGATGGGATTAACTTCGAAGGACCCGCTCCCCGGCCGCTGGAGCGGTACGCCATCAGCAGGGCGGCCGACGGGCAGTTGGAGGTGGATAAGAGCCGCGTCTTCTTCGAAGAGAAGGGGGAGTGGAAGGATCCGGCCTCGTTCGTTAACGTCTAGCCCGACGCGACGGGGGCACGACGGAAACCCTGGAAGGGCCAACCTTCGCTGTCGCGCGAGCTTACGAAAAAGCCTCGCTGACACTTCGAGCTTACGAGGCATACGAGCCTCGCTGACACTTCGGGCTATCAGGAATCGACTGGCAGGACAGCATGCCGAACCTCGGTGAAGTCATTCGCAATTCGCAGATCTGGAAGAGCATCTTCCGGCACCCGATGCCCGTCGACCGGCGGAATCGCATCGTGGTGATGCTCACCAACTTCTTCCTGCACCTGCACCCGGTTTCGATCAAGAAGCAGGGCATCGCGTTGAGCTTTACGTGGTGCATGGGCGGGGTGACGTTTTTTCTGTTCCTGGTCGAGACGATCACCGGCGTGCTGTTGATGTTCTATTACCGACCCACGCTGGAGTGGGCGTACAACGACATCCTGGCACTGCGCGACGTGGCCTCGCTCGGCGTACTGCGGGAGCTGCACCGGTGGGGTGCCCACGCCATGGTGATCACCGTGTGGCTGCACATGTACCGCGTGTTTCTGACGGGCAGCTACAAACCGCCGCGGGAGTTCAACTGGGTGGTGGGGGTGGTGCTGTTGTTGTTGACGCTGCTGTTGTCGTTTACCGGCTACCTGTTGCCGTGGGACCAGTTGGCCATCTGGGCCATTACGGTGGGTTCGAACATGGCGCGGGCCACGCCGTTCTTAGGGCACGAGGGTCCGGGCCACCAGCTTCTAACGATCGACGGCATCGACATGATTACCAACGCCTCCGATGCGCGATTCGGGCTCTTGGGCGCGCGGTTCGTGGGCGAGGAAACGCTGAACCGGTTTTACGTACTGCACTGTATTGCCATCCCGCTGGCGGCGGCCATGTTAATGGCCATTCACTTCTGGCGGGTGCGCAAGGACGGAGGCATTAGCGGCCCGATGTGACGCACGCGGTGCGCTACCCGTGCGCGCGTTTGGCGGCGAGAATGCGGTCGGACGCTTCGCGAGGGGCGGACCGTGATTCGGGGGAAAAGACGAGTTTCGGGGCAAACGACGAGATTCGGCGGCAAGATCGGCGACTAATCGGCCACTCGTGGGGGCCAGCGGCCCACGACATCCAGCGCGGCGACAGCCAACATGCACGGTCATCAAAGTCCCGAGGAATTCCTGGCAAGCATCTCCGGGTTTCTCGGCGTCTATTATCTGCTCTTGGCGGCGATGAACGCCCTGGCGGCGTACTACCTGTGGCAGACCGGGCGGGCAAAGCCTCTGCTGCCGCTGGGGACCAATGGCAAGGCGATCACCACGGCTCACCTGTGGATGGGCGTGGCGGTGCTGTTCACCATCGTCGCGCCGATCGCCATGAGCGGCAATGCGTCGATGTTGTCCCTGATTTCGATGCCCCAGGCGGTAAAGGCCCTGGCCAATCGCCTCATGGGCCCCACCGTGTATACCGTGGGCACGCTGGCCGTGCTGAGCGTGTTGTTTCTGTTGCGCAAGTGGGTCACCAAGCCGACGGTGGCCTGGACGGGCTTGAATCTGGCGCTGGTGCTGATGGGCGTGTCGATCACCGACCCGAACTTCGCGCTCATCGTCACCAAGCCGGACAACGTGCCGATCGTGGGCCTGGTGTTCTTGCTGGGGATCTTTACGTGGCTCGCCGCCTATCGCGCGGTGCAAAACGACGAGCGCACCGCTCGCGGCGAGGAGCCGCTGGAAAAGCGCGACAGCGAGAAGGTGCTGGTGTGGCCCGATCTCGTTTACACCGAGCTGATCTGCATGGTGGTGATTACGGCGATCTTGCTGTTGTGGGGCATCGGGCTGAGGGCGCCGCTGGAGGCACCGGCCAGCAGCGTCAATACACCCAACCCCTCCAAGGCGCCGTGGTACTTTTTGGGCCTGCAGGAAATGTTGGTGTATTACGACCCGTGGATGGCGGGCGTGGTGCTGCCCAGCCTGGTGATCTTCGGATTGATGGCGATCCCGTTTCTGGATTTCAACAAGCGGGGGAACGGCTATTTCACCATCAACGAGCGAAAGTTCGCGTATCTGACTTTTCAGTTCGGGTTTTTGGTGTTGTGGGTCACGCTGATCGTGATGGGCACGTTTTTACGCGGCCCCAACTGGAACTTTTTCGGTCCGTACGAGCAGTGGGATGCGCACAAGGTCGAGGCGTTGAACAACGTCGACCTGTCGCAATACTTCTGGGTCGGTGCCTTGGGACAGGGGAGGCCCAAGGCGCCCGACGGCTCCAGCACGATCGTCCAGTTGGGGTACATCCTGTATCGCGAGGCGCCGGGCATCATCCTGTTGGTGCTGTACTTTACCGCGATCCCGCCGGCGATGGTGGTATTCAGCAAGTTCTTTCAGAAGATGTTCATCAAGATGGGCTTCATCCGCTACATGGTGATGACCAACCTGCTGCTGACGATGGGCCTGTTGCCGATGAAGATGGCGTGCCGCTGGCTGTTCAACATGAAGTACTTCATCGCGATACCGGAGTTCTTTTTGAACCTTTAGCGGAGTTGTTCATGGTCAGTTGTCCGTGGTCAGTTGTCAGTTGCCGGAGGACAGAAAGCGGAAGTCCGAAGGTTAGGGCCACATTCGTCATTCGTGCTTCGTCATTCGTCATTTGCGAGTTGCAAAGCTTCGGGAAACGCGATTTTGGGCCGATGAAGCCTGCGTCGCGGAAAGCGTGACCGGTCATGCCCGCTAACGAACAAGCATGGCGCAACCAGAAGCAGTTGCACCGAGTGTTTGCTGCCTCGGGAGTGGTGCTGTTGGTGTCGACGGTTCTGATGCTGGCGGTGGATCACTCGCGGCAGTGGAAGGAGTACCAGGGCAAATTCCTTCGGATCGAGCTGACGCAGAACGAGTGGGAACAGAAGAACGTGCGGCTGGAGACGCAAGCCGACGTGAACGAGAAGCGGGAGAAGGTCGCGGCCGCCCAGGCACAGCCCCTTCCCAGCGATTTGTTGGCCGAGTTCCAGGCGGAATTGCAGCGTGCCGGCACGGAACCCCCACTGAGGATCGAGGAGCTCGCCGGGCAGCTTACCGAGCAATTCGACGCGGGCGATACCGAGCGGGCCATCAGCACTCGCGCCGCGCTCGTCAAAGTGCTTCGTGGCGAGATCGCCCAGGCGCGGTTCCAGGAAGACCGACTGTTGGGCGAGCGGAAGTTCCAGGCCGCTGACGTGGGCGCGAAAGGAGCGGCGCTGGACATCGCCGTTCGCGACAACAGCCCGACGGAGTCGATCCAACAAGATCTCGATCAGCTCACGGCCCGGCTCGACGAGTTGACCGGCGAGTACCAGGCCGCCAGCCAGCACCGCAAGGATCTGCTCGACCTGGTGAATCGCATGACCACCGAGGAGGACAAGGCCGTCAAGGACTTGCAGGAGGCCGAAGGGAAACTGGCCGATCTGGAACGGACGTATCGCGAGCGCCGGTCCACGTTTTTCACGACGTCGTATCCCGGGCTGGGCAAGCGCTTCCTCGAATTGCCCATTTTCGACGCGTTCAACTCGCCGCTGAAGATCTCCAACCTGTGGCACGAGGACAACAAGATTGAATACGGCAGCTTCGGACAAGTGAGACGATTCGACCGCTGCACCACCTGCCACCAGGGGATCGACAAAACGCAGGCCGGTTCGGCCGACGAGCCGTTGTACGTTCGCGAGCGGTTGCTCACGTTCGAGCTGTCGACACCGACGCCCGCGGAGTTGGCGAAGATGCTGGCCGACCCGTCGGGGGACCCAAAGCCCCAGACGACCGAGAACGTTTTCGGCATGCTGATCGTGGAGGGCGGACTCGTCGAGCGCACCGCGACGTCGGTGCGTTACGTGGCGCCGGACTCTCGGGGAGCACGCGCGCGGTTTTCGGGCGAAGCCGATCGATCGAACCTGACGGCCGACGAGGTGCGCACGGGAGTGATGACCGGTCGCCTGCAGGGTGGCGACGCGCGGCCGAAGTCGGCCCAAGGCGCGGCGCCGGGCCTGCGAATGGGAGACGTGCTGGTGCGCGTGGGTGGCGACATCGTCCGCGACGCCGCGTTGGCCGAGCAGATGCTCGTCGGGCCAGCCGTCGATTGGGGCCGGCCGATATCGGTCACGGTGCGGCGAGGAGTGCCTCATCCGTTCGCGGCGCATCCGCGGTTGGACCTGTTCGTGGGTTCGCTCAGTCCCCACCCGATTTCGGTGTTCGGCTGCACCAACTGCCACGAAGGGCAGGGGAGCGCGACCGCGTTCGAGTGGGCCTCGCACGCGCCCAACGATCCCATCCAGCGGCGCGAGTGGAAGCAGCAGTACGGGTGGTTCGACAATCCGCATTGGACGTATCCTCAGTTTCCCCGGCGGTTCGCCGAGAGTAGCTGCGTGCGGTGCCACCACGAGATTGTCGAGCTGGAATCGAGCGAGCGTTACCCCGAGACGCCCGCCCCCAAGGTGGTGCACGGCTACAACCTGGTTCGCAAGTTTGGCTGTTTCGGTTGCCACGAGATCAACGGATTCGGGGAGCGTGGCATGCGAGTCGGGCCCGACTTGCGACTGGAGCCCAACTTCTATGCGGTGGCGCACGAACTGTCGCGGAGCTTCGACGAGCGCACCGTACAGCTTGAGCCGGATCGCGCCTCCCTTGCCGAGGCGCTCGAGCCACTTACCTCCCAGTCGGGCATGATCAACGCACAGATTCAGCAGCTTACTCAGCGCAAGGAGCAATTGGCTGCTGAATCGCCCGAGACGAACGAGCAGCAGATCGCCCAGATCGATCGGCAGCTCGCGGCGTTGCGGGATCAACTGAGCGGCGTTCAGGAGCAGGCCGCTCCCATCCTGTCGGATTTGGCCGCCATCGAGGGCCATCTCGACCGATTGCGCGAGGCGCGGCAGTTGGCCGAGCAGCTCATCGCCCATCCCGAAGACACGTCCGCTCGTCACCGCCTGAAGCAGATGCTCGACGCCGACGCGATTGCCGAGCCCGACAAATTCGGCCGCACGTTTGCCGACGCGTCGCACGCGCTGGCGGAGCGGCTCAAAGACGCGGAGTCGGCCGGCGTGCAGCGCAAGGTGGGCCCCAGCTTGCGGCACGTGGCGCAAAAGCTCGACCCGGAGTTCCTGTTCGACTGGATTCGCGACCCGAAGCACTTCCGCCCCGACACGCGGATGCCGCAGTTCTTCGGCCTGTGGGATCACCTGGAAGCGGGCAGCGCCAGCCGCCAGCTCTCCGAAGCGTACGAGCCGATCGAGATTCTGGGCATCGCCACGTATTTGCGCGAGCGATCGCAGCCGCTGGAGCTCATTTCACCTCCGCAAGGCATCGACCCCTCCAGCCCCGCGGAAAAGGTTGCCCGCGGCAAGATGCTGTTTGAAACCCGCGGTTGCCTGGTTTGCCACAAGCACAGCGCGTTTCCCGAAGCCGATGCCCAGCGCGATCCGGACGAAATCGTGCAGGGTCCGAATCTGTCGAGCATCGCCGCCAAGTTTTCGCCGCCGCGCAATCAGAACGGCCGGCAGTGGCTGTACACTTGGCTTCGCGATCCGACGCGGTATCACTCCCGCACGCTGATGCCCAACTTGTTTCTTGAGCCAATCATGGTGCCGGTCAGGGACGACGCGGGCGACGTCGTCGTCGACGCGGCTGGCAAAGTACTGGAGAAGCGAATCGACCCAGCCGCCGACATCGTCGACTTTCTACTGCACGAATCGGTGAGCGACTGGGAGCCGGCCGCCGGCACGCTGGTGGAACAGAGTATCGCCAAGGACACCGCTCTGGCGGCGACGCTCGACGAGCTGATGCTGGTTCACTTGCAGGATGTGTTCTTCAAGACGGCGGCCGACAAGTACCGCCAGTTCGGCATACCGCAGCGGAGGGCCAGCGAACAGAAGGGGGCCGAAATCGAGCTGGTTGTGCCCGACGACGACTATGAAGGGCAGCGCGCGCTGTCGGATAAGCAAAAGCTGCTCTACATCGGCCGCAAGTCGATCGGCAAGTACGGCTGCTACGCCTGCCACGACGTGCCGGGCTTCGACGACGCCAAGCCCATCGCCACGACATTGGCCGATTGGGGTCGCAAGGAAACCTCGAGGCTGGCCTTCGAGCACATCGCCGAGTACATCGAACACCAGCAGGAAGCGCATGGCGAGACCGAAGGTCACGCGGCGGGTGAAGGCGGCGCAGTCGCGGCTGACGGCGAGATGGATCCCTTCTACCGGGAGGCGCTGTTGGCCCGACACCGCGAGGGTTTCATCTACCAGAAGCTGCGCGAGCCGCGCAGCTACGACTACTTGAAGACCGAGTACAAAAAGTACAGCGAGCGGCTGCGGATGCCGCATTTCAACCTCACCCACGAAGATCGCGAAGCCATCATCACCTTCGTGCTCGGTCTGGTGGCCGATCCTCCGTCGGCCACGTTCCTGTACCGGCCGGACGAGCAGCAGGCGGCGATCCAAACGGGCCGCAAAGTGCTCGAGAAGTACAACTGCGGTGGATGCCACCTGCTCGAGACCGAAAAGCTGTCGGTGGCGGTCCGACCGGGCTACTTTGGCGATCCCGGTGGCGAGACAACCTATCCCTTCCTTTCCCTCGAACCGTCACCGGAGCAAGCGGACCGCTCGTTCGCGGCCGATCGACGTGGCTTGCTATCCGCCGCACTGTCGGTGGTGCCGGTGCTGGAGTCGGACGGTCGGCCTCTCATCGAGACCGCCGAGGGAGATCCGCTCGAAGACGGCGAGTCGTACAACCCGGCCGAGTTGGCGTACCGTTATCAGCTTTGGCAGCCGGCGGTGATCGAGGGGAAGATTCATCCCTCGGGGCCGCGGGCGCTGCGCGTCGAGGCCGAGATGATCGAAGGGCGGCATCCGCCGCGGGGCGGTTATCTGGCCCGATATCTCGTGCCCCGCGCCGTAAAGCTGGAAATGCAGGCCAACAACAGCACGCAGGGGAAGGGGGCCGAAGCCTGGAGCTGGGTGCCTCCGCCGCTGATCGGCGAAGGAACGAAGGTGCAGTCGGAGTGGTTGCACGACTTTCTGCTCGACCCGCATCCGATTCGTCCCGCCGTAATTCTGCGGATGC
This sequence comes from uncultured Pirellulaceae bacterium, assembly GCA_964415245.1. Lineage (GTDB taxonomy): Bacteria > Planctomycetota > Planctomycetia > Pirellulales > Pirellulaceae > CAYQAJ01. The sequence goes on along the minus strand of CAYQAJ010000054.1, from coordinate 5,281 downwards.
CCAAGTTCAACATGTCGTCGGACGAGGCGACCCAGATCGTGCGGTACTTCGCCGCGGTCCAAGACGCCGAATACCCCTACCAGCTCAACCCGCGGCAAAGGCAGGCGCACCTGGCCGACGCCGAGCGCCGCTATCTGCAGCGACTCCAGGGACTCCAGCTACTGAAGGAGCCTCCCCGGGAGTACCCGCTTAGCCAGCGGCGCTTCGACGACGCAATGAAAATCGTCACCGACGTCGAAACGTATTGCGCCAAGTGTCACACCGTCGGCGATTACAGCCCGGGTAGCAGCAGCTTCGCCCGCGCTCCCAACCTGGCCGACGTACATGCGCGTCTGCGGCCCACGTACGTGCGCAACTGGGTGGCGCTTCCCAGCCGCATCCTGCCGTTCACGGCGATGCCGGAGAACATCAAGTACGCTCCCGAGCCTCCCTATTACGGCGGCATCAGTCAGGACTTGTACCATGGGACGAGCATCGAGCAGATTGACGCGGTGGTCGACCTGCTCATGAATTATGATTCATATGCCAGTTACCGAAGTCCGGTAACGCCGTTGATTCGCGCGGTGCCGGCGGCGACAGGTGGTGATAAGGCCGCGGGAAGTGGCGGAGGCGCGACAAGCGGCACGGACGCGGGGACACGGTGACGCGGGGACACGGTGACGCGGGGATTTGTCCGTGGTC